>DYEI01000473.1 GCA_020725765.1 Anaerolinea sp. | reverse complement strand
GGGGTCAGGGGTGGGGGCGGCTCCGCGAGATGCTGCGCAGGCGACGGGCGCTTTCGCTCCCCCCAGGCCACTTATGGGTAATGGATAGGCCGCGGCGGGGGCGAGGCCTGGGGCATTCGCAGAAACAGGCAGACTGGCGTTTGCCAAGTTAGCGCCTGTGGCCCCCCACATCCTACCCCTTGCCTGTACTAGCGCAGACAGCTGCAGGCTGCCTGGCTGTTACCTGGCGTTTACGGCCCGTTTACCTGACGGTCGTACAATGAGGTAAGAGGTGGTTTCCCCGGGGACCGCAGGCAGAGGGGCCGCGTCTCCGAGGGTTGGCAGCATTGCCAGGAGGTGCAAGGCAAGTCCGCAGGCACGTCTGTGGTGGGCGCGCGCCGGCCGTCGGGGCCGTGCTGGTGCCGGACAACTCTCTCCTCCCATTCCAAAAGGCGCCGGACAGGCGGGTCTGAGACGACGAGGTCTACCTGCACGCGACAGCGGTTTATTTCGTGTGGTCCGAGCACATTCCGAGAGGACGGGAGGGGCGACATGGGTCGCAAGAAGTACCTTGCACTGGCCATCGTTGCCCTGCTGGCCTTAGGCCTTGCAGGGAGCGTCATCACCGCGGGCGCCGCAGCTGTATCTCCGGAGTACTGGGAAGGGAACCCCAACTGCGCGGACATCAGCTGCCCGAGCGGGGCTTCCTACAAGTTTGACGACAATCCCCGCGGGACGATCACTCGTGTGATCGATGAAGCACACAACCTCTGGCTACGGATCGTCGTGACCGACGGCCTGTACGTCGCCTGGGAGGCCAGCCCCGGCATTGTGGTCAACTGCGTCGTCGTCAAGGGCGGGCCGAACGCCAACGTGTACCGGTATGGTGGCTCCTACGACGGAGACACCGACCTGTCCGCGCCGACCAACCCCAACACCGGCGTGCCCTACGCGGTGAGCCACGTCGAGTTCTGCTTCGACTATGAGCTCATTGTCAGCAAAGATGCGCACCCGACCTACACGCGCACCTGGAGCTGGACTATCGACAAGGTCGGCGACCAGACCGAGCTCACGCTCTCGCCGGGGCAGCAGTTCACCGTGAACTATGACGTGACCGTCGACGCGACCTACACCGACAGCGACTGGGCGGTGAGCGGGACGATCACAATCTATAACCCCGACCCGGTGAACCCGGCCGTCATCCAGAGCATCACTGACGTGGTGAGCCCCGACATCGCCGCTACCGTGAGTGGTGTCTCGCTGCCGTACACGCTGGGGCCGCATGGCACCCTCACCTGCAGCTATGAGGCTGCCCTGCCGGACGCGAGCTCCCGCACCAATACGGCCACGGTTACCACCACCGGTCCGGTCCGCGGCGGCTCTGGCACGGCAGACGTCACCTTTGGCGATCCCACCACGGTCGTCGACGAGTGCATCGACGTCACCGATGATCAGTACGGCGCACTGGGCACCGTCTGCTTCGGTGACGCGCCTCACACCTACACCTATGCGCTGACCGTCGGCCCGTACAGCGAGTGTGGCGACTATCAGTTCGTGAACGTCGCCTCGTTCGAGGCCAACGACACGGGCGCCACGGGGTCGGACTCGTGGACGGTCGATATCAGCGTGCCCTGCTTCGGCTGCACCCTGACTCCGGGCTACTGGAAGACTCACTCCAGGTACGGCCCGGCACCCTACGACGAGACGTGGGCGCAGATCGGCGAGGATGGCCTCTTCTTCCTCAGCGGGCAGAGCTGGTACAAGGTGCTGTGGACGCCGCCCGAGGGCGGGAACGCCTACTACATCCTGGCCCACGCCTACATCGCCGCCAGGCTCAACATCCTGAACGGCGCCTCCTCGACCGCCGAGGTCGATGCGGCACTGGACTGGGCGCAGAGCTTTTTCGACACGTACACGCCAACTTACAAGCTCTCCAAGACGGTGCGCAGCCTCGCTATCGCCAGGGCTGCCACCCTGGATAGCTACAACAACGGGCTGATCGGCCCCGGGCACTGCTCCGAGTAGGCGACGGTCGCAAGGCGGGCGATGGACCCATCCGGTCCATCGCCCGCTTTTGGTTTCTGTATGGGGGGAAATGCCACAGGCCGTAGCGTGCGAACTGCTACGGCTCCAGGCTCAACTCGAGCACGGTGGCCGAGTGGGCCGGCAGCGTGTAGGTGAAGCGATTGCCGGCGAGGAAGGGCTCGACAGGGTCGAGGCGGACCACATCCGGGTTGGTGATGCTGTTGCCGCTGAGGGCGCTGGGCCCATGGAGCTGGTGCCCGATCCCCTGCATCTGCACCCGGGAGCCGGCGATCTCAACCTCGACGGCGATCGGGTCGTGCCGGTGCCGGTTCACCAGCGACAGGTAGAGCCGGTCGCCCTCCTCGCTCACAGTAGCCATGGCATCGACGTACCGGGCCTGCGGACGGGCAGGCATCAGGACCGCCGCGGGTGCCGAGAAGGTAGGGCTCTCGACCGCGGTCTCGACGCTGATGGTGCCGCTGTGCTCGACGATGAGCCTGTTGGCCAGGTACACCGGGGTCAGGAAGAGCCCGGTCGGCGTCGTGTAGATGGCGCCCAGCACGTTGACGAGCTGCGCCAGGCTGGCCATTCGGACCAGGCGGCAGTTCCGGTGCAGGGCGTTGAACACGCTGACCACGTACAGCCCGTCGCGCAGCAGGAATGGCTCCTCCAAGCGGCACTCGTAGTGAGCAAAGAGCCAGACGTTCCACTCGTCCAGGGCGATATGCACCCGTTCTTCGAGGCCGTGCCGCGCGATGAGCCCGCCCACATCGCGCAAGAGCTCTTCCACCCGCTCTGGCCCCGCCATCACCACCGGATACAGCTCTTCGTGCGGGGGCACATGGTCGATGGGCAGCTCGCCCGCGGCATAGCCTGGCGTGTAGTGGTGCAGGCTCAGGTAGTCCATGCGATCGCGCACGATGCCCAGCACCGCGTCGTTCCAGCCGGGTGCCTCGTACTCTTGGGCGCCAACGCCGATGAGCACAATCTCCGGGTCAACCGCCCGCATGGCCCGGGCGAACTCGAGCGCGCGCCGGGCATAGGTCTCGGCATCCACATGGCCGGGCTGCCAGTTCCCATAGATCTCGTTGCCGACCCCCCAGTAGCGCACGCGATACGGCTCCGGATGGCCATTGGCGGCCCGCAGGGCGCCATAGGTGCTATCGGCAGGACCGTTGCAATACTCTACCCAGGCCGCTGCCTCCTCGGGGGTGCCCGAGCCGACGTTCACACACAGGTATGGCTCGGTGCCGAGGTCCCGGCAGAGGGCCATGAACTCGTCGGTGCCGACGTCGTTCGGCTCCAGCGCTCCCCAGGCGGGGTCGATGCGGCTCGGGCGCCGGTCCCGCGGGCCGATGCCATCCTGCCAGTGATAGGCTGAGGCAAAGTTGCCGCCCGGCCAGCGCAGAAACGAGGGCCGCAAACCCCGCACCGCCTCCACCACGTCAGCGCGCCAGCCTCCGCGCGTCTCGGCGGGCATGAGGGAGGCAGCGCCCAGCCAGAGCGTGCCAGTGCCCCGAAAGGTGATGGAGAGGCGACCGAGCAGGTCATCGGCGGGGCAGAGCAGGTCCGTCTCGAGCACATGCCAATCCCCTTGAGGGCAGAGGACCTCCTGCTCAACGTATGGCTGTCCGTCGACGTCCTCGAGGGCGAAACGCAGCGGGCCCGAAAGGCCCGCCTGTCGCGCGACGACCCGGAGGTGATAGCGCCGGTCGCGCTGCAGCGCCAGTGGCCCCTGGCTCACGCCGTGAGGCCGGCCATCATCCTGATGCACGCTGATGCGCTGGGACTGGCGGCCGGTGTAGAAGGTCGTGTTATCGTGATCAAAGCGCACCCCCGGCCCCCTGCCGACGGACTGCCAGGGATGCACCACTCCGAACTCTTTGAGGTCCTGAGCCTCGAACTTGCGGCTCACGAGCATCTCGGCCCACAGGCCGCCATAGATGCAGCGGCCGAGGTGCTCGATAAAGTGTCCGTACAGGTTTCGGTCAATGCGGCCGATTGGGCGATCGGTCTGCACGCGGACCTTTGCCAGCATGAAAGGGCTTCCTCCGGAACCTCCGGCCTCCGCCGGACAGGGTATAACGGCTCTCCAGGCAGGATTCCCGACAGTGGGGCCCCTCCCGGCCAGGTTCCGGCGACGTGTCCGCGGCAGGTGGGTGGCCAGAGCAGTGCCCTCGGGAAACGCGGAGAAGTTGCGGAGGGGATTATACCATTCTGGTAGCGCGTTTGCAACTGACTGGCATGCCAGAGTACGGGGCGCCATGGCAGGGGATTGCGTTGCGAGGCGGCTGGCCTCAGCCGAGGGCAATCGGTGCCCCGGGGATGGCGGCGGGGTGTGGCCTGGCCCGGCCTGGCACCTCAGGCCGCCTCACGAAACAGCCCCTCTCCGAAGCGCGCGAAGGGTACGCTTCGGAGAGGGGCCGCGTCTACGCGCACCGTCACCGCGGGGCAGGGTCGCCGCGGCCGGGGCGGGTAATCGGTCTCCGTGGTCGCGGCTCAGCCGGCAGCGGCTTGCTGTCGGAGCTGCTGCCACTGCCGCATGAGGCGTGCCTTGCGGCGGGCGGCGCTGTTGCGATGCAGCACGCCCTTGGTCACCGCGCGGTCGAGGGCGCTGATCGCCTGGCGCAGGGCCTCTTCGGTCGTCGGCGCGGCTGGCGCCGTGGCAATCGCGACGCGTGCCTTCTTGACAAAGGTCCGGGTGCGAGAGCGAATCATACGATTGCGGATGCGCCGGCGCTCCGCGACGCGCATGGCCTTCATGGCAGACCTGGTATTGGCCAAAGCAGTTCCCCTCCTCGTGTGTATCCGTTAGCCGGCCCCTCTCGGGTTCCGGGCGCAATCTATCCGCAGACAAGCCTTTAGGATACATCAATTCGGGGCCTTTGTCGAATCCGGCAGGCGGGCCCCGTGTGGCCAGATCGGAGACGGGCTCACTTCTCCTGCTGCTGGGAAGGCCCCCACCCCCGGCGCCCCCTCCCCGGGTCGGCCCGCAGGCCGACCCGGGGAGGGGGTTCTCCCTCTATGGGCTCGACTTTGGCCCTTCGGAGCGCAACTCGCGGTACCGCCCAAAACTCGCCGAGATGACCTCCAGCCATGCTGCGTCCGCGATGCCCCTCCCCCTCGCCCCCTCCCCGGAGCGGACGCCGCGACGTCCGTTCCGGGGAGGGGGAAGACTTTACAGGGTGTTTTGGGCTCCGCTGGCGCGCCGCGGCGCGCCAG
>DYEI01000472.1 GCA_020725765.1 Anaerolinea sp. | reverse complement strand
GGCGCGCTCGACTGCCCGAAACCGCCCATCTGTCATCACCCCTCCCCCAGGCAGGCGCTGGGCGCCTGCCTGGGGGAGGGGCAGGGGAGGGGGCACCCTGCAGTTGCAGCACATCGCGGCTGCCGCTCGGCGTGTTCCAGCCACCGGTGTGTGCGGTGGGTGGCCCGCTGGGATGGGCGCCAGGGCACTATCTCATGCCCCGTGATCCTCTGCAGCCCGACTTGTGGGTAATGCATAGGATGGGGCCGGGGCGGGGCGCGGGGTTTGGCCCCGCCTTGGCCACGGGGCAAGGCGGCGCACGCCCCGAGAGGCGGGGGCACTTCTGTCGCGCGCAGAAGAGGTCTGCGCCGTTCTTATGTTAGTCCCTGTGCCCCCTTGCACCCCCGCCAGGGCGCGCCCTACAGGTCGATCGTGCCGGTGAGGTAGTTGACTGCCCTGCCGCCGATGTGGACCTGCTCGCCTTGCACCTCGCAGTGCAGCCCTCCGCCCCGCGCCGAGAGTTGCCCGGCGGTGTAGCGCTGCCTGCGGAGGCGTTCGGCCCAGGAGGGCACGGGCGTGCAGTGGGCCGAGCCGTGACAGGATCCTCCGGAATGCCAGCCGCCGGGGTGAGAAAGCGCGAGACGAAACCTGCGTCTCCTCCGACCGGGCTTGCCCCGGGGCTCGCGCAAGCAGATCCTAGCCGGCAAAGAGCACGTCGAGAAAATCGCCGAGGTTGTCCTTGCCCTCCAGCATGCGCAGGTTGTAGACCTCGGTGTAGCCGCAGTTGCGGCAGGACACAAAAGCGTAGCGGTAGGGCTGTATCTCGAGGAGGCGCGAGAGGCCGGTGCCCGACATGGCCAGGCGCTCGACGTGTGCGCCTTTGCTATGGCATCGCGCGCAGACAAACGCCAGGGCAAGCTGATCCTCGATTCGTGGCATGGCTTTGCTCCTTTGGGAGGCGCCCCCACCCCCATCTCCTCCGCGCCAGCACGCCGGTGCTGGGGTTGGGGGCGGGTAGGTTGCCTCAATCGCCGTCTCCTGGACCTCTCCGGACGGGTACCCCATCCCCCTGCCCCCTTCCCCGCTGCGACGGGGAAGGGGGTACTTTACATTGGGTCGTGGGCGGGCGGCTTCGCCGCCCGCCCACGACCCAATTCCACGGATACCTCGCCGCCGCAGCGCGGGGACGCTGGGGAGGGGGCGAGCGATGGGTGATCGTTGCGCCCCGGCCGCACATCGCCATCAGGCGATCTCGATCCTGAGGCGCTCCGCCTCAGGTATCTGCACCACTACGCAGTCTCTGGCGTAGGTCCGCTCCGGCAGCACGATCAGCACGTTGGCCGGGGCATCGCCGGTGGTATAGGGGGCGTGGTGCCACACGCCCGGCCGGAGGACCACGACGGTCCCCCGGGGCACGCGGAAGGCCCGGAAGCGCTGCAGGGGCACGGGGTCGCCGGGGGGCGTGGCCGGGCCGACGTGGATCACGACGTCGCGGTCGAGGGGAAGGATGCCCTCGCCGGTGGCCGTGTGGTACTCGGTGACGTCGATGACCGGCTCTCGCGGCTCCACGCGACAGGTGGAGAAGGAGGCGATCCCCGCGCCGGCGAGGTCAAGCTGGGCGAGGTCGCGGAAGAACTCGATGGGCCTGGCGCCGATCTTTTCGCCGATGGGGTCGATCAGCTGGGCGTAGAAGCCAAAGGGCCAGAAGGCCTCCCGGGTCAACGTCTCGGCCTTGATGGTTCTCATGGTCTCCTCCTGACCGCCGGTGCGGGGCTCGGACTGTACGCAGCGTGCTTATCATACGCCGACCGGGCCTGGTCTGCAAACGGGGCCGGCCCGGGGTTGGGCAGCGCGATTTGCGCGTTTGGCGAAAAGCCCCTATAATGCGAACGTTGTCGGGGCTCGTTTCCCTCCCCGCCATCCGTATGGCCTGATCCGATAGCGTCGCCGCCCGCCAACGCTCCGCGGCCGGCCGTTGGCCACGCTTCCGGGATGTGGAGCCGGTGGATCACTCCCATACGCGCACTGCAGCCCAAACCTCCGCAGGCTCCGCACCCCTGCCTCGCTGCCCGTCGCCCACGGAAGCCGCACCACCGGGGTGTCCCATACACATCCACTTACAGGCTGCCGGGCGCTCTGACGGCCACTCTCCGTATGAGTCCCCTGCGCCGCTACCGTATTCGCCCCCTGTTGTGCCCTGGAAGGAGGCCGCTCATGGCCAAGCTCTCGCATCGCCGCCCGCCTGCGCGGCTGCGCCTCGCCGCCTGTCTGCTCGCGCTGACCGTGATGCTTACGCCTCTGGCCGTCCGGGCGGCCTACCCCTTCTTTGAGATCACCAACCCGGCGCTCACAGGGTACGCCTATGCTGCCGCCGCCTGGGGCGATGTCGATGGCGACGGCGACCTCGACGTCGTCATCGCCGGGCGACCATTCGGGTCGAGCACGGGCCACACGACGCGGGTCTACCTGAACGACGGGCATGGCACCTTTTCTGATAGCGGGATCACCCTCCCCGGCTACTCCAGCGGCGCCGCCGCCTGGGGAGACTATGACGGCGATGGCGACCTCGACCTCGCCCTCTCCGGACAGACCGATGCAGGACGCGCCACCCGGGTCTATCGCAACACCGGTGCGAGCCTCGAGGACTCGGGCGCCAACCTCGTCGGCGTCGCCGAGGGCTCCCTCGCCTGGGGCGACGCCGATGGCGATGGGGACCTCGACCTCCTCGTCACCGGCTGCCCGGATGGCACCTGCAGCACACCGGTCAGTGTAGTCTGCCCCAACCAGGGAGGCGCCTTCGGCGACGCCGTCACCCTGCCGGTTCAGATGGGCCGCAGCGATGCAGCCTGGGGCGACTATGACAACGACGGCGACCTGGACATCGCCATCACCGGGCGGCAGGCCGACGGCACCTACGTCACCCGGCTCCTGCGCAACGAAGGCCGGCTCAGCTTTGTGGAAAGCGGAGTCCGCCTGTTCTACGACGTCAGCCATGGGGCGCTCTCCTGGAGTGACTATGACGGCGACGGCGACCTGGACCTGCTCCTCTGTGGCTACAGCGGGGCCTTCTCGAAAGACCACTACTTCGTCTACCGCAATGCCGGGGCCGGAGGCTTTGTGCTGGGGACAACGCACTTCGGTGCGCAGGGAGGCTCCGCCGCCTGGGGCGACTATGACAACGACGGCTCCCCGGACTTTGCCCTGACCGGCACCCGCAGCGATGCACGCGTCAGCTCTGTCTACCATAACAACGGAGAGGATTCCTTCGGCGAGATCAGCGCCGAGCTGATCGGCGTGAGCGACGGCACGGCGCTCTGGGGCGATGCGGACAACGACGGAGACCTCGACCTCCTGGTCGTCGGTCGTGGGGCGACCGATGTGGCCAGGCTCTACCGCAACGGCTATCCGACGACCAACCTGCGCCCGAGTGCGCCCACGAGCCTGCGGGCCACGGTCGCCGGGAACAGGGTGACCCTGACTTGGACCGGCTCGACCGACGATCACACGCCCGCGTCCTCTCTGACCTACAATCTCCGCATCGGCACAACCCCCGGCGGCGGGGAGGTACTCCCGCCGATGGCCGATGCCAGTGGCTGGCGCAGGGTTCCCGCCCTGGGCAACGCCGGTCACGGCCTGAGCGCCGTGCTCGATCTTCCGCCCGGCACGTACTTCTGGAGCGTGCAGGCGGTCGACTCGGCCTATGTGGGCGGCCCCTTCGCCTCAGAGGGGACCTTTACGATCTGTGCGCCCCCAGAAGCGGTGACGCTCGAGGGACCGCAAGAGGGCGCGGCCGGCGTGCAGCATACGTTCACCGCCACGGTCTCCCCTCTCACCGCCACGGTACCCATCACCTATGTCTGGGAGTCGGCGGGCGAGGTGATCACCACCACCGATGGCACACGCAGCGCGGCCGGCCTCTCATGGGAGTCGCCGGGGGTCCACCCGATCACGGTGACAGTTCGGAACGCCTGCGGCGTGGTGAGCGCCACCGCGGCCATCACCATCTGCCAGCCTCCGGAGGTCAGCTTCTCCGCCGAGCCGACCTCGGGGCCGGCGCCGCTTGCGGTCCGCTTTACCAGCCTGACCACCGGCGAGGTCGCGTCCAGACTCTGGGATTTCGGCGATGGCACGACCAGCACCGGCGAGGACCCCGTGAACCTGTACCTGCATGCCGGGGTGTACACGGTGACCCTGACCGTTACCGGCACCTGCGGCACCGCCTCGCTGACGAGGGGCGAGCTGATCCGCGTGTGGGTCCAGCCGCCGGAGTCGGTCGGCCTTGAGGGCCCGACGACCGCCTTTGTCGGCACATCGAGTACCTTTACGGCCACCGTGAGCCCGGCAACGGCGAGCACGCCCATCACCTATACCTGGCAGAGGGATGAGGGGCCGCCGGAGGTGCGGCCGGGCTCGGTCTACCGCAGCGACGTCTACGGGGTAACGTGGGACCTGCCGGGCCTGCACACCATCACGGTGACGGCGCAGAACGCCGCCGGTGTCGTCACGGCCACGCAGAGGGTGACCGTCTGCGGCCGGCTCGAGCCCGCCTTTGTCGCCGAGCCGACCGCCGGCGCCGCGCCCCTCGAGGTCACCTTCACCAACCTCACCGATGGTGCTACAGCGCTCCTGTGGGATTTCGGCGACGGCGCGACCTCGACCGTTACCAACCCCGTGCACACCTACACGCAGCCGGGGAGCTACACCGTGACCCTCACCGTAGCGAACGCCTGCGGCGAGGAGGTCCTCGCCGTGCCGGGGTGCGTCACGGTGCTGTGCGGGGCACTGGAGGGGCTCGCCCTCGATGGACCGGCAACCGGCGCTGTCGGCGAGAGCTATGCCTTCACGGCGACCGTCAGCCCGCCGGGGGCGGCCCTGCCGATCACGTATGAGTGGGAGGTCGAGGGGCAGGGGGTCGTCACGCGGACGACAGGGCTGAGCGACGTCCTCCGCCTCGCCTGGCCGTCGCCGGGGCGGTACGGGCTTGGCGTCAGCGCCACGAACGCCTGTGGTGCTGTGGTCAGCGCCACGCACAGCATCACCATCTGCTGGCCGCTCACGGCCGGCTTTGTCGCCACGCCGACGGAGGGCGTAGCTCCCCTCGAGGTCCTTTTCGTCGACGCCTCCAGCAACCATGACTGGCGGCTCTGGGACCTGGGGGATGGCTCCACGAGCGATCAGGCGACCCTGCGGCACCGGTACGAGAGCCCCGGCGTCTACACCGTGACCCTCACCGTCGGCAACGCCTGCGGCCAGGCGACGGCCACCGGGGAGATCACCGTCAGTGAGCCGGTGCGGCGCTACGTGTATCTGCCGATGGTGGTGAGGTCGCCGTAGGGCGGGCGCAGGCCCCCCACCGTTCCCCCGGAACGGGGGAACAGTAGGGAGCCCGGTGCGAGGCCATAGCATCCGCCGAGAGCTCGCGGACGGGGCAGGATGCGATCTGCCGCTCGATGGCTGGCAGCTCTGCGGTCGCGTCGCCAGACAGCGCCTGTCCGCCCGACCGTAGGGCGAGGCGACGCCTCGCCCCTACAGTCGGGCGCCCGCCATCGATAGAGGACGCGTCTGTCCGCCCCGCAGCGTTCGTCCGGAGCGGCGGCACAGAGGGTCCGCGTCGCGGGCACGCAGAAAGCCGCGTGGGGCGAACGGGACCTGCTGTATCCATGTGCGGAGGCGCGTCTGGCCCCCCACCGCTGGCACAGCGCCCGCGTACTCGTTTTGGAGGGGTGTGTTGGGTCTCGCTGGCGCGCCGCGGCGCGCCAG
>DYEI01000471.1 GCA_020725765.1 Anaerolinea sp. | reverse complement strand
GGGGGGGGGGCGAGGGGGAGGGCCATCTCGCACGCGACATGGCTGGAGGTTATCTCGGCGAGTTCTGGACGGTACCGCGGGTTGGGCTCCAAAGGCTCAGGTCGAGGCGGGCACTCCGCGGCACAGCCACCAGCAGCCTGCCTCCGCCCCAGGCACTGAACGCGCGTCTGAACTGCGAGCGACTTCGCTCTTGCCATAAACGCCCCTTGCGGATAGAATAGGTCTCTATGAAACAACTGCGCGGGACGGACGTGAAGCGGCTGATGCGAACCTATCGCCGCGAGCATCCGCCCTTGCACGAGATCGTCGCCCTTTGCCAGAGCGTGGAGTATCCGGTCAACGTAGGCTCCATCTTTCGGGTCGCTGATGCTTTTGCCCTGGAAGAGGTCGTCCTCACCGGAATCACGCCGAGGCCACCGAACCCGGCGCTGAGCAAGGCAGCGCGGGGGAAGGAGGCCCGGGTCCCCTGGCGCTACCTGGCGACGCCCGGGGAGGCCATCGCCGGGCTCAAGGCCGACGGCTACACAATCTGCGCCCTCGAGATCACCGACAGGGCCGTGCCATACTGTGCCCTCGATTACCCCGAGCGGGTGTGCCTGGTCGTGGGGCATGAGGACCACGGGGTCACGAACCAGACGCTCAGCCTCTGTGACGTCGCCGTATATATCCCCATGTATGGCAAGGGCCTGTCGCTGAATGTGCACGTGTCGCTGGCCATCGTGTGTGCCTATCTCCGCTTCGAGGCGCAGCACTAGTCTGAGCGGTTGCGGTGCCTGGAGGCGTGTGCTTGCTGGCAGGAGGAACAGGCCATGGGGCTCAACCTGGGGGAGCTCGTCCACTACGGGTTGTACTTTGCCAGGGCCCGGCTGCTCGGCGCGCGGCGGCCGCTGGTCGGCGGGATCAACATCACCTCGTACTGCAACCTCGAGTGCGCCCACTGCGTGTACGCTACCGGGGCCATCCCCCGCGAGCACCTCAAGAAACATCAGATCGAGTCCATGATGGCCACTTTCCGGCGGCAGGGAGTGCGCGTGCTCTTCCTGCAGGGCGGCGAGCCGACCCTCTGGCACGACGGCGACTATCGCTTCAACGACCTCGTTCGTGACGCCAAGAAGCACTTCTCTCACGTCGCCTGCGTGACCAACGGCGTGCTGCCCATCGACAATCCCTGCGACCTGGTGTGGATCAGCGTCGATGGCTCACCGGCCGTTCACGATCGGGTGCGCGGCGAGGGAGCCTATGCCCGCATGGCCGAGAACGTCGCCGCGAGCACCAACCCCAACATGTACGCCAACATCACCCTCTCCAGGCTCAACGTGGATGATCTCGAGGCCTGTGTCAATCACATCGTGAGCGATATGCCGCGCTTCAAGGCCATTTCGGTGAACTTTGAGATACCGTATCCTGGCGTGGAGGAGCACACACTGGGATACGAGGAGCGGGTGCGGGCGGTCGAGCGCCTCATCGCCCTCCGAAAGCAGGGCTACCCCATCCTCAACTCACCCGCAGCCCTGCGGCTGATGCTCAAGCCGGGATGGAACACGACGCACTGGCTGATCCGGCTGGCCCACCCCAATGGCATGGTCGTGGAGGGCTGCGGCGCGCGCAACGTCGACCCCAGGATCTGTGAGTACTGTGGCTACGGTGTCATGGCCGAGGTCCAGGCCGTGTGGCGCGGCAATGTCGGGGCGATACTGGACTCCTTCAGGCTGTTCCGGGTTATCAGCGGGTAGAGGTCGGGCATGCCCACTTTCGAGCAAGTCCACGAGGCGTATCGTCAGCGGTTGGCCAAGTCGCGGCCCAACTCACCGCGGGCCTTTTACGAGATCATGGTGCCGCGCTTTGCCGTTCCGGCGGCATCGTTGCCGTTTACTATCGGCTCGGTGCTGGCTGCGTACCGCATGGGGCTGTTCAACTGGCCGGTCTTCCTGGTCAGCTCGGTGACCGTCTTTTTGATCATGACGGCGGTCAACGCCTGCAACACCTACTTCGACTATGAGACGGACCTGCAGAACCAGGAATTCAGCGCCTACTCCGGTGGCATCCGCATCCTGGTTGAGGGCAAGATCACCAACCGCCGGCACGCGCTGTACTTTGCCTGCGCCCTGATGGGGCTGGCCTGTCCGCTGGGCCTCTCGCTCTACTTCGTCCTGCACACCGGGCCCTGGACCCTCGGGCTGGGTTTCCTCGGCGCCCTCGCGGGCTGGTTCTACACGGCGCCGCCGTTCAAGCTGGTCTACCGTGGGCTGGGCGAGCTGGTGATTGCCGGCGGGTCGGGTATCCTCACCGTGCTCACCGGCTACTACCTGCAGGCGGGGCACTTTGACCTGTCCATCGCCCCGCTGGCCGTGGCCCTGGCTGCGGGGATCCTCAACGTGATCCTCATCAACGAGTATGCCGATCGGCGCTCTGATGCCCGCTCGGGCAAGATGACCTGGCTGGTGCGGTTGGGGCCGGAGCGCGCGGCACGCCTGTATCAGGCCAATCAGGTCGTGTCGCTTGTGGCGCTTCTGGCTGCGCCGCTCTTTCGCGTGCCCTGGTATGCGGCGTGGGGGGCCGCTGCCCTGGCCGCGCGTCCGGCCTGGCGCAACCGCCGGCAGATGGCCGCCGGGCTGTGGGCGGGCGATGGCATCAACGAGCTGACCCTGAACACCTTCGCCGTGCACCTTCTGGTCGAGCTCGGCCTGCTGGTCGGGCTCTTGGTAGCGATCGGGCTGCGCGCCGCCGGGATCGCCTAGCGAGCCGCGGCGCGCATCAGAAGCACGCTGGGAAGCGACGGCATCCGTAGCGACCGGGGCCGGGGCTCTCAGGATAGGGGGTGAATGTGGCGAGAGAGACATTTGACCGGGAGTTGAGGCGGCTGCAGGATGATATGCTCGAGCTCGGGCGCATGACGGCCAACGCCATGCTCGAAGCCATAGCGGCCTTGCGGGCGCGCGACCTCGAGAATGCGGAGCGAATCATGGCGGGCGACGCGACCATCAACGAGCGCCGCTTCGCCCTCGAGGCGGATTGCCTCCTGCTGATCGCCACCCAGCAGCCGATGGCCAGCGACCTGCGGATCGTGGCCGCCGTGCTGGATATCACCTCCAACCTGGAGCGCATGGCAGATCATGCCAAGGGCATCGCCAAGATCACCATCATGCTCGGCACCGAGCGCCTGATCAAGCCCCTGGTTGACATTCCCGTGATGGCGCAAAAGGCCGTGCAGATGCTGCAGGACGCGCTCGATAGCTTTGTGCGCCGGGACGCCGACACCGCGCGGCAGATCGTCGACCGCGACGACGAGATCGATGCCTACTACGACCAGATCTACCGCGAGCTCTTGAGCTACATGCTGGCCGACCCACGGACGATCAACCAGGCCACGCTCCTCCTGTGGATCGCGCACAACATCGAGCGCTATGCTGACCGCGTCACCAACATCTGCGAGCGTGTCGTCTTTACGGTCACCGGCGAGATGAAGGAGCTGGACCTGCGCGGCCCGTCGGAGCCGACGCCGGCCTGAACCGGCGTGCGAGCTATGCGATAGCGACGCCCCTCCCCTGCGTCGGGCAGCCCTGCGCCAGCAGGCGGCGCAGACGCTCCAGAAAAGGGGCCAGCTCCATGGCCGAGCGCGGGCGCGCCATCGGAAGAACCAGTTCCGCGCGCACCCGACCCGGCCGGTGGCTGAGGACGATCACCCGGTCCGCGAGGCGGAGTGCCTCCTCCCGCGAGTGTGTAACAAAGAGGATGGTCGGCCGGCGAGCCGCCCAGAGGCGCAGCAGTTCCTCCTGCAACGCCTCGCGGGTCAGGGCGTCGACCGAGGCAAAGGGCTCGTCGAGAAGCAGCACTTGCGGGGAGATGGCCAGAGCCCTCGCGATGGCCACACGCTGCCGCATGCCGCCGGAGAGCTGGTGCGGGTAGCTTGTGGCAAACCCCGCGAGCCCCAGGCTCTCCAGCAGGGCGAAGGCGCAGGCCCGGCGCTCCTGCAAGGGTACCCCTGCCGTCTGCAGGCCAAAGGCCACGTTGTCCATGGCCGTGAGCCACGGAAACAGCGTGGGCTCCTGAAACACCAGGACCCGCTCGCGGCCACACCCGCGTATCGGCTCTCCGGCGAGGAGAATCTGCCCGGAACTCGGGGCCTCCAGCCCGGCCACGAGATGCAGCAGCGTCGTCTTGCCGCACCCAGAGGGGCCGACGAGGGCCACGAACTCGCCCTGCCGGACCTCAAGGCTCACACCGGCGAGGGCCTCCACGGCCCGTCCGTCAGCGTGATAGGTCTTGCTCACCTCTACCAGCCGCAAATAGCTCATCCGCACCCATGCCTCGCTGCCAGCGCAGCACCATGCCCTCAAGCGTACGCAGGAGGCGGTCCAGCCCGAGGCCGAGCGCCCCGATGATCGCCATGCACAGGAGCACCCGCTCGGTCTGGAAGAGATTTCGCGCCTCGATCAGCAGATACCCAAGGCCACGCCGCACCGCTACCATCTCGGCCGCCATGACGCACATCCAGGCCAGCGCCAGGCCTACGCGCAACTGGCCAAAGATCGCCGGACCCAGGCAGGGCAGCACCACGAGCCGGACAGCCTGCCGCCGACTCGCCCCCAGCGTGAGGGCGGCCTGCACCAGGCGGCGGTCCACACTCCGGGCGGCGCTGGCTATGCCGACGAGTATCGCCTGGACGGTGCCCACGAATACGATAAAGATGGCCGGCGCATCACCGATGCCAAACCACAGGATGGCGAGCGGTACCCAGGCCGGCGGTGAGATCGGCCGCAGGAGCGCAAGCACGGGGCTCACATAGCCCTCCAGCCGGCGAGAGAGGCCGAGCCCAATGCCCGCCGGCACCGCCACCAGCACGGCCACGAGATACCCCGCCCCCACACGCCATACACTCGCCCAGAGATGGCCGAGGAGAGCGCCCGAGCGCACGAGACTGACCCCCGCCGCCAGGGTGCGGGAGAGCGGCGGCAGCAGCGCGGCATCGACGAGTCCGCTCTGCGGCACCAGTTCCCAGAGCAGGGCCACGACCGCCAGGGGCAGGAGACCGCGCATCCATGGCCGCGGCGCCCCGAGGGCCCGGGCCGGTGCCCGGTCGCCGTTCGAGGCCTGGTGTAGCCCGGCGCTCATCGCAGGACCCTCTCCAGGTGCTGTGGGGCTGCCATCTCCTCGGCGGAGGGCAGACGCTCGATCATGCCCATCTCGTACATGTCCCGGGCCATGCGGGCGAGCTCCGCCGGGTCGAAGCGGTAGTCGATCCGCATCTTCTCCGGCGCGAGCGAGGCCTCGACCAGCTCCGCGTCAAACCCCTGAAGCACCCGGGCGATGGCCTGCGCCGTCTCCCTCGGGTGCGCATTGGCGTACTCGACCGCCCGCACGTGCAGGCGCAGGACCGCCTCGAGGAGATCGGGGCGCTCTTCGGCCAGGTCACGGCGCGCAAAGACGACGCAACAGGGATGGTCCGGCCAGTCGGAGGTGTACCGGTGCAGGACCCGGGCCCAGCCTGCCTGCTCGGCCTGCGTCATGAACGGCTCCGTGTTGGAGGCCGCATCGATCTGCCTGGTCTTGAGGGCGGTGATCATGTCCGGCAGCTGGCCAAAGTACACGAGCTCGACGTCGCGCTCCGGATCGAGCCCCACACTGGTCAGGCTGTTGCGCAGGAGGATGTCCAGTATCGAGCCGCGGACGGCGCCGATCTTTTTTCCGCGCAGGTCAGTGAGCCCGGCGATGTCATCGTCCGCGCGGACGAGCACGCCATCGGAGCCGCGCCCGGTCATGGCGACGATCACAATCGGTGCGCCGTGCGCGATCGCTGCGATGGCGCTCGACACCGGGACTGCCCCTATCTGCAGATCGCCGCGCCGTGCGGCCTCGACAATCTCGGTGTTGGAGGGGATGACGCGGAGATCGACGTTCAGCCCGGCCTGTCGGTAGTATCCCAGCTGTTCTGCAAGGTAAAAGGGCGAATGGTCGCAGGCCGTGCGGACGCCGATGGCGAGGGCGGCCGGCCGCCGGGCACACCCCGGCAGCGCCGCCAGAAGGACGAGAATGGCGAGCAGTACGCGCTTCATGGCTTTCCCTCCCAATGGACGAAGAGGGTAGCGGCACCCGCCCGCCGGAGAAAGCAAAGGGCACCCGGCGCGCGGCTGGGTGCCCAAAAGGACTTGCATGCCAATGGCGGTATTGTATCTTCTCGGGGCGATAGAGTCAAGGTGCAAAACGTTCCGACGAGGACAACTGTGGTTCACCTTGGGGGCAGGTACTTCTGCGCTGCTGGCAAGGCCCCCACCCCCGCCCCCTCCCCCAGGCGCGCACGTCGTGCTCGCCTGGGGAAGGGGTCATCCCCAATGGCCGTTTTGGGCTCCGCTGGCGCGCCGCGGCGCGCCAG
>DYEI01000470.1 GCA_020725765.1 Anaerolinea sp. | reverse complement strand
TATGTAGTGACCCACTACGGGTTGTGGTGAGGAGAGGAGGATGCCACTACGGGTTGTAGTCAGGTACCCCGAGGCTCCGACGAGGAGCGCCCTGCCTTCTAAGCAGTCGGCCGCAGGTTCGAATCCTGCCTGGGGTACCTGTAAGGGATTTCGCCCCGAGCCGGCGACCTACGCATGCAGTCATTCTCTCATCCGACTCGCTGTGAGGTGCGCCATGGCTCCGACACCCGCATCTGCTCCCTCCGCCCGTCCGCGGGATCTCGAGGTCTGGTGGAAGACGGACTCCGACCGCTGGCCTCTCGCGCCCAAGGGCCACTACATCGGCCCCGACGGCCGCCTGCTCTCGCCGGGCGAGTTCGCCGCCTACGCCTCCTCGCCTGCCCGCCTCGTGGTCGTCATCGACTCGAGCACCCGGTGCCAGGCTGCAACGCGCCGATAGGGTGCCGCCCGTCCACGCTATTGCCCTTCCCACTGCAGCAGTGGTATAATGAGACCGTCCCACCCGGCCGGGCCTTCGCGCCATGGCGGCGCGCCACCTCACGAGAGGAGGAAGGCATGGACTTTGCCCTGTCGGAAGAGCACCAGATGGTGCAGCGCATGGTCCGCGACTTTGCGGCCCGCGAGATCGCTCCCAACATCAAAGACCACGATCGCCATCAGACCTTCGACCGCAGCATCCTCCCCAGGATGGCCGCTCAGGGCCTGCTCGGAATCTGTCTCCCCGTCCGGTACGGCGGAGCGGGCATGGACTTTATCTCGCTAGGCCTCGCCTGCGAAGAGCTCGAGTACGTCGACACCGCCTATCGCGTCATCCTCTCCGTCCACGTCGGCCTCAACGGGCTGACTCTTCTGCAGTGGGGCACGGAGGAGCAGAAGCAGCGCTACCTCGTTCCCCAGTCTCTCGGCGAAAAGATCGCCACCTACGGCCTCACCGAGCCCTCCGCTGGCTCCGACGCCGTCGGCATCCAATCGACTGCCCGCCGCGAGGGCGACCACTGGGTGCTCAACGGCGAGAAGATGTGGATTTCCCTGGCCGACGTCGCCGACAACTTTCTCGTCTTCGCCTGGACCGATCAGGAGAAAAAGCGCGCCAGGGATCACACCGGCATGTCGGCCTTCATCATCGAGCGCAGCTTCCCCGGCGTCCAGACCGGGACCATCCACGGCAAGCTCGGCGTGCGCGCGGGCAACACCGGCTGGATATCCATGAAGGACGTGCCCGTCCCGGCTGAGAACATGCTCGGGAGAGAGGGCGAGGGTTTCTACATCGCCATGTCGGCCCTCGACAACGGGCGCTACACCGTCGCCTGGGGCGCCACCGGCCTGATCCGAGCCTGCCTCGATGCCTCCGTCCGCTATGCGCGCGAGCGCCAGGCCTTTGGCGTGGAGATCGGGCGCCACGAGCTGGTCCAGCAGATGATCGCCAACATGCAACTCAAGTACGACACGGCCCGCCTGCTCTGCCTGCGCGCCGGCTGGCTCAAGAACCAGGGCGTCCGCAATACGCGCGAGACCTCCCTCGCCAAGTGGCACGCGACCGTCTCCTCCTTCGAGTGTGCCGCCGACGCCGTCGAGGTCCACGGTGCCTACGGCTACTCCGACGAGTACGACGTCGAGCGCTTCCTGCGCAACTCCAAGGGCGCGGTGATCTACGAGGGCTCCAGGGAGATACAGCAGCTCATCCAGGCGCAGTACGCCCTCGGGTACCGCAAGGACCGACCCCTGCGCTGCGAGATGCCCGCCTACGACCCCGTTGTCTGGCAGCAGGAGGCCTGATCGGCCGCACCGCCCGGAAGGAGCCCAGCATGCATGCCATCGTCTGCATCAAGCAGGTGCCCGATACAACCGAGGTCAGGATCAACCCTGAGACCAACACCCTCATCCGGGAGGGCGTTGCCAGCATCATCAACCCCTTCGACACCTATGCCATCGAAGAAGGGCTCCGCCTGAAGGAGCGCTTTGGCGGCAAGGTGACCGTCCTGACCATGGGCCCGCCCCAGGCCCGCGAGGCCCTGAAAGAGGCTGTGGCCATGGGCGCCGACGAGGCCATCCTGCTGACCGACAAGGCCTTTGCCGGGTCAGACACCTGGGCCACCGCCTACACCCTCTCCCGGGCCATCCGTCGCCTCGCACCCTTTGACATCATCCTCTGCGGCAAGCAGGCCATCGATGGGGATACCGGCCAGGTCGGCCCCGGAATCGCCCGCCAGCTACAGATCCCCCAGCTGACCTACGTGAGCCGGATCCTTGAGATAGACCCAGAGAGCGCACACATCCGCGTGGAGCGGCTGCTCGAAGAGGGCCGCGAGATCGTCGACTGCTCCCTCCCCGTCCTGCTTACCGTCGTGAAGGACATCAACCAGCCCCGCTACCCGACCTTTATGGGAATCCGCCGGGCGACGCGCATGGAGATTCCGGTCTGGGATTGTCAGGCCCTCCCCGAGGCCAACCCGGAGTACCTCGGCCTCCGGGGTTCGCCCACGCAGGTCGTGCGCATCTTCCATCCCCCCGCACGATCCGGCCAGGCAACACTGCTGACCGGGGACACACCCGCCCTACTCGCTGCCCAGCTTGCCGACCGCCTGCTGGCAGACAAGGTCATCTAGGGAGGCCACCGTGAGCGGACTCATTGTCCTCGCTGAGCGCTGTACCGCCTGCGGGAGTTGCCTGGGCGTGTGCCCGTTTGGCGCCCTCTCGCTCGAGGGCGACACCATAGTCGTCGGCGAGCAGTGCAATCTCTGCGGGGCCTGCGTGGACGCCTGCCCATCCGAGGCGCTTCGTGTGGAGCGGCCTGAGGCTGAGGCAGAGCCGGACCAGGCGACCTATCGGGGCGTCTGGGTCTGGGTGGAGCAGTTCCAGGGGCGTGCCTGCACGATCTCCTGGGAGATGATGGGTCAGGGCAGGCGCCTCGCCAATGAGCTCGGGGTCGCCCTCACCGCCTGCGTCCTCGGCCACGACGTCGGCCACATTGCACGAGAGGCCATTGCCTACGGCGCCGACCGGGTGTTCCTTGTCGACGACCCCACCCTCGCCGTGTACCGCACCGACCCGTATGCTGCGGTGCTCGTGCACCTGGTGCGAGAGTACCGCCCAGAGATCTTTTTGCTCGGCGCCAGCGCCCGCGGGCGCGACCTTGCCGGAGCCGTCGCGACCGACCTTCACACCGGCCTGACGGCGGACTGCACCGGCCTCGACATCGACCCCGAGACCCGTCTCCTCCGGCAGACCCGCCCCGCTTTCGGCGGCAACATCATGGCCACGATCATCTGCCCCAAGCACCGCCCACAGATGGCCACCGTGCGCCACCGGGTTTTCGAGGTGCCGCCGGCAGACGAATCCCGCTCCGGGCAGATCGTCCGCGTGCCAGCCATTCTGCCAGAGGAGCGGATCGCCTGCCGGGTCGCAGACTTTGTGCTCGAATCGGGACAGGTGAACCTCGCCGATGCGCGAATCATCGTGACCGGGGGCCGCGGCGTTGGTGGGCCAGAGGGCTTTGACCCCATTCGCGAGCTGGCGGAGGTGCTCGGAGGCGCCGTCGGCGCCTCCCGCGCGGCAGTGGACGCCGGCTGGATCCCCTATGCGCACCAGGTCGGCCAGACGGGGCGCACCGTCAAGCCCGATCTCTACATCGCCTGCGGAGTCTCCGGGGCCATCCAGCACCTCGCCGGGATGCAGACTTCGAAGGTGATCGTCGCCATCAACAAGGACCCGGAGGCACCGATCTTCAATGTGGCCACCTACGGTATCGTCGGCGACCTTTTCCAGATCGTGCCGGCCCTCACCGCCGAGTTCCGGCGGCGCCTTGGGCGCTAGGCTCGCCCGAAGAAAGCAAAGGGTCGCGGAGGCTGAGTGATGCTGATTCCCCTCTGGGGCGCGCTAGGGGTCACCCTCGCTGCGGTGCTCAACCCCCTCGCGGACCGGCTGCCGAAGCACGCGAGTCTCTCGCTACAGTCCGTCTGCCCTTACTGCGGGAGCTCGCCGGCCGGCGGCCAGCCTCTGGCCACCGTCGCCCTGCTCGTTGGCCGTCTCCGTTGCCGGACCTGCGGCTCACGCCTCCCCGCCCGGCGTTGGCTCTTCGAGCTCTGCCTCGGCCTGCTCTTCGCACTGCTCGCCTGGCGGTACGGCTGGTCCATCCAGCTAGTCGTCGCCAGCCTGCACGCCGCAGCGCTCGCTTTGATTGCCGTCACCGACCTGGAGGAGCGGATCGTTCCCGACGCCGTGCTCCTGCCGGCAGTCCTGTTCTCCATCCTGACCACGCTCGCCCTCTCGCCCTCGCAGCTGCCCAACAGGCTGCTTGCAGGTGCAGTGGGGTTTGGGATCTTCCTGGCCTTGAGGGTGCTCAAGATGGGCTGGGGGGACGTCAAGCTGGCCTGCTATGTCGGCCTGATCGCAGGCTACCCGCGGGTCTTTGCCTGCCTCACCATCACAGCATTGGCGGGCGGCCTGGCTGCCGCCGCCCTGTTGCTCACGAGGAGAGCCCACAGGCGGAGCTATATCCCCTACGCCCCATACCTCGTCCTCGGGGCTCTCCTCGCCGTGCTGGTGCGCATCTAATTTGGTCCACATATTGCGCGGGCGGGACCGGTTCCCCGTCGACGCAGGTCAGCAGGGCGAGGGCATGGCCTATCGAGGCACCTCCACCCCTAACCCCGCCTCCGCGGCGCGCTCTCCATTACCCACAAGTGGCCCGGGGGGACCGTAGGCGCCCGTGGCCTGCGCGGCATCTCGCGGAGCCGCCCCCCCCCCCAACCCCTCCCCC
>DYEI01000469.1 GCA_020725765.1 Anaerolinea sp. | reverse complement strand
CGACCGCCCGAAACCGCCCATCTGTCACCACCCCTCCCCCAGGCAGGCGCCCGGCGCCTGCGTGGGGGAGGGGCGGGGGTGGGGGCACTCGGCAGTTGCAGTGCATGGCGGCCGCTGCTCGACGTGCTCCGAGCAGCAGTGCGCGGCAGCTGGTCCTCCGAGATGGGTGCCGGTGCCCTATCGCATACCCCATGATGCTCTGCAGACCGAGTTGTGGGCAATGGATACCGCGGCGCAGGGGCGGGGAATCCAGAATGGCCCTGGCAGGGCCGGTCAGGTCGGCTCGATCAGTGGCTGGCCGGGCTGCCACTCGATCGGGCATATGCCGCCGGTCTGCAGGGCTTGTAGCACGCGCATCGTCTCGTTGATGCTGCGGCCGACGTCGGCATCGTGGACGACCTGGTAGCGGAGGATGCCATCGGGGTCGACGATGAACAGGCTCCGCATGGCCATGCCCTCGTCCTCATCGAGGACGCCGTAATGCCGGCTGACAGTCTTGGTGATGTCACTGGCGAGGGGGTAGGGCAACTCCCCGACGCCGCCCATCTCAGGCGGCGTCTGGATCCAGGCCCGGTGGCTGTAGACGCTATCGGTGCTGACGGCGAGGATGTCGGCCCTCAGGGAGCGAAACTGCCGGTAGTGGTCCCGGAAGCCTCGGATCTCGGTAGGGCAGACGAAGGAAAAGTCCGCAGGATAGAAGAGGAGTATGAGCCACTGACCCCGATAGTCGGGCAGGCGAACGCGCTCCTCGAGGGTCTCCAGGTTCCTGGTGCTCCGCATGTCAAAGTAGGGCGCAGGCTGGCCGACCCTGGCAAAGTGCGATGGCTCCATCGGGACCTCCGCGCGATGCGTTTGCCCGAGTGCAGAGCATAAAGTGTGCCGTCGTCCTGCGTCGGCCTGGGCGTGCAGTGCTCATTCCACCAGGTTGAGGTCCACCACGTAGCGCCACCAGTTGTTGGCGACGCCGTCGGTCTCGCCGGTTCGGCGGGGCAGGTGCCGCAGCCACCAGAGGTGATGGGCGCGCATGTCTCCCCCGCCCCACTCGGCGGCGGTCACCACGCGGGCGCGCCCGGCGAGATCGGGGTAGTAGTACCAGTCGTCGCAGAAGCAGAGGACGGGGCGGGGATTCCCCCAGTCATAGTCGCGGTCGCTGTTCGGGGCGAAGTGGGTATTGCCGCATTGGGCGCGCCCGGGCGCGATGCGGTCGTAAAGGGTGAAGAGTTGCCACATGTTCGGGCCGCGGGCCATGCGCTCATACACGCGGCTCATGACCGACTCGACCCGGTGGCAGTAGTTTTCCAGCATGCAGTCCACGTCCCGCTCATAGTTGAAGGCCATGATCGGGAAGCGGCCGGAGGCATGGTCGGTGTTGGGCACAGGTGGCGAGTTGAGCCAGAAGGCCCCCGGACCTAGCATCGTCGACTCATAGTCTCCGGCGTATGGAAAGGAGAAGAACCAGACCTCGTCCATCTCGCCGCGGTTGTAGCGGCCGATGAGGTCAAAGGCGGCGATCTGGGCCTGGTAGTCGATGGCGTTGGGCTGGTGCATGGTGCGTGTGCGCCAGGCCCGGACAAAGGTCTCGCTCGTGTAGCGAAAGCCGTCGATCTTGACCGGGTACCAGTCCGCATCGATACGCTCGACGATCTGGTACCGGACGTAGCCGCCGCTCGCCTCGCGGAGGTCCTCGATGTAGCGACGCGCGAGTTCGCCCGGGTCGTGCCAGCCAAAGAGCGCGGTGAGGCGCTGCCCGCCCTCGGAGGGGACAGGTGGATCGTGGACGATCATGAGCACGCGCCGGGTAGCGGTCTCCTCGGCAGTGGCTTCGAGGGGCGGCTGTGGCTCGGGCCGCGGCATATGCTCGCGCCGGAGCAGCCGACGTACGGCCCGTCTCAGCTGGAGCATGGGCGACACTCCTTCACAGAGGGTCTCCATGAGGGAACTGCAAGAGTGTACCGCGAGTCGGGGTGAGTGTCTACCTGAAGAGTGAGCGGAGGTGCATCCCGAGGTCGTCTGTGCGGACTGCGATCATTCGGACTATGGGGGTCTGCTCGTGCCCCTGCCCGATGCACAGATGTGACCCGTCGCCCAGAGGCGGCTGCGGCCGCAGACCTGCCATTGCGAGCCGCCGGACGTCGAAGCAGTTTCCAACACGGGGGCGGGATTGCTTCGCCAGCCCTGCGGGCTGGCTCGCAATGACGGTGCGTGGGCGGCGGGTGGTCCGCTGGGACGAGCGCCGCGGTGCTATCTCATGCCCCGTGGCGCTCTGCATCCTGAGTTGTGGGTAACGCATAAGTCCGCCTGCGGGAGGCGGACAGGGCGACCGGGTTCCCCGACGAGCCGGCGCAAAAACCGATCCCCACGGACAGAGCTACCGGCAGCCTGCCTCCGTTCCATGCGCTGAGTGTGAGTCTCCGCACGAACCACGGCCTTGCCGCTTGATACCGGGTATGGCGGGTGCTATAATGCATGAGTGACGTTCAAACGTGCTGCGCCGTGTGTGCGCTCCGCCACAGGTCGGGAGCCGCTTCTCGTGCCCCTCACCCCGTGCGGGCAGCGATGAGGCCGACCGATGCGATGGTACAACGTGGGCGGAGGGGACCGGTGGGCGACCTGCACCTCATCTTGAACGGCGACGACTTTGGGCGGGCTGAGAGCATCAACGAGGCGATCATCCGGGCCCATCGTGAGGGGGTGCTGACGAGCGCCAGCCTGATGGTGACGGGGGCGGCGTTTGAGGACGCTGTCGAGCGCGCGCGCCGGCATCCCACGTTGGCGGTTGGCCTGCATCTCGTCCTTGTGGATGCGGATGGCCGCGTCCCCGCCTCCCGGATGCGTCGGTTCGCTCATGCCATGGCGGAGCTGCCGAAGGACCCGTTCCTGGCCGGCCTGCGGTGCTTTCTGAGTCCGAGAGCCCGGGCCGAGGTCCTTTCGGAGATGACCGCCCAGTTTGAGTGCTTTCTGGAGGCCGGCCTCCCCCTCGCCCATGTCGATGCCCATTACCTCTTCCATCTTCACCCCACAATCCTCTGGCTGCTCGTGCCCCTTGCTGAGAGGTACGGTGTTCCAGGAATGAGGCTTCCGCGGGATGAGCTGCGACTGACTCTACGCCTGAACCGCCAGCGGCTGGCCAGCAAGGTGACCTGGGCCTCCGTGTATGCGCTGCTCAACCGGCTCGCGGAGCGGCGTCTGAGGTGCAGCACACTGGCCTTCACCGATCGGGTGTACGGGCTCCTGCAGTCAGGTCGGATGCACGAGCCCTTCGTCAGCAACCTGGTGCGGCATATCCCGCCGAAGGTCCACTCGGCCGAGCTGTATTTCCATCCGAGCACTTGCTCTCTGGGCGAGCCGTACGGTCCGAACCCGGGCGATCTGGCGGCGCTTCTCAGCCCTGCGCTCCGCTCTGCCATTGAGGAACGTGGCGCGGCGCTGACGAGCTATGCCGCGCTGGGCGCCGGCTGTGCGAGGAGGGGATCGTGATCGGGCCACTCATCCTGCTGATTCTCACGATCATGAGCTGGGTCTACTGGCTCATTGCCTGCCGGTGTGCGTATACCTTCTTCGCCGAACCGCAGCCGGCTCCAGAGGGGGAGTTGCCACCTGTCTCGCTCCTCAAGCCCATGCGAGGGCTCGATCCGGGTGCCTATGAGAACCTCAGGAGCCACCTCCTGCAGACGTATCCTGTCTACGAGGTGCTGGTAGGGGTGACCGACCCTCGGGACCCGGCGCTCGAGCTCGGGCGTCGGCTCCAGCGCGAGTTCGGGGCCGACAGGGTGCGCGTTTTCGTGGCGCCCAGGGTCGGGGCCAACGACAAGGTGAGCATCCTCTGCCACCTGGCGCAGCACGCTGCTTACGATACGCTGGTCATCTCCGACAGCGACATGCGCGTGACGGCCGACTTTATCGCGCGTATGGTCGCACCGCTGCGCGACCCGGAGGTTGGGCTGGTCACTTCGCTGTACCGCGGAGCGCAGGCAGAGAACCTCACGGCGGTGCTCGAGGCGCTGTACATCGGCACGACCTTTCTGCCTTCGGCACTCGTGGCGCGGCGGTACCTCCGCATGCGGTTCGCGCTCGGCGCGGCTGTGGCGCTGCGCCGTGCAGAGCTGGAGGAGATCGGGGGCTTTCAGTCGCTTGTCGACTATCTCGCCGACGACTACCAGCTTGGGGCGCGCATCGCGGCGACCGGCAAGCGCGTGCACCTCTCGGACTATACGACGCAAACGATCCTGGGTGCCACCACCTTCAGGCAGCAGTGGGGACGGGAGGTGCGTTGGGCCAAGTGTGCCCGCGTAAGCCGGCCGCTGGAGTATCCCGGGTTCGTGCTGACCTTCTCGACTCCTCTCGCGCTCCTCACGGCGGTCTCGCTGGGGTTCTCGACGGTTGGCCTGGGGGCGCTGGGCGTGTCGCTCCTGGTGCGGTGGCTGGTCGCCGGGCAGATGGCAGGGCACCTGAACGACGCCCTTATCCGCGACTCCTGGCTCCTACTTCCTGCGCGAGACCTGCTGACGGCGGCCGTGTGGTGTGCGGCTGCGGTTGGCAGGCGGGTCAGCTGGCGCGACGGTCGGTATGTCCTCTGTGAGGGGGGCCGCCTGCGCGAGTTGGCGCCTCAGGAGGCGCATGTACCCGCCCCATAGGAGAAACGCCGCCGGTACCGTCCAGAACTCGCCGAGATGACCTCCAGCCATGTCGCGTCCGAGATGCCTCTCCCCCTCGCCCCCCTCGAGGGCGGACAGCCTTCTTCGGTCGTAGGGCGAGGGCGCGGCCCATCGAGGGACCCCCCGACGCCTGATCATGCCCCCGCGGCGCGGGGCGGGGAACCAGGATGCTCGACTTTGGCCTTTTGGAGCGCAACGCGCGGCACCGTCCAGAACTCGCCGAGATGACCTCCAGCCATGTCGCATCCGAGATGCCCCTCCCCCTCGCCCCCTCCCCAGGAAGGACGCCGCGGCGTCCTTCCT
>DYEI01000468.1 GCA_020725765.1 Anaerolinea sp. | reverse complement strand
GGCGCGGCTCGTGCAGTAATGCCCCCCCCCCCCACCCCCCCCCCCGGCGGGGACGACGGGCCCGCCTGGGGGGGGGGGCATTCCCCATGGGGGTTTTGGGGTCCGCCAGCGCGCCGCGGCGCGCCAGCGGAGCCCAAAACCCCCATGGGGAATGCCCCCCCCCCCAGGCGGGCACGTCGTGCCCGCGGGGGGGAGGGGTCGGGGGTGGGGGCATTACTGCACGAGCCGCGCCACGCGACTGCTGACGGGCGATGGAGGTGATAGCGAGGGACGAGGACCTCAAAAGGCCAAACTCCACCCCGCCTCACGTATCTCTCCTCCGGAGGCGGGCGCCGCGGCGTCCACCTGGGGAGGGGACGGCGGAGGGGAGCCCTGCCCGCCCCTGAAGGGCCGCGGACTGGGGCCTTTTGCATCAGCAGCACAGCCGTGCCTGCCCGAGCTGCGCTACACCCCGCCCGCTACGCCCGCTCCTCAGGATACCCCGTCAAGAATCAGCACCGCGTCCTCCCAGTGCCCGGGTGTCGAGAACCACTGCGTCAGAGCGGCCGGGAAGATGCTGCCCGTCTGGTTGCCGGTGGCGTAGGTGCCGGCGTCGCGCTCCTCATCGGTCGCCGGGTTCACCAGAGTGGCGCGCACCTCGCGGGTGAGGATCTTGTCCAGGTGGATCAGCACGTGACACTGGCTGCTCAGGTAGACCATGGCACAGGAGCCATCAACGGCGCGTCGGGCGGCGTTGAGCGTCCGCTCGCAGCTCACGCCGCTGGCAAAGAGCCCCTGATCAGGCACCATCCGCCACCACGGGCGAGAGGTGGCGATGCGCCTGAAGAGGGTCATCTGGAAGGCGCCAGGCGTGTCAAAGGCCGAGGTCCAGCCCGGCTCCATGCGCCACATCTGGTTCTGGCCGTAGGTAAAGTACCCGCCGGCCATAAAGGCCCACCACGCCTGTCGCCGCACGATCAGGGGCGTGATCGGTCCCTGCGGGTACTCCGGCCCATCCTCGTACGCCGGCTCGCCAAGGACGACCGGTTTGGGCGGGGAGAGCACGCCGTCGGCCACCACGGCAGGGTAGACCTTGGCCCACTCCGTCCAGGTCTGGATCATGTTAAAGTCCAGCCAGTCTTCCTCATGGAAGAACTGGGAGGAGGAGTGCCAGCCGCAGGGGTGGAAGGTGATGAGGTGTGCTCCGCCATCCCCCTCGCGCAGCCCCCTCGCCAGGGCCCGGTAGACCTCCTCGCGGCCCGTCGGCACCCGATCGCCCCCGTTGACCCAGATGATGTTGGGGACGTCCCGGTACCTCGCGCCCAGCCAGCGACCGTAGGCAAAGGCGCTCTCGGCGTCAAAGGCCGGAACGTCGGTCACATAGTAGCCCCAGGTTGGGAGCATGGCCAGTACCAGCCCGCGCTCGCCGGCGAGGCGCAGCAGATGGTCGACGTGCTCAAAGTAGGCCTCGTTGGGACGGGAAGGGCTCTCGTGCCAGGGCCGCTCGCCCGCATAGTTGGGGCCCGGCACCTTCTCTTCAAAGCCGGTGCCTCCGCCCCAGGCCAGTACCCCCTGGATGACGGTAAAGCCCTTCCGGGCGCGGTTCTCAAGATAGGCCTCGGCCTCCTCGGGGCTGTACCGGGCAAAGAGGGGCCAGGCGGTGTCCCCGAGCCAGAAGAAGGGCCTGTCCCTCGCGTCGACAAAGTATCGCCCGGTCGGGCTCACGCGGATCGGACCCGCGAGGACGTCGACAGGCTCAAGGGAGCCATCTGAGGCATTCGCGATATCCCTGGACATCCTTCTCCTCCCTCGGTGCACCCGGAGCGCCCGTCAGGAGGCACCCGGGGCGGACGGGGTCATGCAAGGCGGCTCACCCTCGTCCGACGGCGTGGCGGCGTGCCCGTGCACAGCTTCGTAAATGGCTGCAAGGAGCGAGGTCGCGTCGGCAGTGTCGTGGGGGAGCGCCCAGATCATGATTCCGGAGCCCTCGCGGAGCGCGAGCTGGACCTTGCGCTGCAGCGTGGGGATGCTGTTGTGGTAGACGGTCGCACCGCGATACCGGACGCCATCGCACCAGGGGGCTGCCTCACTGGCAGCCACAAGCTGCCGGTACGGGACCCCACCCGGCTGGGCGTAGAACGGCACGCCGAGCACCCGCTTCTCGGCCGGAAGACCCCGGCTTGCCCAGTACCGAAGGGCCGCTTCGGCATAGGAGTAGGGCGAGTGCTGCTCACCGGGGCCGTCGTAGGCCATGATGTTCACAAAGTCCAGATAATCGAAAACCTCGGGAAGGATGCCGGCAGCGTTCGGGCCTTCGGCGACCACGGCTGCCGTCAGCAGCCTGCCCTCCGCACGCATCGCCACGCTCAGCTCCTGCATCAGCAGCAAAAAGTGCCGAGCCGAGTCGCCCGGGTCTGGATACTCCCAGTCCATGTCGGCGCCATCCAGGCCATACTCCTGCACGTGCCGGACGATCTCACCGACGAGCCTCACCCGGCTCTCGGGGTTCGCCGCGAGCTTTTCGAACTCGGCGTCGTACCCCCAGCCGCCGACAGAGAGCAGCACCTTCACCCCGTGCTGATGGGCTTCCTCCACGAGCCTTGAGAGCTTGCGCCGCGCATAGAGGGGCCGCACCGAGCCATCGTCGTTTGGGATCAGGAAGGCATAGTTGATGTGGGTGAGCCTGTCGTAGCGGAGGTTGTCGATCGTGCCGACCTTGTCTGTGACGTATCCTACGATTCGGAAGCCGGAGCGGTCTGCGCCGGCGAGCGGGGCGCTCGCCGCCGGCACCGGGCTATGCCCGGCGCTCTCTTTGGCGCGCTGGCAGCCGGCACCGAGCGGAAGGACCGTCAACCCCGCACAGATGAGGCCCAGACAGGCCCGGCTCACCCGACCCACGAGGACGGGTCTGGACCGGCGTGCCATACTCCCCACCTCATGAGAACCAGGCCGGATGGGGCCTGCGGCGCGGAAGCCGATGACGCCGACGGGGGCGGACCGCCACAACCCCGGCCCGCGTGACGCCGGGGAGTCCCGCACAGCCCCGCGTCAGCTCGAGGCCGGTGCGCCCGCGGCGACCTCCGTCACGAAGGCGACACTCTGCCGATAGGTTTCCCCAAAGAGGGCACCGCCCACCGCCGCGACGTAGAAGCTGATCGGCGCCACGAGCACAGGGATAAGGCAGCACAGCACCACGCTATAGTACGCGACTGTGACGGTCAGCGACAGGAGCGAGTAGAGCCCGGCCACGACCACCCAGGCGGCAAACCATCCGAGCTTGTTTCTCCACAGGAGCGGCCACCACTCGCCGACCCGGAAGGCGGCTCCGAGGCCCCCCTGCGCAGCCAGGTGTGCGGTAGCCACGGGCAGCAGGACACTGGCCAACACCCACAGGACGATCCCAACCCCCAGCGCGATCAGAAACACGGTTACCCCACCGAGGATGGCCAGGGAGGCTGAGGGGTCGCTGGAATCCCGCCCGGCGACCGCAAAGATGGATATGAAGTAGATCACGGTGCCACCGACAAAACACACCGAGGCCGGCAGCGTGTACACGAAACCGGCGACGAGGACGCGCAATCCATCGGCTGCCAGCCTGCCCCAGTCGCTCCATGCCGGCAGGGCCGGAGCCTCGCCACGGATCGACCTCCGCGTCACGTCCAGCACATAGCCGACCACAAAGACGAGCGGCAGGATTGGGATGACAAGGCTGGCCACAGCGAGCGCAGCGCCTACGAGAAAGCGACTGGACCAGTTCTCCCCGCGAAACGGAAAGCCAAGCAGGTCTCTAAGCGAGCTGAGGGTCACTCCCTCGGGCATGGCGGGCCTCCTTTGTGGTGGCTGGCGGTTAGCCCTATCCTACACCAATTGCGTGCTCCCTGCAAGTGCCTGTTTTGCGCCGGGTGTAGTCTGGTTCTGGGGGCAGGCTCTTCTGTGCTGGTGGCAGGGCCCCCACCCCCGGCGCCCCCTCCCCCGGGTCGGCCCGCAGGCCGACCCGAGGGAGGGAGTCCTTTTTCTATGGGCTCGACTTTGGCCTTTCGGAGCGCCACTCGCGGTACCGTCCAGAGCTCGTCGAAATGACCTCCGGCCATGCTGCGTCCGAGGTGCCCCTCCCCCTCGCCCCCTCCCCGGGGCGGACGCCGCGGCGTCCGCCCCGGGGAGGGGGAAGACATTACAGGGTGTTTTGGGCTCCGCTGGCGCGCC
>DYEI01000467.1 GCA_020725765.1 Anaerolinea sp. | reverse complement strand
GTGGCGCGGCTCGTGCTGTAATGCCCCCACCCCCGACCCCTCCCCCAGGCGGGCACGTCGTGCCCGCCTGGGGGAGGGGGCGAGGGGGAGGGGCATCTCGGACGCAGCATGGCTGGAGGTCATCTCGGCGAGTTCTGGACGGTACCGCGAGTTGCGCTCCGAAGGGCCAAAGCCGAGATCCCGCGCGAGGGGCGGCTCGCGAGCCGCCCCTACGCGCAATGACAGGGTGCCGGGACTGCCCCTATCTCCTCGCCAGGTGCACATGAGCCGTCTGCCGATGAGACTCCAGGCGCAGGCGGCGGAGATGTCGCCGCCTGGCAGGGCAATCGGTGTGACCGACCTCAGGGCCCACTCCTACCATCCAATGCCGAAATGCGCCGACGATGGTGGGATTCGTCGGGCCGGTGCACACGTTTGCGCCCTGTTGGAAACCGTAGTATAATACACATGGGCCTGCATCCGGCCCGCCAAAGCCTGTGGCGGTGCCCTGTTGGCGCAGGCCGCAGGAGCAGAGACATGCGCCTCCTGCTCTTCGGGCACGTGACGGTGTGGGTCGAGCTGGATGGGGTGTGCTTCCTCACCGACCCGTGGTTCGGGCCGCATGGTCGCCTCGAGCGCTGGCTCGCCCCCCGCACCCTCCCCCCTGTTGTCGATGCTGCCGCACTCTCCCGTGTGTGCGCGATCCTGGCCTCGCACGATCACCTGGATCACCTGGATGGGCTCTCTCTGACACTCGCCCGGCTGCTCCGGTGGAAGGTCATCGGCTCGCAGGCGGTCGCCGCCCGGGCACGGCGCGCCGGAGTGGTGGACGCAATCCCGCTTGGCCCGGGCCAATCGGCGTCCCTCGGGCCGCTGCAGGTCGAGGCCGTCCCGGCGGAGCATCCCCTGGCGGCGGATGCGATCGGCTTTGTCGTGCGAGGCTCTAGCAGCCTGTACTTTAGCGGGGACACCCGCGCTACAGCGGCGGTCACCGGCGCCATCCCCCGCCCGGTAGACGTGGCCCTCCTGCAGGCGGCCTGCGCCCACTATCCCTTCCTCGGCGACGACGGCATGTCCCTGCCGGAGGCGGCGGCGCTTCTCCGGGCAGTAAGGCCGCGCTGGTTCGTGCCCTTGCACCTGCACTGCAGGGGTAAATGGCTCGACCGGCACGCGGGTCTGCGCGTCCGCTCCGACAACGCGGCCGAGGTCAGGGCGGCCTTGGGCAAGTGGCTCGGAGGGCTCGCCGACGAGGGGCTCTGTGGGAAGCTCCTCGACCCGGGCGAGCTCTGGGAGGTGGAGGGCTAGCATGGCCTCCGCCTGGCAGGTGCTGCTCGGCATCCTCGCTTCGCCCCGCCTGCCGGCAGCCTGTCGCCGGGCGGTTGTGCGTAGCGCGGCCGCCGCCCTTGCCCGCCGCCTGGCGGGGGAGGACGCCCGCACGGCACTCGCCGCGCCCTACGAGTTGGCCGCCGGAACCCCGATCTACCTCCTCGACGGCTTCCATGGCGGCATTCCTTTCTGGGATTGGCTGCTGCCGGAGGAGGGCCTGTGGACCTCGTTCCTGTGGCCGGTCGTCGGCGGCGCCCTGCTGCGGCGCCGCCTCCCTGTGACGCTGGAGCTGGACGGCTACACCTTTGAGGCGCTCGCCCGGAGCTATCCCGGCGTGCTGGCCGGGCTCCGCGAGGCCGTAGCCAGAGGCTACGTGGAGCTGGTGAACGGCACCTACGCCCAGCCCTTCCTCGATACCCTGAGTGGGGAGATGGTCGTCCGCCAGCTCTGGTACGGGCTGCGGGCCATTGAGCAGTTGGTCGGAGGGCAGGTGACCGCCTACGCCAGTCAGGAGCCGTGCTTCTGCGCACAGCTGCCCCAGATACTCAAGTCCTTTGGCTACCGTTGGACGCTGCTGCGCACCCACTGGGCGGCGTTTGGCTGCGACCCGGCCTGCGATGCGCCGCTGGTACGGTGGCGCGGGCCGGATGGCACGGAGCTCCCGGCCGTGCCGCGGCACTCCTGGCAGGGCTATGAGTCGCGGAAGGACGTTCAGCCGGGGGTCGTGCGTGGGACCCTCTCGGGGGCCCACGTCAGCCACTGGCAGGCAGCAGGGCTGGCAGGGTTGGGCGAAGCGGCGACGCGCCACAGAACAGTTCCGCCGCTCCTCTCCAAGCTGGAGGACCTGGCGCCGCCGGATGCGCCGACGCCGCAGGCACAGATACTGGCGCGGACGGAGGGCGTTCGGCTCTCCTCGCTGACCGATTTCTGCGAGGCGGCGCTCGACGGCCGGCCCCTGGAGAGCCTGCCATCCTGGCAGCCCGCGCCGGACGACCTGACCCTCACCCTGCCCTGGGGCCTGGAGGGGGACCGGCTCGTTGCCGCCCGGGAGGCCGCCGAGGCAGCCCTGCAGCTGGCGGAGCGTGCGGCGGCCGTTGCCTTTGCGCTCGGTGGGCCGGATATGGGCCCCGACCTCGAGCCCGCCTGGAAAAAGCTCCTGCTCGCCCAGCACCACGACCTGCAGGTCTGCGGGCCCTGGCCGTCGGCGGCGCATGGCAGGAGCATGTCCGCCCTCGGTTGTGACCTCTGTCGCGAGGCGGCGGCCGGCGCGCGCAACGTGCTCCAAAGGGCGCTGGCCTTCCTGCTGGGGAAGAGCGAGCCGCCGGGGCCGGTCGGGCGGCCGGTCGTTGTGTTCAACCCGCATCCGCGGCCCCTCCGGGCCCTCGTGCACGTCCCGGCGAGGGGTGCGCTCTACGCCGGCGCCGAGCCTCTGCCTGCGCAAACGGATGGCGACGGGACGCTCGTCCTGTGTGAGCTGCCTGCGCTGGGCTGGCGCATCCTGGACCTGCGCCCGGCGCCGGTCGCTGTCGACGCTGCGCCGGCCGACGGCCTCTACGGAGAGGGCCGGTTCTCGGCAGACTGTAGCCAAGGCCGTCTGACCATCCGGGTGGGAGACCGCCTCCTCCTGGACGATGGCCTCGCGCTGAGCTACACCCTCGGCGGCACACGGTTCTCCTCGCGAGCCGGGCCGGAGGCGTGGGTGGTCGCATCGACCGGGCCGCTCTTCACGCGCTGGCGGGCGCGTGGCTTGCTGGGCGCCATCCGCTTCTCGCAGGAGCTCACCCTGTACCGGAACCTCCCCCGCATCGACGTGGAGACGGTGCTGGATTTCGGCGATGGTGCCCTTGCCGGGCCCCAGCCGGAGGATGGCGAAGGCTACTATACCCGGGATGAAGAGAAGGTGTGTGCCCTCCTGCCGCTGGGGCCGGGGATGTTGCTCCGCAGTCTGCCCTTCCTCGTCGCGGAGACGCGGTCGCGTCGGTTTTCGATGACGGGCCTCGCGGCGCTCGAGGGCGAGGCTGGCAAGGTGGCTCTGCTCACGCCCGGGAGCCGGGGGTGCGCGTACGACCCCGAGCGGGGCCTCCTGCAGCTGGTCCTTGCCTGGTCGCCGCGGCGCTGGATCTATGACGGCGGCGCTCGCCCGGTGTTGCGCGAGCACCATGCCTTCCGGTGCGCGCTCCTCCCCTATGAGCGACGGGAGGAGGCGCTGGCTGGGGCAGAGCTCTACCGGCTGCCGCCAGCGGTCCTCGTGGGCGAGGAGCGGGGACCCGGTGGTGCGGGCGAGGGAAGCCTGCTCGAGATAGGTCCCGGCGCCATCCAACTCTCCGCTCTCTTTGCTTACGAGGGAGCGCTCTATCTGCGCCTGTGGAACGCGAGCTCTGCCCCGGCGGCGGCGCGGATCGACAGCGCGCTGTTTCCGCCGAGACACTGGCTGCCCGTGGATTTCTCGCTTCGCGCCGATGCCTCGTGCTCCGATCGGTTCACCCTACCCCCGTGGGGGGTGAGGACATTGCGGTATGCCGGGCCTGAACTCTGGAGGACATGAAAGGAGGTCCCATGAACGGCTCCATACCCGTGGAGGAGATGATCCGTCGCTACAAGCAGGTGCACACCTGCGCCATCGCCGACGTGCTCGACAAGCGCGGCCTTTTCCACCAGATCCTGCCGCACGAGATCCAGGCCATCGCCCCGGGCCTGAGGCTCGCCGGTCCCTGCCAGACCATCAAGGGGACCCCGACCACCATCCACAAGGACGAGTATCTCGAGGTCGCCGTCGAGGCCTATGCCTCGCTCGAGGCTGGGCAGATAGCGGTCTACGACACCTCGGGCGACAACTCTGCCGCGCACTTTGGCGAGATGCTCAGCACCACGACAAAGGCCAAGGGCCTCGGCGGAGCCGTCATCGACGGCGGCGTGCGGGACGTCGAGCAGATCGTGGCGCTGGGCTTTCCCATCTTTGCCCGCTATCGTACGCCGGCGGACATCCGCGGTCGCTGGCGCTATGTGGAGATCGGCGTACCCATCCGCATCGGCGATGTGGACATCCGCCCGGGGGACTGGGTCATTGGCGATGCCAACGGCGTGGTGGTCGTCCCCAAGGACCTGGCCGAGGAGGTGCTCCTCGAGGCGGAGGAGGTCGTGGCGGTCGAGAACAAGATCCGCGAGGAGCTGCGCGCGGGGGCCCATCCCATGCACGTCTACCTCAAGCACGGCCGGTTCTGAGCCGGGCGGCAGGAGGCGAGAGCGATGCGCATCGACGACCTGATCGTCACACCGGTCGCGATCCCCCTGGAGACGCCGCTCCTGCACGCCTGGGGCAGGCATTTGGGCTTTGGCCGGGTCATCATCCAGGTCGTGGCCGATAACGGCCTGATCGGCCTGGGCGAGACGACGCTCACCCCCAACGGCCGACAGATGGAAGAAGTCCTCAAGTCCTGCCGGCCGCTCATCCTGGGCGAGGACCCCTTCAGCCTGGAGAAGCTGCGCTGGAAGATCGCCAATCCCTTCTACGTGCGCATGTTCGGCCCGAACCTGATCAACGCCTACGCCGCCATCGAGTTCGCCTGCCTTGACCTGCAGGGGCAGGCCATCGGGCGGCCGGTCTGCGACCTGCTGGGCGGCCGTATGCGGGACCGGGTGCCCGTCTCCGCCTACATCTTTTACGAGGACCCCGAGGGCGATGGCCAGACCCCGTGGGAGGAGGCAGACCGGCGGATCGTGGAGCAGGCGGTCGCGCTCGTCGAGGGCAAGGGCTGCCGGGCCATCAAGTTCAAGGGAGGCGTGTACCCGCCGGACCGCGAGGTCGAGACGGTGCGGCACCTCTGCGAGCGGCTGCCCGGTGTGCCGGTGCGGCTCGACCCAAACAGCTCGTGGGCGCTGACAACGGCCGTGCGCGTGGCGCGGGCGCTGGCCGACTGCAACCTGGAGTACCTCGAGGACCCCGTTTGGGGGCTGCAGGGGATGGCCAAGCTCAAGCGGCTGGCCCCGGGGGTGCCGCTGGCCTCGAACATGGCCTGCTTCGGCTACGAGGACGTGGCCCCCGCCACTCTCCTCGACTCGGTCGACGTCATCCTGGCCGATCCGCACTGGTACGGGGGCTTGCACGCGACCAAGGCCCTCGCCCGCCTGTGCGAGACCTTTGGCCTGGACATGGGGATGCACTCGGGGACCGAGTTCGGAGTCTCGATGGCAGCGGTGCTGCACCTCGCCGCGGCGCTGCCGAGCGTGCACCACGCGCCGGACGCGCACTATCACTACCTCCGCGACGATGTGATCGTCGGCGGGCCGATGCCCTACGTGGAGGGTGGCCTCGCCGTGCCCGAGGGGCCGGGGCTGGGCGTCCGGCTCGACCCGGAGAAGCTGGCGCAGCACAACCGCGTGTACGAGTGGTATCAATCCAGCACGCTGACGAGCCAGCCCCGGGAGGAGCCCATCTACACGAAAGCGAGGTGGTGAATGGGCGTCCATCTCATAACCGGTGCGGCGGGCTACCTGGGCACGTACTTGCTCAAGGCGCTCCGCGAGCGGGGGCAGGAGGTCCGGGGCCTGGACCTCAGGGCGCCTGCCGCATGCGAGGACGGCGTGCAGTGGGTTGCGGGGGACATCCGCGATCCTGAGGCCGTGCGGCGGGCCTGCGAGGGCGCCGAGGTCGTGTATCATCTGGCGGCGCTCATCCCGCAGCGACGAGCTGCTCCGGAGGTCATGCGTGCCGTCAACGTCGATGGCACCGCGCATGTGCTGGAGGCGGCCAGAGCTGTGGGCGTACGTCGCGTCGTCTATCTCTCGAGCGTCGAGGTCTATGGCGTGCCGGCGGTCTCGCCCTGCCCGGAGGAGGCGCCCCTCGCGCCTATCGGCGAGTATGGGCGAAACAAGGTGGAGAGTGAGAGGCTGTGCCTGGAGGCGGTTCGGCAGGGGCTGGAGGTTGCGATCCTCCGGCCGACGACGATTGTCGGCCCGGGCCTCGATGAGCCCTTTTTCCTCAGCCTGCTGCGGTCGGTACGCGACGGCAAGCCGGTCGTCATCCTCGGCCAGGGCACGAACCGCTTCCAGCTGGTGCACGGCGAGGATGTGGCCGCGGCCTGCCTGGTTGCGGCGGAGCATCCCGGGGCGGTCGGGGAGGCGTTCAACATCGGCAGCGTCGACGTGCCTCCCATCGGGCGGATGGTGGAGGAAGTGCTGGCCCGGGTGGGATCCCGCTCGCGGGTGGTGAGGGTGCCGGCAGGGCTGGCGCGGGCGGCCGTAGGGACGCTGCGGCTGGTGGGGCGGGCGCCGCTGGAGCCGGAGCACATGCGCATCGCCCTGTCGGAGTATGTCTTTTCGGTTGCCAAGGCGGAGCGGGTGCTGGGCTGGCGGCCGCGCTGGCCGCAGGTTGAGGCGATGATCGAGACCTACGCCTGGCTCACGGGCAAGGGAGGGAGCGAGCCCCGATGAGTGACAGACGTTCTCCATCCATGTTGGCCCTCAATGCCTACTGGTTCGCCATCTCCTACCTCTGGAACAGCCTCGGGCCGATCGTCCTGCCGGTGCTCGTGGGGCTCCTTGTGCCGGAGGCGATCAAGGGCTCGGCCCTCGGCCTGTTGACCGCCATCGGCATGGTCACGGCCATCATCGTGCAGCCGGTCGCCGGGGCGATCAGCGACCGGTCGGCCAGCCGCTGGGGTCGGCGGCGGCCTTACATCCTCGGCGGAACGCTGGCCGACATGGTCTTCCTGCTGGCCATTGCGCTGGCGCCGCGGTACTGGTTTCTGGTGCTGGCCTACTTTGGGCTGCAGGTATCGTCCAACATCGCCCACGGACCGTATCAGGGCCTGATCCCCGACCTCGTGCCCGCTGAGCGTCGAGGCAGTGCCTCGGGGGTGAAGCAGCTCGCCGAGATCCTCGGTATCATCGTGACGTCGCTGGCGGCGGGGCTCCTGATGTCGCGGGGGCAGACGCTGGTCACGATCCTGTCCATCATGGCGGTGCTGCTGGTGACGGTGGCCATCACCGTCTGGGGCGTCCGCGAGGAGCCGCTGGCGGGGGCGCCGTCCGGGCCGCTGTGGGGCACGGTGCTGGACACCTTTCGGGTCGATCTGCGCCGGCACATGGACTTTGTGTGGCTCATCGTCTCGCGCCTGCTGATCATCGTGGCCATGAACCTGGTGCGGAACTATGTCGTGTACTATATGCAGCACGTCCTCCATCTCTCGCTGCAGGAGGCAGCGGGGCTCGCGGGAAACCTGCTGGCGATTGTAGCGGTGAGCATCGCGGTGATTGTCTATCCGGCGGGGATGCTCTCCGACCGCGTCGGGCGCAGGTCGCTGCTCGTCGCCTCCGGGCTCCTGGGTGCCCTTGGGTCGCTGCTTCTCCTCTGGGTCCGCAGCTATGTGCACCTGCTCGTGTTTGGAGGTATCCTGGGCCTCTCCATGGGGGTGTTCCTGAGCGTCAACTGGGCGCTCCTCATGGATGTGATCCCGGACGAAGAGGCCGGGCGCTACCTCGGGCTCTCCAACCTGGCAACGGCCGGAGCGGGCGCGGTCGCCGGCATCGGCGGGCCGATCATCGACATCTTCAACGCTCAGGCCGCGGGGCGGGGCTTTGTGGTTCTCTACATCCTGGCGGCGCTCTGCTACCTGGTCGGGACGGCCATCCTGGCGCGGGTGAGGGCCGAGCGCCGCGCTGCCCGGGGCATTGAGCCGGCCTGAGGGAACGAAAAGGGCGCGGCCCGCACGTGGGCCGCGCCCTCAAACGGTCTGCCGTCAGGAGGTCGGCTCGAGAGGCTGGGGGACGTGCCCGTAGTAGGGCGTAGGGCCTTCGGACGGTGCCGCCCAACGCACGGCGTTGCCGATGACCTTGAGCACCTCGGCCTGATGGAAGATGGGATAGGTCTCGTGCCCCGGCCGGAAATAGAAGATCTTGCCGTTGCCCCGAGTGAAGCAGCAGCCGCTACGAAAGACCTCGCCCCCCGCGAACCAGCTGATAAAGACTACGCTATCCGGCTGCGGGATGTCGAAGCGTTCCCCATACATCTCGGCATGGGGGATCTCAAAGTAGGGCGGCAGCCCGGCGGCGATAGGGTGCCCGGTCTCGACGACCCAGATGCGCTCCTTCTCGCCGATCTCGCGCCAGCGCAGGCTGCAGGTCGTGCCCATCAGCCGGCAAAAGATCTTGGAGTAGTGGCCCGAGTGCAGGACGATCAGCCCCATGCCCTCGAGGACGCGCCGGTGCACCCGATCCACGATGTCATCGCGCACCTCGCCGTGGGCCATGTGGCCCCACCAGGTGAGGACGTCGGTCTCGGCGAGCACCTGCTCGGTCAGGCCGTGCTCCGGCTCGTCGAGGGTGGCGGTGCGCACCGTCATGTCGGGCAGCGTCGCCAGATAGTCGGCGATGGCGCCGTGGATGCCTTTGGGGTAGATCCTGGCAATCTCGGGGCTCCTCTGCTCGTGGCGCCCTTCGTTCCAGACGGTGACCCGGATAGGTCGCTGCATGGTCTTTTCCTCCTCTAAGCAGGTCGCTGCGTCGCGCCGGCGGGCCGACCAAAGCGGGTACGGCGTGCATCCCCGTCGCCGGTCGCCTTGCCGGGGAAGAGGATAGGACGCAGTGCGGGGATTGTCAAAAGGCATAAAATGAATGCGTGTTCAGGCTCGCGTTCAGCGCATGGAGTGGAGGCAGGCTGCTGGCAGCCCTGTCCACCGGGATCGGCTTTGCGCGGGCTCGTGGGGGAGCCCCCTCCCCCTGCCCCCTTCAGGGGCGGACAGGCTGCTTTAGCCGCCGTCCCTCGGCCCTTGCCGGAGGGTACCCC
>DYEI01000466.1 GCA_020725765.1 Anaerolinea sp. | reverse complement strand
GCGGGGGCGGGGAATCCAGAATAGGGGGGGGTGTTCGCGGGCCGCTTCGCGGCCCGCGAACACCCCCTCCATAACATAAGGCGCCCCCTTCCCCGCCGCGCAAGCGGCGCAGGAAGCGAGGGCCGGGGGGATGGGGTGCCCTCCGGCAAGGGCCGAGGGACGGCGGCACAAGGAGCCTGTCCGCCCCTGAACTGCATGCAGGGGGCTGCTCGAAAAGGCCAGACGCAAAGGACGGGGGGATGGGATACCCTCCGCCAAGGCCCAAGGGCAGGCGGCAGCAGGGACTGCCTGCCCGCCCTCCTACGTCTCGGGGTGCAGGCTCAGGGCGCCGGCCGCCCGGGGCAGCAGGCCCCATCGCTCGATCCACTCGGGCCCCATGGTGATGCCGCGCAACGCCAGGGCCTGCCCCTCCGCCCGCAGCGCCTCGATGGCCGGAGGCGTCGGGTCAGCGGGCGCGGGCGCCGGCACGGCAGGAGGCGGCGCCTCCACCTTGAACACGATGAAGGAGATGCCTCTCTGCCATTTCACCCAGCGCTCCGTGTCACGGCCCCAGGACCAGTTCCGCTCCTTGATGTGGAACTCGTCGCCCCGCACCTCAGTCACCCAGGCGACGTGGCCGGCCCATGAGGCTCCACCTACCCCGGACTGCCATACGGCGACCGAGTTCACGCACTCGGGGGTGAGCTCGTCGACCACGGTGTAGCCTGCATCGATCGCTCCCTGCCGCCAGTTGCGGGCATTGCCAAACTTGGGCAGTCGATGGCCGGCCTCCGCAGCGAGCTCCCAGGCCCGGTAGGTGCACTGCCGTCGGTCGGAGTACGGATTGCGTTCGGGAATCTCTACCCCGACGGCTGGCGCGGCGGCCGCTGTAGTCTCGGTCCGCGCTTCCATCGGCGCCGTCTGCGCACTCTCTGCAACGCGAGTGATGCCCACGGGCTGCACCAGCAGCAGGTTCAGTGAGAACACCACCACAGAGAGCGCGCGGGTGACCTTCTGGTAGCCTTCCTTCAGCACAGTCCTCTCTTCCTCTCGAGCTGTTCGCGACAGCCAGGTTGACATGGGGCGATTCTACCACATGACCCGCTTATGTTCAACCGTGCCAAGGACTGTGCATAAGCCCCTCAGGAGCCCGGTGCAGCCAGCCGCACCTTCAGCGTGCGGACCTGATAGGGTTCCAGGTACAGGCTGACCTGATCCCCTGTGAATGGCACGGGCTCGGCCCCGTCCTCGATCAGGTTGCACGCTGCGGCCGAAACGAGCGGCGCGCCAAAGCGCAGGGTCACCGCTCCGCGCTGGTTGTAGCACTCGTACACTCGCACAACCAGCTCGTCCGAGTCCTCGGCGACCTTCACCGTCTCAACGATGGCGTTCGGCCGGTCGGTGCTGACCAGCGACCAGCGCACCGGCAACCTCCCTGCATGGGGCTCGACCATGGCCGCCCCAAGCGGAACATTCAGGCTGTAGGCCTGCTGTACCGTCCCCTGCCGCCAGTCCCCGGCGTGTGGGAAGAGGGAGTAGGTCAGGTGATGTACGCCCTCGTCGGCGTGCGGGTCCGGTTGGGTTGGGGCCCGCAGCACGGTCAGGCGCAGCACGTTGTCGTGCGCATCGTAGCCGTACTTGCAGTCGTTGAGGAGAGAGGCCCCATAGTCGCCCTCGGAAAGGTCGGCCCACTTGTGCGCCGGCACCTCAAAGCGCGCCGCATCCCAGCTCGTGTTGCGGTGCGTGGGGCGGGTCAGGTTTCCGAACTGGATCTCATAGGTCGCGTGGTCGGTGTGGACGGCGAGAGGAAAGGCCACCTTGAGGAGAACCTGCTTCTCACGCCAGTCGATCTCGGTCTCAAAGTCGATGCGCGGCAGCCGCTCGTAGATGTAGATGCGCTGCACAAGCTCCGAGCTGAGCAGGCGCCGGCGCACCTCCACCCCGGCACGCACCGGCCCGGACTCGATAACCCGCAACGTCGCCGGCTCGGGCAACGGATAGCGCTTTTCCTCATAGTCGATCTCGATATCCCAGGCTTCGCCGCCGCTGCGACACCGGTCGTCGAACGCCTGGAACTCGTTGGCTACCGCACCCGGCGACAGCACCTCCCGGCCCTGCACCCGATCGAAGAGGGAGGTGATCTCGCCGCGCTCGTTCAGCTCCAGCCGGTAGAAAGCGTTCTCCAGCGCGCGCTCGGAGGCGCGAAGGCACGACTGCACCCCGGCTGCATCTGTTGGTCCGCATCTTTGCTCCAACCGGTACAGCGCATACCCGCACGCTGGCACCCGCTGCAGGTCCAGCAGATACCATCCGTCGCCCAGTGCCTGGATCGGAACCTCCTCACCCTCCGGGCCAACCACCCGCGGCGAGGGATCCTCTCCCAGATAGACGCGGGCCACGTCGTCGCGCGTCCACGAGAGCGAGTTGTGGACAAGCAGTCCACGGCCGGGTCCCGGCCAGTCGACCGCCGCCGCCAGGGCATCGAGGGCGCGTGCGCGCACCTCCTCGCCCAGCTTCTCGATGCGCGCATAGTCGCGGGCGCAGTCCTCGTACACGGCGCCGATGGAGGACCCCGGAAGGATGTCGTGGAACTGGTTCAGCAAGATCAGCTCCCATCCCTGATTGAGCATCTCCCTCGGATAGGGGTACCCCAGCCAGCTCGCAATCGAAGCCAGGAACTCGGCGTCGTGGTAGAGCAACTCGCTCTTGCGGTTGCTCCGCTTGTTGCGCGCCTGCGAGGTATACGTACCGCGGTGGTACTCCAGGTACAGCTCCCCCACCCACCGAGGCCAGGACGCCTCGAGGGCTTCCAGGCGGCGGAAGAACTCTTCCGCCGTGCCGAGGCGGCAGTGCGGGATGGCGGGGAAATCGGCCATGCGGCGCGCCGTCTCCAGCATCTCCTTCGTCGGTCCGCCACCGCCATCGCCGTGGCCAAAGGAGAGGAGCAGGAGCTGGTCGTTCAACCCTTTCTGCGCATAGTTAGTCCAGGTGCCCAGAAGGGACCGGGGGTCGGTGTCACCGTTGTAGGTATAGAACCACGTGCCCGAAGGCGCCGTGATAAAGTGTGTCAGAACGCGCGTGCCGTCGATCCCCTCCCACCAGAAGGTGTCGTACGGGAAGCGGTTGATCTCCGACCAGGAGATCTTGGTCGTCATGAAGTAGCGGATGCCGCAGCCTGCCATGATCTGCGGCAGGTTGCCGCTGTAGCCAAAGACGTCGGGCAGCCAGAGCAGGTCGTTATCCACACCGAACTCTTGCCGGAAGAAGCGCTTCCCCAGCAGAAACTGCCGCACCAGCGACTCGCCCGAAGGGACGTTGGTGTCGGCCTCCAGCCACATGCCACCGGTGGCCTCCCAGCGCCCCTCCCGGACCCGCGTCCGGATGCGCTCATAGAGCCCGGGTTGATCTTCTTTGAGGTACTTGTAGAGCTGCGGCTGGCTTTGGGTAAAGTGGTACTCCGGGTACTGCTCCATGAGCCTGAGCGCGGTGGCAAAGGTGCGCGCTGCCTTCTCGCGGGTAACGTCCAGGGGCCACAGCCAGGCCACATCGATGTGGGCATGGCCCACGCTGTAGACTGTGGGCTGATGGCCGCCATCGATGGCCTTGAGCCTCTCCGCAAGCCGCTCCCGGGCCCGTGGCAGGGAGGCCCGCCAGGCCTCGCCGCGAGGACGCAGCGGCTCAAGCTGCAGGAGCGCCTCGTTGATCGCGTTGAGGACGGCGAAACGGACCGGGCTCTGCTCCGGCAAGAGCCTTGCCGCCTCGAGGGCCGAGCGCGCGTCGTAGTACAGCCCCTCAACCTCGCGGTCGATGCAGGCGAGGTCTGCCAGCGCAAAGGTGCGCGGGCCGGGGTTCATCCCCGCAAAGACGTGCAACGCGACCAGGAACTCCTCGCCGCCCTGCGCCCGCTCGGTAAGCAGGACTTCACTGTGGTTGCGATCAATAGCCTGGAGGGGCCTGCCATCGACGTAGACCAGCGCCTCGCCGGTGCCCAGCGAAGGCTCCATGAAGCCAGGCAGGTACGCCTGCAGGCTCAGGTTGAGGCATACCGGCCGCCCGGCCCACTCCTCCGGGATACGCACCCGCCGGCGGAACCAGGCCCGCCGCCGGGCATCGCCCCACCGGTCGCCGACCTGCAGAATGGGCCAGGACGAGTCGTCGAGGTCGGGGGAGGCCCCATCGGGGCGTGACCCTTCCTGAAAGCGCCATTCCCTCTGCAGCAGGCGAGGCGCATAAATCGCCTCCTGAAGCTCGCGGATGCGCCGGTCGAGTTTGTCGAGGAGCAGGTGGATCAAGGGAGGTCTCCTTCCGGGAAGCGAGGGACTCGGATCCTCAGGTGTCAGCATTCGCCGCGCGCTCCGTCGCGCGGAATCCGGAGCGATTCTACTACACCCTGCGGCGCGCCTGCAAAACTCGCCAGGATGAGCCGCAGCTACTCCGTGCGCAAGGCGCCCCTCCCATTTGCCCTCTAATGTGACCCACACATTGATTGCGGGTTGCGGGCCGCGCGGTGG
>DYEI01000465.1 GCA_020725765.1 Anaerolinea sp. | reverse complement strand
GGCAGGCCCATCTGCGCTCCTGACAGGGCCCCCTGCCCCGAGTCGGCCTGCAGGCCGACTCGGGGCAGGGGGCCCTGTCAGGAGCGCAGATGGGCCTGCCGCCAGGGTGAGCTACACGCCCCAAAGGTAGCCTCCTTGTCCGCCGTCCCCGTACATGGTATAATCCCGGCTCAAGCGCGCCCGCCGGTTACGAAGGGCCATGCCCGGGAGGGAACCATGAGAATCGTCCTGGACGCCATGGGTGGCGACTATGCGCCCGCCGTGGTCGTGGATGGCGGTGTGCAGGCCGCGCGCGAGTACGGGGTGGAGATCGTCCTGATCGGCCGCCGCGAGGCTGTTGAGCCCGAGCTGGCGAGGTTCGACACGGCGGGGCTCCCACTCCATCTCGTGCATGCCAGCGAGGTCATCGAGATGGACGAGCACCCGGCGCAAGCCGTCAAGACCAAGCGGGATTCGTCCATGGTCGTGGGCATGCAGATGGTGCGCCGCGGCGAGGCGGATGCCTTTGTCACCATGGGCAACTCGGGCGGAGCGCTTGCGGCCGCCCTCTTTCATCTGGGCCGCCTGCGGGGGATCAAGCGCCCCGCCCTCTCAACCGTCTATCCGACCGGCAAAGGGCCGGCCTTTATCATCGACATCGGGGCCAACACCGACTGCAAGCCCGAGTACCTGCTCCAGTTCGCCGTCATGGGCAGCGTCTACGCGGAGCGGGTCCTCGGCATCGCCAACCCGCGCGTCGGCATCCTCTCCAACGGCGAGGAGGAGGGCAAGGGCAACTTTCTGGTACGGGACGCAACCCCCCTCCTCAAGAGCTCGGGGCTCAACTTTGTGGGCAATGTGGAGGGCAAGGATGTGCCCGCCGGCCTCGCCGATGTGGTGGTGACCGACGGCTTTACCGGCAACGTGCTCATCAAGACCTCCGAGGGCGTGGCCGCGATGCTGCTCGAGATCCTGCAGCGGGAGATCAAGGCGCGGCCCCTGGCCGTCCTCGGGGCGCTCTTGGCGAAGCAGGCCTTTCGCGCCGTCAAGCGCGTGCTGGACTATAGCGAGTACGGCGGCGGCGCCCTTCTGGGGGTCGACGGGGTCGTCATCGTCGGCCATGGCCGGTCCAACGCCAAGGCGGTCAAGAATGCGGTTCGCGTCGCCAGGGCGGCGGTCGAGGGCAAGGTGTTGGAGGCGATCCGCACCGGTATCGAGGCGATGCCTGGCTTTTCGCAGGAAGGCGAGGACTGAGCATCGTGGACAGGCAGGGTTGAGGTCATGCGGGTAGTTCGGAACGAGGCACTGATCAAACAGCGGGTCAAGCTCACCCAGCGGGGCAGCCTGATCGGCATGGCGCTGCTCTTGGGGTCGCTCTTTCTGGCGTGGCGAAACCAGGCTCTCTCATGGGTCCTGCTGATCGCCGGATTCCTCGTGGCCATGGCGGCGGTGCGGGTCGGGAATCGCTACGTCCGCCCCCCACGGCGCGATGCGGTGCTGGACAAGCTCCTCAAGGGGCTGGATAACAAGTACGAGCTGTACCACTATCTGTACCCGGCCGAGCACCTGTTGCTGACGCCCAGCGGCCTGATCGCCATCCACATGCAGGAGCACACCGGGAGGATCACCGTCCAGGGCAACCGCTGGCGACAGCGGCCGGCGGGGCTGCGCCTGAAGGTCCTGCTCGGCGAGGCTGGCCTCGGCAATCCCTTCGATGATCTACGCATCGAGCTGGCGCGGACGAGCAAGGCGCTGGGGAAGCTGCTCAGCGAGAACTCGCTCCCGCTCGAGGGTGTAGTGGTCTTTTACTCGCCCAAGGCCCAGATCACGGCCGAGAACCCGTCCTTCCCCGTCGTGGCCGCCTCCGACCTGAAGGCCACGGTGCGGGCCATGGCCGAGGCGCACCCGACGCTGCCGCCGCGGACGCGCAAGGCTGTGGCCGCGGCCCTGCGCGGCGAGCGGCAGGCGGAGGAAGGGTAGAGCTCTTCCGCCCGGCGCTCGCCCCTATTGGACTTCCCCGAAGCCTGGCCTTTTCGAGGCGCCGTCCCTTGGCGGTTGTGCGGCGCGCCTTGGGCGGCGCTTCCGCCCCGTCGCCAACCACATACGAGTTGGGGCCAAGCCTGAGCGACTTGGCACAGAGGCATATGCCCCGCAGCATGGCTTCGTACCGCTCCCGCGTCCGCAGACAAGCGGAGAGGGAGCCCGCCCGCGCGGCAGAGGCCCTGTACGGCCGAGGCGTCGCCTCGCGCGTGCTATCGGCCCAGCCCCCGAAGGGGGCTTGGCTCTTTTCAGCCCGAGGCTTGAGCCCCGGGCGTCAGGCGGGTGCGCATGCCTGCGGCGCCGCGCGGGGCTGAAAGCCCCGCGCTGAAAGAGGCGAAGCCCCTTCGGGGCTGGGTCGGCAAAGCCCCAGTGTGTGGAAGCGTTCCACGGCCCCCCGGAAGGCTTCAGGGGCGGACAGGCGCGTCCTCTATCGATGGCAGGCGCCCCACTGTACGGGCGCAGCGCCGCTGCGCCCCTACGATCGGGCGTCAGGCGGGTGCGCATGCCTGCGGCGCCGCGCGGGGCTGAAAGCCCCGCGCTGAAAGAGGCGAAGCCCCTTCGGGGCTGGGTTCACGGGCGGACAGGCGCCGTCTGACGACGCGGCTGCAGAGTTGGCAGCCATACAACGGCAGATCGCATCCTACCCCGTCCGTCCGCGAGTTCCCTCGGCGGATGCTTTCGCCTCGCACAGGACCATCTGTCCGCCCCTGAACACTGGAAGGCTGGTGGTGAGGACAGCCGACGGGACGACGCGTGCGCCGTGGGAGGGGCTGGGCCTTCCCCAGAGCAGGCCCGCGCCAAGGCTGAACTACACCCGCGAGAGCGCGAAATTGACAAATCGAGCAAGTTATGCTACAAGCTCCTCGAAGGATCGCGCCCTGGCCGTCAGCCAGGGCTTTGTTTCGCCTTTGGGCCACGCTCCGGGCCTCATCCGGTGGATTTCGGCACTCCCGGGCAGCTGGTGGACTGAAATCCCCCCGGTAGTTCGGGGAGGTCTACATGCGCCGCTACGTCCTCGTCTCGCTGGTGCTCCTGCTCGCCCTGTTCCAGCTCCCGGCCGATGCCCGGGATCCCCGGCCCCCTGCTTCCTCCGGTGCGGCCCCCGAAGCGCCTTTGCCCGCGCGGGCGGATGCCGCCCTGCGCGCGGGCGGGCCGCTCTTTATCGAGAATGTGGGCCAGTTCCCCGAGGGGGTCCGCTTCCAGATGTGGGGCGGCCCGGGCACGGTGTGGCTGGCCGAGGATGCCATCTGGCTCAGCGTGGCCGAGCGGCCGGCGGCGGACCGTGGGCCGGCAGGCGGGGAGAAGCGACGTGACCCCCGGGCTGAGATGGAGAGCGCGCAGGCCCCGCGCAAGGCGGTGCACCTCAAGCTCTCCTTCGTAGGGGCCAACCCCCACCCCCGGCTGGAGCCCCTGGCTCGATCGGAGACGAGGGTCTCCTACTTTATCGGCGCCGACGCCGGGGCCTGGCATGCGGACGTGCCGGTGTGGACCGGGGTGCGCTACGCCGATCTGTATCCGGGGATCGACCTGGTGGTGGGGAGGAGCGAAGGGGGGATGCGCCCGCTGCCCTGGCGCCTGGTGGCGCGCGAGGGGGCGGACCCGGCGGCGGTGCGGCTGCGCATCGAGGGAGCCGACGGGGTGGCGCTCCCGGCGGCCGCGGCGGGAGGCGAGGGCTACCTCCGCCTGACGACCGCCATTGGCGAGCTCCCCCTGCCTCTGCTGGCGCTGGAGGGGGCCGGGCCGGAGCGGCTCGCCCAGCCTGCGGCCGCGGATGAGCCTGAGGCGCTCAACCCTGCGCCCGGGGTCTTTGAGGTGGTCTCCCCCGCCGTGCAGGCGGCGCCCGCGGGCACGGCGGCGGCGCCCGTCGCCCCGGCCGACAGCCCCTCCGACCTCCTCTACGCCACCTTCCTGGGGGGCGAGTGGATCGATGGGGGCGCTGCCATCGCCATGGACGGGGCGGGCTGCGCCTACGTCGCGGGGTATACTTATTCTGCGGACCTTCCTGCAGGCCCCGGCTACGACACCAGCTACAACGGGGGCTACAGCGACGCCTTCGTGGCCAAGCTGAACGCGGCGGGTACGGGCCTGGTCTATGCCACTTTTCTAGGGGGGACCGCCTGGGACTCGGGCTCGGCCATCGCCGTAGACGGGGCGGGCTGCGCTTACGTCGCGGGGGCGACTGGCTCCGCCGACTTTCCCGCGGGCCCGGGCTACGACACCAGCTACAACGGCGCTTCCGACGCCTTCGTGGCAAAGCTGAACGCCGCAGGCACCGACCTCCTCTACAGCACCTTCCTGGGGGGGAGCAGCGGCGATGTGGGCTCCGCCATCGCCGTAGACGGGGCGGGCTGCACCTACGTCGCCGGACATACTCAGTCCGTCGACTTTCCCACGGGCCCGGGGTACGACGCCAGCTTTAACGGCCCGTACTCCACCGCCTTCGTGGCCAAGGTGAACGCCGCGGGCACAAGCCTCGTCTACAGCACGTTCCTGGGGGGGAGTGGTGGCGACTACGGCGTGGCCATTGCCGTGGACGGGGCGGGCTGCGCCTACGTCACGGGCAACACGGGGTCTCTCGATTTCCCCGCGGGCCCAGGCTACGACGCGAGTTACAACGGGGGCTACGACGACGCCTTCGTGGCCAAGCTGAACGCCGCGGGCACTGGCCTCGTCTACGCCACCTTCCTGGGGGGGAGTGGTGGGGACCACGGCGAGGGCATCGCCGTGGACGGGGCCGGCTGCGCCTACGTCACGGGGTACACTACCTCCGCCGACTTTCCCGTGGGCCCGGGCTACGACACCAGCTACAACGGCGGCGACTGGGGCGACGCCTTCGTGGTCAAGCTGAGCGCCACCGGCGAGGGCCTGGTCTACAGCACCTTCCTGGGGGGCAGCAGCGACGATGAGGGCTCCGCCATCGCCGTAGACGGGGCGGGCTGCGCCTACGTCGCGGGGGCGACTGGCTCCGCCGGCTTTCCCGCGGGACCAGGGTACGACACCGCCTACAACGGCGGCCAAGACGCCTTCGTGGCCAAGCTGAGCCCCGCTGGCACGGGCCTCGTCTACAGCACGTTCCTGGGGGGCAGCTCTGCTGAGTATGCCTACGGCATCGCCGTAGACGGGGCGGGCTGCGCCTACGTCACGGGGGGCAGTGGCTCCGCCGCCTTCCCTGTAGGCCCGGGCTACGATACCACCTACAACGGCGGCGACTACGATGCCTTCGTGGCCAAGCTGACGATGGGGGGCCGGGCTATCTCGGGCCGCGTGACCGACCGCAGCGGCAACGGCGTCGCCGGGGTCACGGTCTCTGCGGGGGTCGGCGGCAGCGCCGTCACCGGCAGCGACGGGCGCTACACCATCTGCCCCCCGTACGCCGGCACCTACACCCTCACCCCCTCCAAGAGCGGCTACGCCTTCTCCCCGGCCAGCATTGCAGGGGTCTGGGTGAGCGGCCCCGTCTCCGGCAAGGATTTCATCGCCCTGGATCAGGCGGCGCCGCCGCGCTTCCTGGACCTCCCCTTCGAGTACCGCTCCTACACCACCTTCGGCGTAGCGGCGAGCGGCAATACGGATTACAAGGGTCTGCGCCGGGTGAACAGCTGGTTCGACCACCACTATCCCACGTATGGCACAGACTGCAGTCTTTGGGGCTGGGGTCTTGTCGTCACTGACTGCGTGGCGACCCGTGTGTCCAGTTGTCCAACCGGAAAGAGCTGTTACGACGGCCACGACGGGATCGACTTTGCCAGGCGCGAGAACCGCGAGGATGAGCAGGCCCTGCAGGTCCGCGCGGCGGCCGGCGGGGTTGTCTGGGAGGCGGTCAGCAGCTGCTCGGCCAACTGCTACAGTGGGGCATGCGCTGCGGGGTGCGAATTCGGCAACTATGTGCTGCTCTATCACGCGCCGGAGGGCTACTTCACCCGCTACGCCCACCTCAAGGAAGTCCGCGTCGGCCAGGGGGCGAGCGTCAGCGCCGGGCAGGTCATCGGCATCATGGGCAACACGGGCCGCAGTGGTGGGACGCACCTGCACTTTGGCGTATACCGGGATAACGGCAACGGCCGCTGGGATGGGAGCTCGGTCGACCGGCCGGTGGACCCCTACGGCTTCTCGCCCGGCGGGGCGGGCGCCTCGGTCGATCCGTGGGCCAGGGAGAGTGGCTTCGTCAGCCATTACCTGTGGCTCTACGACCTGAATACGCCGGGGTCGCTCGCGGGCGAGCAGGGTGGCTCCATCTGGGATCAGGCCAGCGGGATCCTGGCCCAGATTCCGGGTGGGGTGTTCCCGGGCACGGTGACCCTGGAGCTCTCGCCTGGCCCGGTGGCGGAAGCCTCCGCGCAACTGCGCAGCACGGGGCGGTCGTTCTGGCTGCGCCTCCTGGAGGCAATCCTCGGCGAGCCAGAGCTCCCGGCCTCCAGCGTCGGGGCCCTGGGCGCTGAGGCGGACCTGAGCCAACCCCTCACCCTGACCCTCACCTACACAGATACCGATTTCCTGCATCTGGACCTATCCCAGGCGCGGTTGGCGTATTGGGATGAGGGCCTTCAGGCCTGGCAACCCCTCCCCACGACCGTGGTGACGGCGACCCGGGTCGTCACCGCCCAGTCCTACGCCTTTGGCGCCTTTGACCTGCAGGCTCCTTTGCTCTGCCCCGAGGAGACACAGGAGCCGGACGACTCGTACTATGCCGCTCAGGCCGTCTCCCCTGGCACGGCGGTCACCCGTCTGCTGGACATACCCGAGGACGAGGACTGGTTCACCTTCCCCGCGCGTGCCGGGGGCTGGTATGAGGTCGGGACGCAGAATCTGGCGGCGGGGGTGGACACGGTTCTGGAGCTCTATGACGGGGATGGGCTGACCCTGCTGGCGACGAGCGACAATGATGGGGGCGGCGGGGCCTCGCGCCTGGAGTGGCATGCTCCTGCGGACAGCAACCCCTTTGTGCGGGTGCGGCCGGCGCCGGGGAGCGCGATCGGCTGCGGAGCGCGCTACGAGCTGGAGGTGAGCGAGATCGGGGTGTCGGGCATCACCATCAGTGGCGGTACCGCAGGCGCAGTCGGGGTGTCCCATCCCTTCACGGCGGCGGTCAGTCCGGTGACGGCGCGCCTGCCGATCACCTACACCTGGGAGGCGACCGGGCAGGCTCCGGTCGTGCACAGCAGCGGGGGTCTGAGCGACACGGTAGCCTTCCGCTGGTCTGAGCCCGGAGCGAAGGCGATCACGGTCAGCGTCTCCAATGCCGGGGGCACGGCGATCGCGACGCACCGGATCGACATTGCCGGGGCAGCGGTCTATCTCCCGCTCTGTCTGAAGGGGTAGGCGCGCTGAACCGCGCGCCCTGTCGGGCAGCGTCCTCGCCGCGCAAGCGGCGCCGGAAGCGAAGGTAAGGGGATGGGGTCCTGCCCCGCAAGGGCGAGGGTTGCGCCCACGGAGCAAACGGCCTGCGCCTGCTCCCGGCGCTCAGGGGTCGGGGGCGGCTATCTTCCCGCCCAGCGCAACACGAACAGCTCCAGGGCTACGGGGCCCTGAAGCTGCCCCGTCTTGATGCCCACGTCGATATCAAGGAGCTGAGCGAGGATGGCCTCGAGGTCGCTGGGGCGAAAGTTGTGGGCCTGCTTGAGGATCTTGCCGGCCAGCCAGGGCTGAACCCCCATCTCCCGGGCCATCTCGCCCGGCGGTACGCCCTCGGCCTCGAGCTCTCGTGCCTCCAGAAGCAGACGAAACTGCCTGACGATCATGGTGAGGATGTAGAGCGGCGCTTTGCCCTCCTGGAGCAGCCGCCGCAAGAGCACGACCGCCCGGCGGCGGTCGCGGCCGCCGAGGGCATCGACCATCTCAAAGATGCTGGCCTCCCGCACCGAGGCAACCAGGGTCTCGACGTCGGCGCGGCTGATGGCGCCGCGCTCTGCGACGTAGGCCGCGAGCTTCTCCAGCTCCTGATCCAGGAGCCTGAGGTCGTTTCCGATATAGCTGGCGAGCAGGTCCACGGCCCGCGGGTCGATGTCCACACCCTTGCCCCGCGCCCGCCGCACGATCCACTCCCCCAGCTCTGGGCCTGCCGGCAGCGGGAAGTGACGCACATCGGCACCGACCTCCCTAGCCAGGCGCAGGAGGGGGTGCCTGTCGGGGAGGGATCGTGGGATGCTGAGCACCAGCCGCGTCGTCCCGGGGAGTTGGGGCAGATACTCCTCGAGCCCAGGCGGCAGGCTCTCAGCAGGCGCCGCCTCCTCCCGGCGGGACGTCCGGCCGCCAGAGGCCGGCAACAGGTCCTGCACCACTACCAGGCGCCAGTCGCCCAGAAAGGGCGGCGGATCGCAGGCTGCCCGCAGGGCCGAAAGGTCCAACCCCCGCCCGGGCAGCGTCACGACGTTGAGGTCGCCCAGCGCGGGGTCCATCTGGCCCCGCAGCTGGGCGACCGCCTCGGAACGTGAGAGCTCGTCCTCGCCGTGGAAGAGGTGCAGCATGCTCTTTCTAGCTCGCGTGCTCGATCTCGACGCGATGCACGGGCAGGCGCCCTCGCCGCAGGCAGGTGACCCGGGCGATGGACACGCCCTCCATGTCGGCATCGGTCGTCCAGCGACGTTGCACTTCAGGGCCGAGCGGGCCGGCCATGGTCACCGCTCCGGCCAGACCGACCAGGGTTAGCGGCAGGCGGCGCCAGCGCGCCCGCTGGCTGCCCAGAATGCCCAGAAGGACCGCCGCACCTGCCAGGAGCACCCCAACCGCAAGATTGGTGCCGCAGTGCGGGTGCACCGCCAGATACGACTCTCCGTCGCGCAGCCGCTCGAGGCCTTCCTCGGCAGCCAGGCGCAGCGACTCGGTATCCACATGCCCGTAGATGAGGAACCCCTGCCCATCGCTCCGGCCGACAAGGCTGAGCCCGGGCATCTCCCGCTCCAGTACGTGCAGAGTGGCATGCTCTACGGCATGATTGCGCCGAACGCGTTCGCTGAACGAACGCGGTGATGACACCATCACAAGACCTCCCAGAGGTAGAATATAGCACAGTTGTGTCCGGGGCCGAAACGCTGCCACCCTGCCGGGGGACGGTGCACAGCGTGTCCCCAAAACGTGATCCCCTTGCCCCGCGGCGAACCGCATCGGTCGCCCCGAGTGGGTTTTCGCTCCCGTGCGATCAGGCAATCGGGAGCGAGCTCTCCTCCGCCCGCAATGCCGCAATCACCTTGCGGTCGGCGGCAGAGAAGGCAAAGCCATCCAGCTCGGCCAGCGTCACCCAGCGGGTGTCCGCGCAGCCGATGGGCTGCGGCTCGCCGTCCACGAGCCGGCAGCGGAATGCGTGCAGCGTGATGCGGTAGTGAGTGAAGGCGTGGCGCACGCTCGTTACGAGCTCGCCCACCTCAATCTCGACCCCGAGCTCCTCCCGAATCTCGCGCCGCAGGCACTCGGGGAGCGTCTCCCCGGGCTCTTGCTTGCCGCCTGGGAACTCCCACAGGCCTCCGAGGAGACCGTGTGCCGGTCGCCGAGCGATGAGCACGCGCCCATCGCGCCAGATGACCGCTGCCGTCACGTCGACGTGCGGCAGGCGACGGGGCGAGCGACGCTCCGGCAGCGATTCCTCGTCTCCCTGCCGGTGTGCCTCGCAGTGCCGGGATACCGGGCACGCCTCACACCGGGGCCGCCGCGGCGTGCAGACTGTGGCGCCAAGGTCCATGAGCGCCTGATTGAACGCCCCGGCGCTCCCCGGGGGAAGGACCTCCCGCGCCTTGTGGCGCAGGGCAGCGCTGCCCGCGGCCCCGCGGATTCGGAAGAGCCGCGACAGCACCCGGCGGGCGTTACCGTCCAGCGCTGGCTCATCGCGCCCGAAGGCGATGCTGAGCAGCGCCCCCGCCACATACGCTCCGACGCCCGGAAGCGCCCGCAGGGCGGCGCTGTGGCTCGGGATGTGCCCGCCGTGGCGCTCCAGCACCTCTCGGGCGGCGCGGTGCAGGTTGCGGGCGCGGGCATAGTAGCCGAGGCCCTCCCACACCTTGAGCACCTCGTCGAGAGAGGCGCCGGCCAGTGACGCGACGTCCGGGAACCGCGCGACGAACCGCTCATAGTACGGGATCACCGTCGCAACCTGCGTCTGCACGAGCATGGTCTCGGCGACCCAGATGCGGTAAGGATCCCGCGTGCGCCGCCAGGGCAGGTCGCGCCCCTCGCGAGCGAACCAGTCCAGGAGCTCTCCGGCGAGAGAGCCCGCATTCCGCTCCGCGGTCTTGGTCATGGACTACATTATAGTCAAGTCGAGGGTGTCCGGCAAGTGGGGCTGGTGACGACTGGGCGAGATTGCTTCGGCGGCTGGCGCCGCCTCGCCGGAGAGGTGTCATTGCTTCGCCAGCCCGCAGGGCTGGCGAAGCCATCCCGCCCGCGGGCCGGCGAGATTGCTTCGGCGGCT
>DYEI01000464.1 GCA_020725765.1 Anaerolinea sp. | reverse complement strand
CCACCGCGCGGCCCGCAACCCGCAATCAATGTGTGGGTCACATTAGATGGACATCTGGGCCAGAGTCACGGATCACGAGGAGGGTGCAGCCGCGGCGCTGCGCGGGTTGCTTGCGGATCTCTTGCGCGCCCGTCTCGTGGATGCTGTGCTGGTGCCACGGCCGGCGCCCGGCGGTGGCGGTGTTGTGCCGGCGGTGGTGAGCCGGCCGGATGACGTCGCCGACGCAGAGCCGCTGGCCCCGGTGATGCCGGTGCAGGGGGCGCGGCTCGTCTCGGCGCTGACGGCGGGCGGCGCGCCCTACCGGCTGGGCGCGGTGCTCCGGCCATGCGAGATTCGGGCGACCATCGAGTTGGCCAAGCTCAAGCAGGCGGACCTCACAGGCGTGACGCTGATCGGCATGGACTGCCTCGGAACCTACGAGGTGCCGGACTATGCCGCCCTCGTGGCTGCGGGGGCGGACCCGGTGGCGCATGCCCTGGCGGGCGCGGCGCAGGGGACAGTCTCGCCGCTGCCGGGTGCGGAGCTCAGGCCCGCGTGTGCGATCTGTGAGGCGTTCGTGCCGATGGGCTGCCAGGTGACGGTCGCTCTTATCGGTGTTGAGGGTGGCGCGCTCGTCTTGGCGGGCGAAGAGCTGGTTGATCAGTTGGGGTACGAGAAGGTTGCAGCCCCGCAGCGCCGTGAGGAGACCCTCTCGGCGCTGCGAGCGGCCCGGAGGGCCGAGCGGCGCCGCGTCCTCGAGGAGTGGCGCGCGCGTGTGCGGGACGTCCCGAGCCTCCTCGCCGAGTTCGGGCGGTGCATTCGCTGCCACAACTGCATGGTCGCCTGCCCGATCTGCTACTGCAAGGAGTGTCTGTTCCGGACGGCGACGTTCGATCATGCCCCGGCCGAGTACTGGCAGGCGCTCCAGCGCCGTGGTGCCCTGCGGTTGCCTGCGGATACTCTCCTCTTCCACCTGACACGACTGAACCACATGGCGACCTCGTGTGTGAGCTGTGGCGCCTGCTCGAGTGCCTGCCCGAGTCGCCTGCCGGTCTCGACGCTCTTTGCAGCGGTTGGGGAGGAGGTGCAGGCCCTCTTTGGCTACGAGCCGGGGCGGAGCCTGGAGGAGGAGCTGCCCCTTGCGACCTTTAGGGAAGACGAGCTGCCGCAGGTCGCCCGCTGAGGGATTGTGGTGCAGGAGAGGGTGCAAGGGGAGGCTGAGGGGATGGCCCATGCATGTCGCCTTGAGCACCCTGTGCTCCCGGAGTTCTCTGCCAGCTCGAAAACAAGTCGTGCCTGGGTGGCAGCCGGGTGTTGAGCTCCAGCCTCACCCGGCGCATCTCCCTGGTGCGGGGTTTGGCGGGTTGG
>DYEI01000463.1 GCA_020725765.1 Anaerolinea sp. | reverse complement strand
CCCCACGGGCTGTCGGCTTCGCCGCAGCCCGTGGGGTCCCCGGAAGGCCCCCCAGCCCCGAATTCATTCGGTGGCCTGCTCGCCAACAGAAGGTGGAACCGAATCACATTGCACCCCCACTTCCCCTCTTTCCTCCATCCATGCTATAATCCCTCCGCGCCGTCCCTTCTCACCACGGAGGTAGCCCATGCTCACTTCCCGCGAACGCGTCGCCCTCGCCCTCGAGCACCGGGAGCCCGACCGCGTCCCCCTCGACCTCGGCTCCAGCGGCGTGACCGGTATGCACGTCTCCTCGGTCTACCGCCTGCGCCAGGCCCTGCGCCTCGACCCGCCCGGGACGCCGGTCAGGGTGATCGAGCCGTACCAGATGCTGGGCGAGATCGCCCCCGACCTGATCGACGCCCTCGGAGTCGACGTGGTCGGCCTCTCTGGCCGCAGGACCCTGTTCGGCTTTGCCAACGAGGGCTGGAAGCCCTGGACGCTCTTCGACGGCACGCCCGTGCTCGTCCCCGCCGCCTTTAACACCGAGCCCGAGCCCAACGGGGATATCCTCATGTACCCCCAGGGTGACCGCGCCGCGCCCCCCTCGGGCCGCATGCCCTATGGCGGCTTTTACTTTGACACCATCATCCGGCAGGACCCGATCGACGACGCCCGGCTCGACCCGGCCGACAACCTCGAAGAGTTCGGGCCCCTATCCGACGAGGACCTCACTCATTTCCACCACGAGGCCGAGCGCCTCTACCATGAGACGGACAAGGCCATCGTCGGCAACATGGGCGGCACCGGCCTCGGCGACATTGCCCTCGTCCCGGCGCCCTGGCTGAAGCACCCCCGGGGCATCCGCGACGTGGCCGAGTGGTACATGAGCACCATCACCCGCCGCGATTACGTCCGCCGGGTGTTCGAGCGCCAGACGGAGATCAGCCTCGCCAACCTCGAGCGCTTCTACGAGGCCGTAGGCGACCGCATCGCCGTCTTTTTCGTCACCGGCACCGACTTTGGCATGCAGACGGGCCCCTTCATCTCGCCGCAGACCTATCGCGACCTCTACTTCCCCTTCCACAAGGCGCTGAACGACTGGATCCACGAGCACACGCCCTGGAAGACCTTTATCCACACCTGCGGCTCGGTTGTGGCGCTCCTGCCCGATTTCATCGAGGCCGGCTTTGACATCCTCAACCCGGTGCAGTGCTCCGCCGCCGGCATGGACCCGCGCGAGCTCAAGGCCCGCTTCGGGGACCGCCTCACCTTCTGGGGCGGAGGGGTCGATACCCAGCGCACCCTGCCCTTCGGCACGCCCGAGGAGGTTCGCGCCGAGGTCCGCGAGCGCATCCGGACCTTTGGGCCGGGCGGGGGGTTTGTGTTCAACACGGTGCACAACGTGCAGGCGCGGGTGCCGGTCGAAAACCTCCTGGCCATGTACGAGACGGTACGGGAGGCGGGGCACTATCCGCTGTGAGCCGGGCTCTTCCCGTACGGTGCCGCCAACAACCACTGGAAGGAACCACGCCATGCTTACTTCGCGCGAGCGCGTGCTGATGGCCGTGAACCACCAGGAGCCGGACCGGGTCCCCATCGACCTCGGCGGGCACCGCTCCTCCGGCATCATGGCCATCGCCTACAAAAAGCTCAAGGACTATCTGGGCATCGCCTCCGGCGATATTTATGTCTACGACTTTGTGCAGCAACTGGCCATCATCGAGCCGGAGGTGCTGGACCGCTTCGGGGTCGACACCATCGAGTTCGGCCGCGGCTTTGCCCTCGACCCCGCCGACTGGCACGACTGGGTCCTCCCTGATGGCACGCCCTGCAAGATTCCGGCCTTTATCCACCCTGTGCGCGTCGGCGGGGACTGGCACGTCTACCACGAGGATGGGACGCTCATCGCCATCCAGAAGGAGGGCAGCCTCTACTTTGAGCAGACCTGCCATCCCCTGATGGGGAGCGAGGACGACGCCTTTGGGGACCTCGATAGGGCCTTTGAGAAGGTCATGTGGGCCGCCCTGGGCACGCCTCCGGCGCCCATCGGCTACGATGCGGAGGGCCTCGCCAGGCTCGCGGCCGGGGCACGGGCCCTGCGCGCCTCAACCGACCGGGCAATCATCGGCCTGTTTGGCGGGAACCTGCTGGAGAACGGCCAGTTCCTCTTCCGCAACGACAACTTTTTGGCACTGCTCGCCGCCGAGCCGGCCCGCGCGCACCGCTTCCTCGACCGACTGGTCGAGATGCATCTGGAGAACCTGGAGAGGTTCCTCGGCGCCGTCGGCCCCTATATCGACATCATCCTCTTCGGTGACGACCTCGGGATGCAGACGGGCCCGCAGATCTCACCTCGGACCTACCGCGAGCTCTTTTTCCCACGCCACAGGCTGATGTGGGAGCGCGCCAAGCAGCTCGCGCCGGTCAAGGTGATGCTGCACTGCTGCGGGGGAGTCTACCCGCTCATCCCCATGCTCATCGACGCCGGGCTCGACATCCTTCAGCCCATCCAGACAACCTGTAGGGACATGGAGCCCGAGCGCCTCAAGCGCGAGTTCGGGCGCGACCTGTGCCTGTGGGGCGGGGGATGCAACACGCAGGAGGTCCTCGGTCGCGGCACGCCCGAGGAGGTGGCGGAGGATGTGCGCCGGCGGGTGGCGGTCCTTGCGCCGGGGGGAGGATACGTCTTTCAGCAGATCCACAACGTGATGGCGAACGTGCCGCCGGAGAACATCGTCGCCATGCTCGACGCCGTCAACGGCTGACCGCCCATCAGCCTCCGGCCATCGCGCCTCACGTCTCACGTTTCACGCATCACGCATCACGTCTCACGTCTCACCCTCCTCCACCGATATCACAAAATCCGGGCACAGCAACTCGCACTGCCGGCACCCGGTGCATGCCTCGGGACGCTCGACGCGCACGATGCCCGTGACAGGCTCGGCGCCGAACACCCCCTGCGGGCAGAACTCGATGCAGATGCCGCACGCCTTGCACCAGCGCGTGCTCAGGACGATAGCCCTCGTCTTGGTGGTCAAGGGTCCTCCTGCAGATCAACCCAAACCCTGAGGGTTTCGCGGCCGCCCCCGATGGCGCTCGCAGAGCTCGGTGCTGGGCCGGCGAGCTTACCCCCCGGCCCTGGCGGCAGCCGGGCCATCTGCTCCGCCACCCCCCGGCCTGACCCTGATATGGGGGTTGGGGGTTGCCGACGCCGCCCTGCGGGCGGCGTCGGCAACCCCCAACCCCCTCTTGGGTTCGGCACCGGGCTAGCGCGCAGCCCGGAGCCCGGTTGCTGCCCCTCGTAAGCCTGGGCTGCAATACAGTCTGGCCAGGCGAAGCCGGCCGGCTATCGAAGGGATCCCCCACCTCATCCCGGAGAGTGCATCGGCGCCCGCCGCCCTCTGGCCGACGGGCTCGCCCGTCCGCGGCGGGCCGCGTCCCTCACAAGAGCCGCCCCTCGTCGTCGAAGCGCAGCGGCCCGACCTCTTCCTCTATCGTGAGCGACGGGTTCGCCCGCGCCTCCTCCACGAGCCCCTCGGAGATCAGCATCTCCTCCAGCTCGAGCGTGTTCCGGATCACGACCATACGCACCTTCGCCGGGTCATAGCCGCTCAGGGCGACGGCGACGACCTCGCGATCGGTATCCAGGGTCATCGGGATGCGGGCCGTGCCCAGAAAGCCGGTAGTGATGACGTTCGTGTATGTGGCCTTGAAGTCGATCTTGTCCACCAGGCGCCGGGTGGTGAGATCGGCCAGCCCGATGCCGAGGGCGTTGCCGTGCGTCTCCTCCGTCAGGTCGAGGACGGCCACGCGCGCGATCTCGGGCTTGTGCGAGCCGCCGATGCGCCGCCCAATGCCGATGACGTTCGAGTCCATGCCTGTGCCACTGACGTTCTTGCCCATCTCCCGCACGATGAGCACATCGAGATCGTCGAAGGGGAGCCGGGGGAGGAGCCTCTTGGCCAGCCTCAGCAGTTCGCGATCGGTATCCTCGAACGCCTCCGGCGGCACCACGGCCAGGTCGTAGGTCTCATCCTGCGAGTTCTCCACGATGGCGATGCCAAGTCCCACCGGGGCCCGCTGCAGGAGCACCCGGGCGATGGGGACGATCGCCTTCTCCAGGCCGATGGCATGCACGTTCTCGGCACCGCGGTGCTTGCCCAGCCCCACGGCCAGCATCTTGCACAGGCCGCTCTCGATCTCGGCCTTGAACGCGGTGTGGGGCTTGACGCGGTTCATGACCACGATCCAGTCGGCCTCAAAGGCCAGGCGGTCGCAGTAGCCCGGCCAGCCCTCCGGAGTCCGCCCGACCTCGACCACCTCCATCGATGAGCGGACCGGCGCGCCGACGGTTTCCTCGCTCACGCCCAGCCCCGCGAGCATCCGGGCCTGGCCCTCGGCGGTCGCTCCGCCGTGGCTGCCCATGGCCGGGACGACGAACGGATCGCCCCCGCGCGCCCGCACCTCGCGCACCACCGCCGCGACCAACTCGCCGATGTGGTTGATGCCGCGGCTGCCGGCCGTGATGGCGACGCGCATTCCCGGCCGCAGGCCGGCCATGGCTGGGGAACTGCGCAGCCGCTCGGTGAGGACCGCGGCAGGCTCATCAAGCCTGCGCCGGTCAAACTGCTGACGGAGGCGATACATGGAGGGGAGCAGAGGCATCGGCACGAGCATCGGCCAACCTCACGGGTAACGGGCCGCCGCAGGACCCTCAACGATGCCGCAGGCGGCCAGGGCGGGTCCACAAGACCTATTATACCCTCCCCTTCCGGCCCTGACAACAACCCCTGGCACGCCCTTTGCTCAGCACCGGCGCAGCCAGGAGGAACGGCCTATGAAGCTCGGCGTCTTTACGGCGACCCTGCAGGAGCTGCCCCTCGCCGAGGCGCTGGACGTGGTCCAGTCCCTCGGAGTGGAGTCCGTTGACTTTTCCACCGGAGGGTTCGGCTCCAAGGCGCATTGCGACCCGGAGGTGCTGCTCACCGACCCGGCCCGCCTCGACCGCTTCCGCGAGGAGGTGATGGGCCGAGGGCTGGAGATCAGCGCCCTCTGCTTCTACGGCAACCCGCTGCACCCCGACCGCGAGGTCGCCCTGAGGCACCGCCGCGAGCTGCGGAACACCATACTCCTCGCCGAGCGCCTCGGCATCGAGCGCATCGTGACGCTCTCCGGCTGCCCCGGCGACCCCACGGAGCCAGGCTACCCGAACTGGGTCGTTTACCCCTGGCCGCCAGAGCTGGTCGAACTGCACCGCTGGCAGTGGGACGAGGTGCTCATCCCCTTCTGGGCCGCCGAAGCTGCCTTTGCCGTTGAGCACGGCGTCCGGGATGTCTGTCTGGAGCTGCATGCGGTGAACCTGGCGTACAATCCCGAGACGCTCCTCGAGCTGCGACGCTGGGTTGGGGATGTGATCAGCGCCTGTGTCAACCCCGGGCACCTTTTCTGGCAGGGGATCGACCCGGTCCATGCGCTGCGGGCGCTCAGCGGCGCCATCGGCTATGTGCACGTCACCGATTGCCGCGTCGACCCGGTCACCGCGCCGCGCAACGGCATGTTGGATGCCAAAGAGTTCCGCCACGAGGTGGACCGCCCCTGGCAGTTCCGCACCCTCGGCTACGGGCATGGCGAGGAGACCTGGCGGCACATCGTGCTCGCCCTGCGCCTCGCCGGCTATGACGACGTCATCTCCGTCGAGCACGAGGACACGATGCTCCGCCCGGCCGACGGCCTGCGCCACAGCATCGAGTTCCTGCGCCGGGTCGTCGTCCGCGAGCCCCTCATGGTGCTGGAGCCCCATCCCGGCTGACCCCTCTCAGACCGCCTCCCGCGCCACTGCCCGCCGCCCGAGCAGGCGGCGATACAGCCGCCGGTGTCGCGCCAGGCCCTCCCGGTACCGCGCATGGCGGGCGGGGTCCGGCTCGCAGAGCACACCTGTCGGCGGAGCGACGCAGGCCGGGCTCTCGATCAGCCCCAGCATCTGCGCCGCCAGGAGCGCAGCACCGCGGCTCGAGGCCTCCATCTCCGAGATGGCCGTGATCGGGCGGCCCAGCACGTCGGCGATGATCTGCACCCAGGCTGGAGAGCTGACCAGCGCTGCCCCGCTCGCCACGATCCCGGCCTCGGCCGAGGCATAGGGGGCCAGCAGCTCATGGATCAGCGCCAGGCGATAGGCTACGGCCTCAAGCCCCGCGCGCAGGATGTCGATGGGCCGGGTATGCCAGCGCAGACCGGTGATGGTTGCCGTCGCCCCATGAGCATAGCCCGGGTTCCGCTCGCCCGCAAGGAAAGGCAGAAAGGTGAGGCCGTGCGCATCCGGCTCCAGCGCCGCAAGCTCCCGCTCCAGCGCCGGACCCTTCTCCAGCCGGAGGCTATCCACCAGCCAGGCGTAGAGGTTGCCCCCGTTGGAGATAGCGCCGCCAACCAGGGCCTGGCGCCGGTCCAGCCGGTAGCACCACAGGCCCCAGGGCGCCTCGGCCCGCTCCCCCTCCCAGAGCACGCGCATGGCGCCGCTGGTGCCGATCATCAGGCCGATCCGCTCGCGCCCGATGCAGCCCGCGCCGACGTTGTTGCAGGCCCCGTCGCCCACAGCGGGGAACCAGGGCAGATCGCCCAGGGGGCCCAGGGCATCGCGCCAGGCGGCCCTCGCGCCGCGGGCTGCGGAGTCTCGATCGACCAGGGGTGAGAGCTGACCGGCATCCAGGCCCAGCGCCTCGAGGAGGATGCCATCCCACTCCAGGCGGTTCTGGTCAAACAGCCCCGTAGCTGAGGCCATGGAGTAGCTGCAGGAGGGGGAGCCGAAGAGCTGCCCAAAGAGGTAATCCGCCGGCGAGAGCCAGCGGACCCCGCGGCCCCGCAGGTCCGCCCGCGAGCGGCGCAGCCAAGCCACTTTGGCCGGCCAGTAGCTGGCGTGAAAGTGGCAGCCCGTGCGTGAGTGGGCGGCCCGCTCATCGACCATCCGGCGCAGCCTGCGAACCGCCCCGGCCGCCCGGGTGTCGGCCCAGGTGTAGATGGGCGTGAGCGGTCGGCCCTGCGCGTCGGCCGCCATCAGGCTGTGCCAGAAGGTCGAGACCCCCACGCCCACGACCTGCCCCATGAGCGGCGCTGCTCGCTCCCGAAGGGCCGCAACGGCGCGCACCACGGCCCTCAGAAGCTCATCGGGGTCGATCTCAGCGCCACCATCAGCGGTGACACGAAGCGGCGTCCCCTCGCTGGCCCGGGCCCCTGGTATCGCCTTCCCCTGCGTATCGTACAGCGAGGCTCGAAGCGAAGAGGTGCCGACGTCGAGCGCCATGATCAGCGGCCCTTCTGCCCGCACGAGGAACCTCCTTCAGGGTACACCGCGGGCCGAGAGGCCCGGAGACGGATCCGCGACAGTGGGCATCGTACCGTCCCGCCCGATGCACTCGCGCCCACCCGCTCCGGGTCACGCACCCGGCTCGGACGGGCACGAGGGCGCCGGCGCCTCGCCGGAGGGGACCGTCTCGTGGCCTCCGAACTCGTAGCGCAGGGCGGCGACGACCTTCCCGGCAAAGGTGTCGGGCTGCCGGGACCGCAGCCGCAGTGCATAGCTTGCCGCTATGGCCAGCATCGGGACGCCCGCCTTCCAGCCCTCCTCGATGGCCCAGGAGCCGGTCGCGCCGCCCCCGACCTGCCCGGTGATGCTGGTCAGACGGGGGTCCCTGGCAAAGGCGCGGGCGGCCAGCTCCACCAGCCAGGAGCGGATCACGCTGCCATGGGTCCAGAGATCGGCCACCTGCGCCAGGTCCAGGTCAAAGGGTCCGGCCTGCAGCAGCTCGAACCCTTCGCCGATGGCCTCGAGCATCCCGTACTCGATCCCGTTGTGGACCATCTTGACAAAATGGCCCGCCCCGCTCGGGCCGACGTGGGCATAGCCCCCCTCCGTCGCCAGCAGGTGGAAGAGCGGCTCGGCCAGCGCAAAGGCCTCGGGAGTGCCGCCGACCATCAGGCACATTCCGTTCCGCGCCCCCTCCAGGCCCCCGCTCGAGCCACAATCGAGGAAGTGGATGTGGCGCGCTGCCAGCGCCTCCGCCCGGCGCATGGAGTCGCGGTAGAACGAGTTACCCCCATCGATGATCACATCGCCCGGGGAGAGATGCTCCGCAAGGCCTCCGGGGCCAAAGATCATCTCGTCGACGGGGGTCCCCGCAGCCACCATCAGCCAGACGATCCGGGGATGTGCCAGAAGGCTCACCAGCTCCTCAACGGAGTAAGCACCGGCCGCGCCCTCGCGCACCATCTCGTCGACGCGCTCGTGGGTGCGGTTGTACACGACCACGCGCTGCCCCTGCGCCAGCAGGTTGCGCACCGCGTTCTTGCCCATGGCTCCAAGGCCGATGAAGCCGTATCCTGTGTCGACCGCCTGCAATGCCATGATCGGCCTCCTCTCGACGCTGCAGCCGGCAGGCCATCTCCTGCCGGGGCCCTCCGCCGCACGACCGGTGCAGCGGACCGGCTGCTCAATTCTATGGGTACGGCCCGCCTTTGCCAAGCGGAGCGTGGGTGGTCGGTGTAGTCCACCGATGGGGCAGGCTCTTCTGCGCTGCTGGCAAGGCCCCCACCCCCGGCGCCCTCGAGTCTGTCCTTTTTGTAGCCCCCTACATGTAGTAGGCGAGACGCGCCGCGGCTGCTAATGTGACCCACACATTGATTGCGGGTTGCGGGCCGCGCGGTGG
>DYEI01000462.1 GCA_020725765.1 Anaerolinea sp. | reverse complement strand
GGCGCCAGGGCGCTATCTCATGCCCCGTGATGCTGTGCAGCCCAACCTATGGGTAATCCACAGGGGGAGGGGTGCCGGCGGTGGAGGCCCTGCCAACAGCGCGGATGAGCCTCCCTCCAGGGTGAACTACACCTAACTCCCCCAAAGCCTTGACGATAAAGGCGCCGGGACCTATAATGGGACTCGGCGTAACGTTCTTGCAGTGGCCGAGCCGCGGTCACAGGCGGCGGCTTCGGGTCCCACGCCTGCAATGGGCTCGCGGCGTGTTCCGATGCCGTTGACGCCACGTTCTGCCCCTGTGCAGGGATTGGTCAGGGGGAAAGGTCTGGGATCGTCCTATGGAGCGACGCAGCCTACAAGCACTGGCCTCGTTTGTCAGTCGATTGAGTGCCCGCCTCACCGAGCCTTCGCCCGAAGGCCCCCCACAGCCCCCACAGATGCCCTTCCGAAGCGAGCAGCGCGAGCACTTTGGCGCGACTCATCCTGCTCCGGGCAACGCGGTACCGAAGGGTGAGTCGGTTGGGGTGCGCAACAGCCACAATGGGCCCTCCGCGGAGCTGCTGAGCGAGGACGCAGACTGGAGCCTCGCTGAAGACGCGCTGGCGACGGGAGCGGTGCAGGAGGCAACCGTCGTCGGTTGGAACCGGGGCGGGCTTCTGGTGCACTGGCAGAGCCTGCAGGGCTTTCTTCCGGCCTCCCAACTGCAGCGCATGATCCGCTACTCGTCGGATGCCGAGCGCGATGCGGCATTTGCCGGGCGCGTCGGCGAAGTGCTGCGCCTGAGAGTTATCGAGGTCGACCGATCCCGCAGACGCCTCGTCTTCTCGGAGCGAGCAGTCCAGTGGAACGGCGGCAACTGCCAGTGCCTGTGGCAGGACCTGGCGCCCGGCCAGGTGCGCCGAGGGCGCGTGCGAAATCTCTGCGACTTTGGCGCCTTCATCGATCTCGGCGGGATCGACGGCCTCGTCCACATCTCCGAGCTCGCCTGGCGGCACGTGCGCCATCCGAGCGAGACCCTGCAGATCGGCCAGGAGGTTGACGTCCTGGTCATGTCGGTCGAGCCGGAGCGCAAGCGCGTCGCCCTGAGCCTCAAGAAGCTCAGCCGCGACCCATGGGAGACGGTGCAGGAGCGCTACCACATCGGGCAGATCGTCCAGGGTGTCGTCACCAATGTGGTCAGCTTTGGCGCCTTTGCCCGAATCGAGGACGACATCGAGGGTCTCATCCACATCTCCGAGCTGACCGAGGGCAATCCGGCGCATCCCCGCGACATCATCAGCGAGGGCACTGCGGTGACCGTGCGCGTGATCAGCATCGACCCCGCGAACCGACGACTCGGCCTCAGCCTGCGCCAGATCCACGCTCCAGAAGACACGCAGGCGGCCACACCGTCGGCCACGGACCAGTGAGAGTTGTGAATGGCAAGAGAGCGGGCCAGGAGACCGGCGCCAACCCCACCGCCACCCGACCTGCGCTGGACGCAAAGGCGCAGAGCCTCAGGTCTGGCCCTCGGCGCCGTGAGCCTGCTCTCGGCCCTGGCGATGCTCTCCATCGTGCGCGGAGCGGTTGGCGCTGCTATTGCCGGCTCTGTTCGCGGGCTCTTTGGGTGGGGAGCCTGGCCGGCCGTTGGCCTCTCGCTGGCGGCCTCCATCTGGCTGGTCTGCGGCGAGCGCCTGTCGGCGCGCTTTCGCCCCAGCCCTTCGCAGGTGCTGGGAGCCGAGCTGCTGCTTTTCGGGTGCCTCGGTCTGTTGCACCTCCCGCTTCCCACCCACGAGGGCTATCTCTGCGCGACGCGGGGCAGCGCCGGCGGCTTTGTGGGCTGGGGCCTGGTCCGTCTGCTCACCCCCATCTTCGGCCGGGCGCTGACGGGCCTGCTACTCGCCGCCGCGGCCATCGGGGGCGCCGCGCTGGCCTTCGAGATCACCTGGGAGCTCCTCAGCAGCGCCGCCCCGCAGCTTCGTGCGCTCAGGCCGCGGCCGGCCCCATCTCCCCCGGTCCAGCGACCGGCAGCCCCGACACCACAGCCAGAGCCTGCAGCCCCCGCACGCCCCCGGCCTTCGCAGCCTGTGGCCGCACCTTCCCGCCCCGAGACGCGCCCCCGGGCCCCCCGGCGCCTGGCCCGTAGTGCGCGCCTGCCATCGCTCGATCTCCTTGCGCCCGCCTCCCCCCTCCCGGATGCCGAGGCCGAGATTCGCTTCCAGGCGCAGGTGCTGGAGGAGACGCTTGCCCAGTTCGGGGTGCCAGCCCGGGTTGTGGACGTGCGGCGCGGCCCAACCGTCACCCAGTACGGGGTAGAGCCGGGCTTTATGGAACGCAAGATGGCCAGCGGCGCGGCCATACGCCGCAAAGTGCGCGTCGGCCGCATCGCTGCCCTCGCCAGCGACCTGGCGCTGGCGCTGGCGGTTCCGGCCGTGCGCATAGAGGCCCCCGTGCCCGGGCGATCGCTGGTCGGCATCGAGGTGCCCAACCGCCAGTCGACGCTGGTGAACCTGCGCTCGGTGATCGAGTCCGAAGCCTATCAGAGGATCCGCTCGCCGCTGCGTGTGGCGCTTGGGCAGGACGTCTCCGGAAACCCTGTGGCCGCTGACCTTGCCGCGATGCCGCACCTGCTCATCGCGGGCGCAACCGGCACAGGGAAGAGTGTCTGTCTGCACTCGCTGATCGCCTGCCTGCTGCTCGAAAACACGCCCGAAACGCTGAACCTGGTTCTGGTCGACCCCAAGCGGGTCGAAATGACCCTCTTCAGTGGCATGCCGCATCTCATAGGGCCGGTGATTGTTGAGGTACCACAGGTCGTCGCGGCCCTGCGGTGGCTCTGCCAGGAGATGGACCGGCGATACAGCCTCTTCGCCGCCCACAGGGTGCGGCACATCGAAGGACTCAACGCGGTCGCCGGGCGCCGGCAGTCCGAGCGACTGCCCTACATCGTGCTGTGCATTGACGAGCTTGCCGACCTGATGCTGGCAGCGCCGGATGAGGTAGAGCGCTCGATATGCCGTCTGGCCCAGATGGGCCGGGCAACCGGCATCCATCTCGTCGTTGCGACCCAGCGGCCGTCCGTCGACGTCGTCACCGGGCTGATCAAGGCCAACTTCCCGGCCCGCATCGCCTTTGCCGTGTCCAGCCAGGTCGACTCGAGGGTCATCCTCGATTCGGCCGGGGCGGAGCAGTTGCTCGGCCGGGGCGACATGCTGTACATGGCTCCTGACGCCAGCCACCTGCTCCGGCTGCAGGGATGCTTTGCCTCAGATACCGAGCTTGCCGCCATCGCCAACCACTGGCGGCAGAGTATCGAGCCGACCGAGGATGGGGAGCCCGAGTTCGCCCCATGGGAAGGCCTCGCCGGGGATACCGGAGATAGCGACGATCTCGTCGAGCAGGCACTGACGCTGGCTCGCGAGCACCGGCAGCTCTCCGCCTCTCTCCTGCAGCGTCGCCTGCGCATCGGCTACCCGCGTGCAGCCCGCCTCATTGAAGAGCTTGAGGCCCGCGGCATCGTCGGCCCGGACCCGGGAGGGGGGCGCCCTCGCGAGGTCCTCTCACCGGCGCACGGCGACCTGACCGACGAGGAGGAGGCATGATCTACATCGGAACCAGCGGCTACAGCTACGACGACTGGGTCGGCCCGGTGTATCCCGCCGACCTGCCAAAGCGGGAGTGGCTCGCCTTCTATGCGCGCGAGTTTCAGACCTGCGAGATCAACTTTACCTACTACAGACTTCCGGACGCGCGCACCCTCGCTGCCATGGCGGCAAAGGTGCCGGAGGGCTTTGTCTTCACAGTCAAGGCCAGCCAGGAGTTGACCCATGGCCGCGAGGACCCGGAGGAGGCCTTCCTCACCTTTGTGGCCGGGATAGGCCCACTCATCGAGCAACAGAAGCTCGGCTGCGTCCTCGCCCAGTTCCCCTACTCCTTCCACCACACCGCTGAGAACCGCGACTATCTGCGGCGCTTCCGCGACCGGATGCAGGGCGTGCCGACGGTGATCGAGTTCCGCAACCGCGCCTGGCTGCAGGCAGAGGTCTTCGAGCTCCTCCGCGAGCTGGGGCTTGGCTTCTGCTGCGTGGACGAGCCCCGGCTCAAGGGGCTGATGCCACCCATCGCAGTCGCCACGTCACCGATCGCCTATGTGCGCTTTCACGGTCGAAACGCCAGCAAGTGGTGGCAGCACGAGAATGCCTGGGAGCGCTACGACTACACCTATACGCTGGAAGAGCTACAGGAATGGGAGCCCAAGATCCGTAGCCTCGATGCCCAGGCCGAGACAACCTTTGTCTTCGCCAACAACCACTGGCAGGGGCAGGCGGTCGGGACCGCCCGGCAACTGCGCCTGCTGCTCGGCCTCTAGTCCCGCCGCAGGGGGTGCCCCGCCCGATCACCAGGGGTGCAGCTCGGTATTGGGGCATTCCGCACTCTGCCAGCCGTCATCAGCCCCTCCCCCCTCCCCCATAGGCGCTAACTTGACGAAGGCCAGCGTGCTTGGTTCTGTAAGTGCCCCCACCCCTCCCCCTCCCCCAGGCAGGCGCCAGGCGCCCGCCTGAGGG
>DYEI01000461.1 GCA_020725765.1 Anaerolinea sp. | reverse complement strand
TCCCCCTGCCCCCTTCCCCGCGGCCGCGGGGAAGGGGGAAACTTACTGAAAGGGGGTGGCCGCGGGCGGCGGAGCCGCCCGCGGCCACCCCCTTTTTTGTATTTCCCCGCCCCCGCGCCGCTGCGCCGAGGGGGTGGGGGCGAGTCAGTGGCTGATCGCTTCGCACCTGCCCATTCGCGTGCCACTGTGGCGGCGGCTGGCGCTTTGGACGTACCCACCTGTCCGCGGAGCCCCAAAACAAAGGGCGGGCGGAGGTGAACACCACTTCCGCCCGCCACACCGGAGGGACTCTGCACACACTACTCTGCCGCAGACTCCGCCTCGCTCGCCTCGAGCGGAGGTCCGGCCTGCTCACCCGCGCCCTCATCCCTGGGACCCTCGAGGAGGAGCGGCTCACCATTGCCCTGCATCACACACTGGCCCCGGAAGACACCGCCCTCATCGATCAGCAGCGCGGCAACTTTTATGTCACCCCACACGCGCCCGGAGGAGAGGATCTCCAGCCGACCTGTAGCCGTGATGTTCCCTTTGATGGCGCCCCAGACCTGGACGCCGTTGGCCACAATGTCGGCCATCACCCGAGCCTGCTCGCCGATGATCACGTTGCCGGCTGTCTCGATCGTGCCCTCAAAGACGCCGTCAACGCGCACATTGCCGTCGGACGTCAGACGGCCCTGGAACCGCGTGCTGGGGCCTAGCACGTTCTCAATCTTGCCAGGGCCGACGACCGGTCCCTTCTCCTTGTTGAAGAGTGCCACCGAGACACCTCGCCTTGCGCCCTCTCCACCGCTAGCGTCACCCAGAGCCGCCCGGCAGGAGCAGCCTGCTCCCGCGGCCGAGTGCCGGAGGCGCCCCTTACATTCTACGGCACTGCCGCGGAACTGCCCTACCCTTCGCCGGACGGGCCGCTAACCCTCGTCGATGTACCGCAGAGGATCGACTGGGGTTCCGTATAAGTGTATCTCATAGTGCAGGTGAGGGCCGGTGGAGTTGCCAGAGGAGCCGGAGAGGGCAATGACATCCCCTGCCTTCACCTTGTCCCCCACTCTCACCTTCAGCGCCGAGTTGTGGGCGTATAGCGTGCTGTATCCGGCCTCGTGGGCTATCTCCACCACCCAGCCATAGCCGGGCCGCCATCCCGCCACCGTCACCGTGCCGTCTTTGGTCGCCCGGACTCGGGTTCCGGTCATGACGGCCAGGTCTATGCCATAGTGGAAGCCATACGAGCCCCTGAACTCGCGATAGCCAAACTCGGACGAGATCGGGTGCGGGTAGACGGGCCACCGATGCGGAGCGGCTGCCCACTGCCGGAGCTCACGCTGCAGCGTCTCCCAGTCGCCCTGGTCGCTCTTGTCGATGCGTGACAGGCGTTCCAGAACCAGCCCGCGCAACTCCTGCAGCGCCTGCACCTCGGCGGGAACCGCCGAGCGCATGCCCACCAGCTCCTGCCCGCGCTCGACCGCCACGCGCATGCTGCGCGACGATGGGCGCACGGCCACCCGGCCGCCCATTGGACCCTCAGTGGTACCCCAACTCCAGCTCTGATCGGGGACGCTGTCCACCGTGTCGGCAGGCGTCTGACTGGCGGCAGGCACGGCCGCAGGTAGACCCAGAATGTCCCGTATCTCATCGCTCAGGCGGCGGACGCTCAGGAGCTCCGCCTTGAACCCCTCGACCTGCGCCGCCAGGTTGCGGACCTCATCCTGCTGGCTCAGGATTGTGGCCCTCATCTCCCTCTGGCGCACTCGCTCCGTCGCCTGATCGCTGAGCAGCTGTGCGAGCTGCCTCTGCATGCTGTGATAGCGGTAGGCAAACACGGCCGCCACGGCCATCAGGGCGACTAGAACGATGCAAAGGAGGGGCAGCAGCCAGACCGGGAGACGCAGACTGACGGGGGCCCGTTGCGTGTGAGGCACGAGCAAGATCGTCAGCGCGTTCTCATTTGTTCTGGGTCGCACGCGTCCTCGTCTCCTCGAGTGATCTGTATTCGCGCTGCTTCTGGCCCCGGGGGGCGAAGGCAGCGCCGATTTGCCCGAGGTGCCGGCTGGTCACCGGCCAGACGCTCCAGCTCGTGGCGATCACAGCACACACTTTGGCCTAGTATATGCTAGAAGGGGGCTTTTGTCAATGACATTCTCGTATGCTATCATAGCAGCCGGCAGGGGCGGGGCTCTGGTGATTGCCGCCTCCCGGGCCTGCGGCGGCCCGAGGCCGACCGCGAGGCTCTGATTCCCACCCGGCACGATCCCCTCACCGTTTTCCCCCGGCGGAGGCGGCGCTTCTGCCGCACGGAGCAGCGACCCTTTTCCGGGGGAACGCGTGGGACGAGGGCATCGCGCCGCCACGCGAGACGCTGAACCGTTGCGCCCCCGGACGGCGCGGAGCGCATGCGGGCACGGCCGGCTCGCAATGCAGAATGCCCGGCCGCATGCCCCGAGCCTGCCGAAAGGGCGACCTATGCGACTGTTGCTGGCTACGCGTAACCCTGGAAAACTGCGGGAGTTGCGGGCGCTGCTCGCCAGCCTCCCGCTCGAGTGCCTGTCGCTGGCTGATGTCGGCATTGCAGCCGACATCGCTGAGACCGGAAAAAGCCTGGAAGAGAACGCCATCCTCAAGGCGCGCGGCTACGCCAGCCTGAGTGGGCTGACGGCCCTCGCCGATGACTCCGGTCTCGAAGTCGACGCCCTCGGCGGAGAGCCCGGCGTCCAATCCTCCCGCTGGGCCGGGCCGGCAGCGACCGATGCCGACCGCATACGCAAGCTCCTCGAGCGACTTCAGGGCGTGCCGCCAGCGGCGCGCCGGGCACGCTTCCGGGCCGTGGCTGCGATCGCAACCCCGAACGGCCGCCTGTACACTACCGAAGGCACGCTCGAGGGCATCATCGCCGACCAGCCAAGGGGCACCGGCGGCTTCGGCTATGATCCTGTCTTCCTGGTACCCAGCCTGGGGAAGACCGTCGCGGAGCTCGACCCAGAGACCAAGAACCGCATCAGCCACAGGGCACGGGCCATCCTGGCGGCCCGGCCGATCCTGGAGCAGCTTGCCACAGAGGAGCAATGAGGTGAGCATGGTGCAGCATCCTGGCCGCCCGGGTGCCCTGGAAGCGAGGACCGCCCCCCATGGCCGATAGCCCCATCCCTACCCCTCCCTCCGGCCGCAGGGCCGTCGCCCGGGGAGTGGCCGCTTCGGCGATCGTCGTCGCCATGGGGCAACTCCTCAGCCGCGTCATGGGCCTGGTGCGTGAGACGGTCCTCTCCGGAGTCTTTGGCTCGAGCCCGCAGATGGACTCGTTCGCAGTCGTCTCCGCCGTGCCCGATATGGTCTACCAGTTGCTGCTCGGCGGAATGGTCAGCGCGGCACTGGTCCCGGTGCTCAGCGAGTACACGGGCCGGGGCGACCGCGAAGAGCTGGAGCGCCTCGCAAGCATTCTGCTCACCGGCAGCGCGATCCTCTTCCTGGGCATCATCCTGATACTGGAGGTCGCAGCGCCCGTTGTAGCCGTTGTCCTCGGCGGGGGCTTTGACGCGGAGTTGCTTCAACTCACCACTCGCCTCATCCGGCTGATCGTGCCATCGCTCGTGTTCTTTGGGGCCTGGGGCGTGACCGTCGCCGTCCTCTACGCCCGGCAGCAGTTTGCCTTCCCCGCCATGGCGGCGGCCGTCTACAACCTGGGCGTCATCCTGGCGGCGCTCTTCCTGGCGCCACGTCTCGAGGCCGCGGCGCTGAGCCTCGGAGTCGTCCTCGGTGCCCTGCTGCAGCTCGTGATCGTGCTGCCGGGGCTGCGCGACCTGCGCCTCAGGTTTCACCTAGACCTGCGGCATCCTGCACTGCGGCGGATCGTCGTGCTCTACATGCCCGTGGTCGCCAGCCTGGTCGTTTCCAACCTTGGCACCATCATCGACCGAAACCTCGCCTCGCGCGCCGGCCAGCAGGCCCTGAGCTGGATGCGGTATGCCACCTTCCTGGTCCAGTTGCCGCTCGGACTAGTGTCGGTAGCCATCGCCACGGCGGCGCTTCCGGCGCTCGCCCGCCTGACCTCGGAGGACGACAAGCCGCACTTCCGCCGCGCTTTCGCCGGTGCCCTGCGGCTCGTGATCCTGTTGGTCGCCCCGGCGAGCGTGGGCCTGCTCGTCCTCGGCGAGACGGGCATTCGCGCCGTCCTCGAGCACGGCGTCTTCACTGCTGCCGACACAGCGGCCGTGACGCGGACGCTGCTTTTCTACCTGCCGGGGCTTCCATTTGCCGCCATCGACCAGCCGATTGTCTTTGCCTTTTACGCGCGCAAGGACACAGTCACCCCGGTGCTCGTCGGCGTCGCCGGGGTCTGCGCCTACCTGCTCGTCGGCCCGCTGTTGGCCTTCGGACTGGGTATGGGCTACATCGGGCTGGTTATCGCCAACTCGGTACAGCTTACCACCCACTGCATCATCATGTGGATCATGCTCCAGCGACGCGTTGGCTCGATGGCGGGTCACGGCCTGCGGTCCACGACGGTGCGGGCCGGTCTCGCCTCCTTCGCAGCCGGCCTCGCCATGGTCGCCGCGCTCGGGGTCTCGCAGCGCCTCATGGCCACCGAGGGTACCATGGGGGAGATCGCACTGCTCCTGATCGGCGGCGGTGCCGGTGCCGTGACCTATGTGGGGGGCCTCGCCCTGCTGCGCGTCGAGGAGATGGACGTGCTCGCCCAGACCGTCCGCCGGCGTCTCCGGCAGCTTGCCGGAAGCGCCGAGTAGGGGCGGACGTTCGCTGCGCAAGCGCTCGCGGCAGGCTGGCCCACTGACCGTAGCCAGAGGCAAAACACACAGATGCTTGACGTCGCGCGCTTCACCGCCTATAATCCGCCCTCGGTGACCCATGGTTGACCAGGCGATGGACCCGTGACCGACGAGCTGGCGCGCGCACTGCGAGCACACCGGCGAGCCATGGCTCGCGCTCGGATGAGGCGCCTGACCTCCGGCCTGGAGCGCGACCCGGATGGCACGCTCGCGGGGCACCCCACGAGCGGAGGCGAGCGTCTGACACCGCTCGAGCAGTGGCGCCCTCTCGCACCGCCTGCGCGTGCGCAATCAGGCGTCCGGCAGCCCGAGGCAGCGGGGCACGCCCACAAGAGAGAACGGCCTCGCAGGCCGCTGGTCGATCGCCTCCTCCTCATCGTGGAGATTCTGGCGGCGGTTGGCCTGCTTACGACGACGGGGCTGTCATTTGGCATCCTGCAGCGCGTGGGTCAGGATGCGCGCACCATCCTGCAGCGCCGCGGGAAGGCGACAGAGACCAGCATCGCCGTGCAGTGGGAGAGGCCGACGCCGACCCTCACCGAGCCAGCGACCACAACCAGGCCGACAGGCCTGCCCTCCCCCACCGCGACGCCCCGGGCAACGCACATCCCGTCGCCTGCGGCACAGGCCTCGGAGACGGCGACGCCCAGGCCCACGCCGGCGAGCACGCCCGATTCGCCTACCGGCGTCCGGTTTGCCATACCGGCCATCGGCGTCGACGCGCCGATGGTCGAGGGCGATAGCTGGGAGATGCTGAAGAACAACATCGGCCATCGGGTGGGGAGCGCCTGGCCGGGGGAGCACGGCAACGTCGTCATCTCGGCCCACAACGACGTGCACGGCGCCATCTTCAGGGACCTGGGGAAGCTCCAGCCGGGCGACGAAGTGCTCGCCTACACGCCGGAGGGGGTCTATCGGTACGAGGTCGTGTCCAGCCAGATCGTGTTGCCCACGGACGTGAGCGTCATCGAGCCCACCGACGAGCCGATCCTGACGATGATCACCTGCTATCCGCCCCTGGTCGATACCCATCGCCTCGTCGTTACGGCGAGGCTGGTCGAATAGGAGTTACAGATCAAATGGCCAAGAAGGCAAGCAAGCGACGCTCCCGCGCGCGCACTATCCGTCAGCCGTCCGTTGTTGCCGCCGCGCAACCGGCCGCACCGGCTCCGGCGCGGCCGGCTCACACCCCGAGCGAGAGCACCTCGGCCTCCCGCGCCGATCTGGCGGAGGAGTACCGTTACGTCTATAGTGACCTCAAGCGCGTCGGCATCCTTGCCGGCTCCATGCTCGGCCTGCTGATCGTCCTCGCGCTGCTCGCGCAGTACCTGTTCTAGCTCTGCCCGGTGAGGCGGCGCCACTCGTCGATCAACGCCTGCACATTCTCGCGGGAGCGCGGCGTATCCTCCCGCACATTGTCCACCGGCGAGAGGATAAAGCCGCCTCCCGGCGCCAGAACCTGCATGGCGCGGCGCACCTCCGCCCGGACCTCCTCCGGCGACCCCTGCTCGACGGTGAGGTGTCCGTTCACACCACCCCACAGGCAGACCCGCCCGTTCAGCCTGCGCCTGGCCTCGGCAAGGTCCCACTCGCCCGGGTCCACACCGATCAGCACGTCCACGCCGAGCTCGGCGAACCAATCGAGCAGCGGCATGCATCTGGACGTGATCAGGCAGCCAAAGCGCACCCCGCGCTCGTGCGCAAGCTCGACGTCGGCCTTCAGTATCGGATAGATGAACCGCCGCCACGTCGTCGGCGACCAAAAGTCCAGGTTCTCGTACCACGTCCGCTTGATGTACAGGTCGATCCCGGCCTCCAGCAGCACCTGCATGCGCTGACGATTCCAGGTGGCGACTATGTCCAGCAATTGCTGGAGGAACTCGGGCTGGTCAAAGCTGGCATAGACCATGTTCTCGAGGCCATAGACCCAACCGACCAGGTCCGCCCCAACGCCCCAGCCGCCGCTCAGGAGCAGGTTGTGCCGCCGCGCCTGTGCGATCGCGGCCTCTGCCTCGGCCCGGAAGGCAGCAATCTCGGCCTCGGTCAGCGGAACGAGCAGGTAGCGCAGCGCCTCGAGGTCCTCCGGCCCGGTGATCAGGAACTTGCGGGAGCGCGGCACGATATAGTCGTCCAGGAAGGGCACATGGTCGCCCCAGCGCCAGTCCGGAGTTTGCCGGACTTGGGCGCAGAGCGTGCCAGCCGGGGTGTGGTACTCCTTGACCATGATGGGCCACTCTTCGCCCGGCACCCGCTCAACCCACTCGCGAATCGTCACCCTCGGGTCATAGCTCACCGGCAGCCCATGCAGGTTGTAGTAGTCGTTTACGACTACCGGCGGCCTCGGCGGCAGCTCCACGCAGGCGTCCAGCCCCATGGCGACCTGCCTCTCGACAAACTCGGCATAGTCCCGGCACGTGGACTTGAGCGCATTGAACAGCATAAAGCTGCACGGGGTATGGTCCGGCTCTTGACGATCCAGGGCCGCGAGCATGCGCTGCCGCGATGTCATCTCTCTCGGCACTTCGGACTCCTTTCGCAGGCCAGCCCGGCGCAGGATGCCGGGCTGGCCGATGGGAACGCCACGCGTCGACGATCGGGCTAGTGCTTGAACTGTGGCAGGTAGGGCATATGCACGTGCAGAAGCTCGTCCAGCGTCTTCTCGGCAGCCTCGGCGCTCTGCACCACCGGATCGGCCAGCAGCGCCTGAAGCGCCAGCTCGCGCGAGCCGTGCACCGCCGCCTCGACCACCAGGTCCTGCACATGCGCCTGCGTGTTCACCAGGGCGGCGATCCCGGCCGGCAGCGCGCCGACGTGCACGCCTTTGACGCCATCGGCGCCGACGACCGCCGGCACCTCGACGACCGCCCACGAGGGCACGTTGTCGATCAGTCCGTCGTTGCGGATGTTCACCGCCTCGATGAACTCCTGCCGGTTGCCCAGCGTCGCCAGGATGATGGGGAAGGCGAACTCGCCCGAGCGGCGCAGCCGCAGCCGGTCCTCCTGCAGGCGCTCCTCGCCCGAGCCGCCCGCACCCTCCGGCAGAGGCACGGCCTCCTCACCCCGGGCGATACGCGCAATGCGCGCCCAGCTCTTCTCGCGCCACTCGTCCGCCCGAGCAAAGTTGTAGCCGTGCAGGCCACAGGTCTCCCAGGCAAAGGAGAGGTACTCGCCGATGTGGTCGTCCGACGGGTGCGGATACAGGCCGTACAGGCGGAACATCCGCCGCGTCAGCGGGTAGAAGCCCGGGTCGTAGGTGGCATCCGCGGCCCGTAGCAGCGAGTAGACATCCTCCCCTGTGCTCCGGCGGCGGATATCCAGGAACCAGGCAAAGTGGTTCAGGCCTGCTGCGGTCCCGATGAGGTCCTCGGAAGGGATGCCCGTGATCCGCCCGATCGAGTCGTACCCCATCCCGATGCCATGGCACAGCCCGACGAAGCGCACTCGGGTGTAGCGGCTGATGGCCAGGCAGATACGGCTCTCGGGGTTGGTAAAGTTCATCAGCAGCGCCCCGGGCGCCAGCCGCTCGACATCCCGCGCGATGTCGAGCACGATGGGGATGTTCCGCAGCGAGTGCGAGAGCCCGCCCGGGCCGCCGTTCTCGCCCAGTACCTGCTTGATGCCGTGCTTGAGGGGGATCTGAAAGTCGAGCTTCCACAGCTCGTCCCGTCTGACGGCGATGGACGTTATGACAAACTCGGCGCCGGGCAGGGCACGCGTCCGGTCGGTGGTATGCTCGATTCGCAGGCCGGTTCCGAGCGCCTCGTTGACCCGCCGGGCAAAGGCCGCCATCACTTCGAGCCGCTCGCCATCGATATCGACCAGGCAGAGCGTCGAGCCCCGCAGCTCGGGGCTCAGAACGGCGTCGGCGATCATCGCCGGGCCAAAGGAGGCGCTGGCAGCGCCGATGAGCACGATCTTGGTGGAGCGCATGGATTCCTCCTTGCTGCGGACAAGGGGCGAACCGCAGGCGCAGCCCGCTTCCCAGCAGACCGCCCCCTAGGCGGGGGGCTGATACCGGTACCGCTCGGCCTGGAAGCGCTCGGGATGGGCCATGGCGTCGGCGATCAGGGCATCCAGCTCGCGCCTGACCGGCTCGCTGACGACCGGCTCGGGCGGGTAGTGGGCAGCGAGAATCTCCTTCACCCGCTCATGCGCCCGCGCGTAGACGTCCTTGCCACCCTTCGCCATCCAGGCGTCCCAGCTCTCATAGTTGAAGATCGTTGATCGCCAGTACGTGTCGCGCATGTGCCGCACGGTGTGCTCATCGGCCAAAAAGTTGCCGAGTATGCCCACCCGGCGGATGACGTCAACCGCCAGCGTCTCCGCGTTGACCTCGACGCCACGGCTAAAGATGTGGTCGAGGGCGCTCGCCCACTCGTTGTCGATGACCAGCTGCTCAAAGCTGGTGCCCTGGTCCGCGCCGACGATCCCCTGTGCGCCATAGCCGGCTCCGGCAAGGAGCATGGCAATCGCCGACATCCCCTTCTCGAACCCGCCCTGAAAGTCCGGCACGCAGGCATCGGTGAGCGCACAGTTGGCGCCGACCTCAAAGCCGTACCAGTTGCCCAACTGGACCGCCGCAAAGCCGATGAGCACCTGATTGGGCGAGCCAAAGGAGCACAGGCTGGAGCGGAGGTCCATAGTGTGGGCACTGCCCGACCAGCCACACCGCGTGCCCCACAGGTAGGCGATAGCGTTGGCGATCAGGTTGTAGGCATTCTGCATGACCAGCGTACCCGCCAGCGTCACCGGCGCATCGAGCCCGGCCATGGCCATGGGCCCGACATGGAAGCCGTGCCCGGCCTCAGCAAAGGTGAGGGCCATCTCCAGGCTAAAGTCGTCGTAGGATAGCGCACCGTTCGGCTCGAGGAGGTAGCTGAGGTGCGGGGGCTCGCCTCCGGCGACGATCCCGGCGATGCGAATGATCTGCCGCGCCGACTCGGGGGTCATGATGTACACGCCATAGGGCTTTTTCGAGTATAGAGCGCACAGGTAGTAACCATAGAGGTCACCCATGACCTGCGGAACATCAGCCGGGGTGACGAGCGGCATGGCGCTGCGCACGTATGGCAACTCGTTACAGAGGACGATCCCCTTGATGACGTCCTCCGTCGTCCCCTGCCGGCGTGCCGTGGCCTGATAGTCGACAATGTTGGCCTGATTGCCCGGGCTGATGCCCACGTGCCCCCCGCGCAGCACCCCGGCCCGGAACTTGTCCTCCGGGGTGATGCGCCGGCCGCCGGTCGCGTGGCGGATTGCATCCTCGACCAGCCTGGGCGGGAGCTTGGCGCGGGCGGTCGCATAGTCGACCTCCGCGCCGGCCGCTTTCAGCCTGTCAAGGACGCGCCGATGCGGCAGGTGACAGCCAACCGTGGCCAGAACCTCGAGCGTGGCACTGTGAATCTGCTCGATCTCCTCGGTTGAGAGTATCTCGATCTTGGCGTGAATTTGCTTCACAGATGGCTCCTCCCAGTCCGACATGTGGGGGTCGTAGGGGCGGCTCGCGAGCCGCCCCGCCCCGAATACCCCCATCTACGACGCCCAGGGAATCCAATGCCGGTTCGCCGCGAGCAGCTCCTCCAGCAGGGGCTTTGCCACCTCCCATGACGGAATCAGCGGATGCGCCATCAGCGCCTGCATCGCCAGGCGCCTCGAACCCTCGACCGCCGCCTGCACTGTCAGGCTCTCGTAAGCCTTGACCGCCTGTATCAGCCCCCGGATCGCCAGCGGCAGCGGGCCGTACCGGATGGGATGCGCCCCGGTGCGGTCCACCACGCAGGAGATCTCCACCGAGGCATCCTCCGGCAGGCCGTCGACCGCGCCGCCATTCAGCGCCTGCACGATCTGCCGCTCGCCCTTGTTATGGCGAATCGCCAGCATCGCTGCCACGGCGACCTCGGCGTAACCCCCGCCTCCGCGCCGCCTGAGGAGCTCGGGTTTCTGGACAAGCTCCGGGTCAGCATACTGGCGCAGCAGCTCGGCCTCGATCTCTTTGACCTGCTCGCCCCTCGTCCTAAAGCCCGGCTCCCGGCTCTTTTCCACGACCAGGCCGCGGTGGTAGTAGTTGGCCAGGTACGTGGACGGAATGGCTCCGAGGATACGCATCCAGTCGGGATCGATGTTCCATTCCTTCGCGGCCGCCTCCACCGCCTCTGCGGTGCGGTCCTGCCCGTCCACGTACACCCGCGTGGCAAAGCCAAGGTGGTTCAGGCCGATCCAATCCACGTTGGCGCGGGCCGGGTCGGCCCCGAGGAGCTGGAGTATCCGCTCGATCCAGCCCTTCGGACCGGAGCAGAGCCCGATGAAGCGGATCCCCCCGTATCGGCCGAGCGCCTCGGCAATAATGCCGCTGGGGTTGGTATAGTTGATGAGCCACGCCTCGGGGCAGACCTCGCGCATGTCCCCGGCCAGTGCCAGCATGGCTGGGATGGTGCGCAGGGCCTTCATCATGCCCCCGGGTCCGGTCGTCTCCTGCCCCACGATCCCATACTTGAGGGGGATGCGCTCGTCGTTGATGCGCGCGTCCATCCCGCCGACCCGGATCAGGCTGTGGACAAAGTCCGCCCCCTCCAGGGCCCGTCGCCGGTCGGCCGTCATGGTTACCCGCACCGGGAGCCCCGCTTTCGCCAGCATCCGGCGCGTAAGCCCGGCCAGAACCTCCAGTCGGGTGGCATTGGTGTCGGTGAGACACAGCTCGTCAACCGGCAGCTCTTCGTAACAGCGGATGAGCCCGTCGACGAGCTCGGGCGTGTAGGAGCTGCCACCACCGAATACGACCAGCTTCAACGGCTCTTCCCCCTCTGGCTGCGCAGCGGGCGCACCTCGCCGCCATCCCGCGTGTCATAGAACTCGGCACCGGGTGCTGTCTCGGCCAGGGCGGCGTACATCGCTTCGGTCACGGTGATGCCCAGGGCATCGTAGGCCAGAAGCACGGCACCGACCGCCGGCTCGAACCGGGTGCGCACGATGCGCGCCCGCGGCGCCACCCTGTGAATCTGCTGCGTGATGGTATCGATGAGCAGCGGCCCGCGGCCTTTGAACACGCTCCCTGCAAGGACCACATCGAACTCGAGGTCGCGCATGCCAAAGCGCCGGATCAGCGCCGTCGCGTACTCGGCGAGGGCCGCGCCCTGCCGCTCGACGATGTCCGCGGCCACCGCATCGCCGGCCTCGGCCGCCTCAAAGACCAGCGGACAGATGGAAAACAGACGGGGGTTGTCGACCTCACCGGCGAGCAGCGCCCGCAGCAGCGCCTCCGCCGTCGGATAGCCCAGCCGGCCGAGCACGGCCGGGGTCAGGGCCGTCTCCGGGCCCCGCCCATCATCCTGCCGCAGCACGGCACGGATCGCCTGGCGCGACATGTCGGCGGCGCCGCCGTCATCCACATAGTAGCCAAACGCCCACTCGCGGCCGTCGGGCGCGATCACGGCAGCGTTTATCCCGGTTCCGGCGGCGATCACCACGCCATAGCGCTCTGACGTGCCCGCCCTCAGGCCGGCGAAGGAGTCGTTCCTCACGACCAGGCGCCGCGCGATCCCCGCCGCCTTCAGGCAGGCCTCGCGCCGCTCATAGTCCTCGGGCCAGTCGGCCCCGGCCAGGCAGAAGGCCCCCATGGCGATGTCGTCGCCCGTGAGGCCGGCCTGCTGCAGGGCCTGCCGCACCGTGTCGGCCACGACCGCCATGGGGATCTCCACGTCCGGCCCCATCCAGTTCGAGCCGGCGCCGCGCGCCGCCCCGACAATGCGCCCCGCACCGTCGGCCACGAAGGCGATCGTCTTCGAGGTCCCACCATCGACGCCCACGACGTAGAGCGACATGCCTCTCACCTCGGGTAGGTCCATCCGTGGGGCCGGCTGCTGCCTTACATCCGGGCGTGGAGCCGGTAGCTATCGCCGCGGAACACCGAGCGCGCGAACTCGATCACGGCGTCGGTGTCGAGATAGGTCGTCTGCTCGCTGATCAGCACGGCCGCCGGCGTCGGCAACTGCAGGAGCTCGCTCTCGTCCGGGCTCGCGAGGGCCGCCTCGATGCCCGTCTCGGCGCGCACGAGGCGCAGGTGGTACTCTCGACGGAGTATGTCGAACAGGGAGCGGGACGCCAGGTCATAGGCGAGGAGCCCCGGGCAGAGGTGATGGGGCAGCCAGGTGAGCTGGATCGCCAGCGGCATCCCGTTGGCCAGCCGCAGGCGGCGCAACCGGACCACCTCGGCCCCGCGGGGCATCCGCAGAAGCTCTGCGAGGTGATCATCCGCCGGCACAATCATAGCCTCCAGCACCCGGCTCGAAGCGGTCATCCCGCGGCGGCGGACGTCTTCCGTAAAGCTACTGAGGGGCCGCAGCTCCTCCTGCACCTTGGGGACGCCCACGTAGGTCCCCTTGCCCACCGTCGTGTAGATCAGCCCCTCATGGCTCAGCTCCCCGAGGGCCTGCCGCACCGTGATGCGGCTGACCCCATACTGCAGGCACAACTCGCGCTCCGAGGGAAGCTGCGTGTGGGGCGCGAGCCTGCCGGAGAGGATCTGCGCACGCAGGAGGTCCCTCAGTTGCACATGGAGCGGTACGGGGCTGTCCTTGTCCAGCATCCTGGTCCCATCCGGGCAAGTGGTCATTACCGGTTATTATAGCGCGGGTGCGTACTTTTGTCAATGGTGCCAGACTGGGGCTGGGGGGTGCATCCAAGATCAGTCAGCAGATTCGCGGTCAGGCAGCCTGCCGGGGACGCTC
>DYEI01000460.1 GCA_020725765.1 Anaerolinea sp. | reverse complement strand
GGGCCGGCCCGAAGGCCGACCCGGGGGTCGGGGCGCGGGGGGTGGGGGCCCTGCCGGTAGCGCAGAAGAGCTTGCCCCCACACTGAACTACACCCGCCACACCCCTCCGACTTGCGCCTGCGGTTTCGGCGGCTATACTCCTCACCGTCAGGTCTCGACGGGCCTTCTCCTTGCTGCATGACGATCAGGAGCACGACTATGCGCCTCGGAGCCCACATGTCTATTGCCGGCGGCGTCGACAAGGCGGTCGAGCGGGGAGCCTCGATCGGCTGCGAGACGATCCAGATCTTTGTCAAGTCCCCGAACCGTTGGGCGCCCCGCAAGCTCCCGCCCGACGAGGTCCAGCGCTTCCGCGAGCGGCAGGAGCAGACCGGCATCCGCCCGATCTTTGCCCACGACTCGTACCTGGTGAACGTGGGCTCGCCCGACGATGCGCTGTGGGAAAAGTCGTTGACCAGCCTCCTCGAGGAGGTCGAGCACAGCGAGGCGCTGGGGCTGCCGTACCTGGTGATGCATCCCGGCGCCCATATGGATGCGGGGGTCGAGGCGGGCCTCGACCGGGTGGCGCGAGCCATCGACGCAGTGCACGAGCGGACGCCGGGCTATCGCGTGCGCATCCTGCTCGAGACTACCGCGGGCGCAGGCACGGTCCTCGGCCGCCGCTTTGAGGAGCTGCGCGGGATCATGGACCGGGTGAAGGAGCCCGGCCGGCTTGCCGTGTGCTTCGACACCTGCCACGTCTTTGCCTCGGGCTATGACCTGCGCACGCGCGAGGCCTACGAGGCCACCATGCGGGAGCTGGAGCGCGTCATCGGCCGCAACCGGGTGCTTGCCTTCCACCTCAACGACTCTCGGGGCGGGTTCGGCAGCCACATCGACCGCCACGAGAACATCGGCGAAGGCCAGCTCGGCCTCGATGCCTTTCGCTGGCTGCTCAACGACCCCCGCTGGGCCGACCGGCCGATGGTGATCGAGACGGAAAAGTCGGAGGACATGCACGAGGATGTCGAGAATCTCCGGCGGCTCCGAAGCCTGATCGAGGCATGAGGGAGCGTGGGCGCCATGGCATCTCCGATCGGTCCTTTCGATCGCCGGGTGCTGGAGCAGGGGCCCGACCGCTGGCTGCGAGCGCAGGCGCTGGAGGTGATGGCGGCGGCGCTCAAGGCGGCCGATCCTGCGGAGGCGGTGCGCCGGCATGTGCGCCGGGACGTCGACCTGCTGCGCGTGGAAGGCGAGGTGTACGACCTTCGCCGCTATCGGCGCATCTTTGTTATTGGCGCGGGGAAGGCGAGCGCACCGATGGCCGAAGCCCTCGAAGAGGTCCTTGGCGAGCGGCTGACCGGCGGGGTGCTGAACGTCAAGGACGGCTATACGCGGCCGCTCAGACGCATCCGTGTGCAGGAAGCGGGCCATCCCGTCCCCGATGCGCGGGGCCTCGCCGGGACGCGGGCGATCCTGGCCCTGCTGCAGGATGCCGGCCCGGACGACCTGGTGATTGCCGTGATCTCGGGCGGGGGCTCGGCACTACTGGTTGCACCCGCGGAAGGGGTGACGCTGGAGGACCTGCAGCGTCTGACTGACCTGCTCCTGCGGTCGGGGGCGACCATCGGCGAGATGAACGCGGTGCGCAAGCACCTCTCGCTGGTCAAGGGGGGGCAACTCGCCCGGGCCGCGGCACCGGCGGCGCTCGTGGCGCTGATCCTCTCCGATGTAGTGGGGAGCCCCCTGGATGTGATCGCCTCGGGGCCGACGGCGCCCGATGAGAGCAGCTTTGCGGAGGCCTGGGCGGTGCTGGAGCGCTACCGTCTGGTGGATGAGGCGCCGCCCGCGGTCGTGGAGCATCTGCGGCGGGGCCTGCGCGGGGAGGTGCCCGAGACGCCCAAGCCGGGCGATCCGGTGCTGGCGCGGGTGACGAACGTCATTGTCGGCTCGAACCGCCTGGCGGCGCTGGCGGCACTGGCACGTGCGGAGGAGCTTGGGATGCACACCCTGCTCCTCTCTACCTTTGTTGAGGGCGAGGCGCGGGAGGTCGGCCGGGTGCTGGCCGCGGTGGCGCGCGAGGTGGCGCAGCATGACCAACCCCTGCCCCGCCCGGCCTGCATCGTTGCCGGCGGCGAGACGACCGTCACCGTTCGCGGCTCGGGCCTCGGCGGCCGCAATCAGGAGGTGGCGCTCGGTGCCGCCCTGAGCCTTCCGGGGCTCGAGCGGGTGCTGGTCGCGAGCCTGGCGACTGATGGCTCCGATGGCCCAACCGACGCGGCCGGAGCCGTCGCCGACGGGACGACCCTGGCGCGGGCGGCAGCGCTCGGCCTCGATGCGCACGCCTCCCTGGTGGCCAACGACTCGTACCACTTCTTCCAGGCTCTCGGCGATCTGCTGATCACCGGACCGACCAACACCAACGTCAACGACCTCATGGTGGTCATGGTAGCCTGAGTACCGCGGCGGGGCTGCAGGTGAGGTCCCGCCGGTGGACGACGCTGCTCGCTGGGGGGGCAGTCATTCTGGGAGGTGCCCATGCGCCGCGCCAAGATTGTGTGTACCATCGGACCGGCGAGCGAGTCGCCAGAGATCCTGCGCCGCCTGATCGACGCCGGCATGGATGTGGCACGCCTGAACCTGTCTCACGGGACTCTGGAGTGGCACCGGACGGTGCTCGAGCGCATCCGGCAGGCCGCCGCGGATGCTGGCCGGGCGGTAGGGGTCCTTTGGGACCTGAGCGGCCCCAAGCTGCGCGTTGGCCGCGTTCAGGAAGGCGGGGTACTCCTGCGCACGGGCGAGGAGGTTGTGCTCACCACACGGCCGGTCGTGGGCCACGACGCCGAGATACCGGTGCAGTACGCCGCGCTGCCGCAGCACGTCCGTACCGGCGAGCGCATCCTTCTGGCCGACGGGCTCATGGAGCTCGAAGTCGTTGAGTCGTCGGGGACGGACATCCGCTGCCGCGTGATCGTTGGCGGGGTGCTCGAGTCCAACAAGGGGCTGAACCTGCCCAAGGCCTCGCTGGCCATCCCGGCCATCACGCCAAAGGACCGGGAAGACCTCCGCTACGGCCTCGGCCTTGGGGTGGACTGGGTGGCGCTCTCCTTTGTGCGCACGGCGGGTGAGGTGCGACAGCTCAAGGAGCTGATCTCCGAGTTCGCGCCGGGGTCGCCCGTGCCGGTGATCAGCAAGATTGAGAAGCCCGAGGCGGTCGAGAATATCGACGAGCTTGTGGCCGAGTCCGACGGCATCATGGTTGCCCGAGGTGACCTTGGGATCGAGACGTCGCCCGAGGAGGTCCCGATCATGCAGAAGATGATCATCGCCAAGTGCAACGCCGCGGGCAAGCCGGTGATCACGGCGACCCAGATGCTGGAGTCGATGATCCACAATCCGCGGCCGACCCGTGCCGAGGCCTCCGACGTGGCGAATGCGGTTCTGGATGGAACCGACGCCGTGATGCTCTCGGGGGAGACGGCGGCAGGCGAGTATCCCCTCGAGGCGGTGCGCACAATGGCCCGCATCGTCGAGTACGCTGAGGAGCGGTTCCCCGGCGCGGGCCGGGCAGGGCGTGCCGCGATCCCTGGGGAGACCGGCATCGCCGAGGCGGTGGCTCGGGCGAGCGTGGAGACGGCTTCCGACCTATGCGCGGCTGCCATCATCACGCCAACCGTCTCGGGCTACACGGCGGGGATGGTGGCCCGCAACCGCCCGACGGCGCCCATCATTGCCGTCACGCCCGACGCCTCGACCCAGCGACGGCTCACGCTGGTGTGGGGCGTGCTACCGGTCCTCGCGAAGCGGACGGCCAGCACAGACCAGATGACCTCGGATGCGGTGCAGACGGCGCTCGACCTCGGCTATATCAGGCCGGGCCAGACGGTGGTGGTGACGGGAGGCACAGCCGGCAGCCCGCCGGGGACGACCAACATGATCACCGTCCGCGTGGTCGGGCAGCCGACTGAGAGAAGCTGAGATGGTGAGGGTATGATGCTGCGAATGGCTGGCGAAGCTCCGTCGCAGGAGCCAAGGCCTGCGACAGAGGTCGCGCTGGACCCGCGTCGGCAGGAGCAGGCCCGGGAGTATGCCCGGGTGCGCAGGCGCCTCCTGGCGGTTGAGCTGGTGCTCTCGGCTCTGGCGGTTGTCCTCTTTCTGGTTACCGGTGCCTCCCGCGCCCTGGCGAACGCGCTGCGCGGCGCGGGGGTGACCGATCCGTGGGCCCTGGTGGGTGCCTACCTGGCCATCGTCTATGTGGGGTACACGCTGCTTTTTGCGCCGCTCTCCTGGTACAGCGGCTTTGTGCTGCCGCACCGGTACGGTCTGAGCACGCAGACGCGCCGGGGCTGGCTGGTGGACGAGCTCAAGGGGCTGGCTCTCGGCCTGCCGCTGGGGGTCCTGGCCGGCGAGGTGGTATACTGGCTCCTGCGCGTCCGCCCAGACACCTGGTGGATCTGGGCGGGCCTCTTCCTGCTGGGGGCGACGGTGCTCCTGGACTTTGTGGCGCCGGTGCTCATTGTGCCGCTCTTCTACAAGCTCACGCCACTGCAGGATGAAGAGCTGATCGGCCGGGTGCGGAGGCTCGCCGAGCGGACGGGGCGCCGTGTGGCCGGCGTGTACACCATCGACCTCAGCTCGCGCACGACCGCCGCCAACGCAGCCTTTCTGGGCCTCGGGCGGACGCAACGCATCGCCCTGGGCGACACGCTGTATGCCGAGTACTCTCACGACGAGATCGAGACCATCGTTGCTCACGAGCTGGGGCATCAGGTGCACAATGACCTCATCTGGGGGCTGGGGGTGCAGGCGGTGTTGCTGTTCGCAGCGCTCTACCTGGCACACCTCTTCCTGCAGTGGGGCGTGAGCGCATTTGGCTTCGAGGGACCGGGCGACGTCGCCGGTCTGCCGCTGTTGCTGATTGCCGCGGGCCTGTTCTCCCTGGTGACCCTGCCGCTCTCCAACGCCTACTCGCGCTGGCGGGAGTCCCGGGCGGACCGTTTCGCCCTGGAGGCGACGGGCAAACCCGAGGCCTATGCGCGTGCCCTGACGCGGCTGGCCAATCAGAACCTGGCCGAGGCCGAGCCGCCCCGCTGGGTGGTGATCCTGCTGTACTCGCATCCGCCCATCGCCGAGCGGGTCCGGGCCGCGGAGCAGTGGGCGGGTACGCGGTGAGAGGGCGCATCCGGTGCATGGGAATATCAGCATCGGAGCAGCGGGCTCACGGTTTACAGCTACACTGGAACGTGCTAGAATGGCTGCGGTCTTCTGCACGGAGGGTACCCCCCAGGCAGTAGATTCCATCCTATCTCCATCGTAGCGGGAGGAGAGCCATGCAACAGACGCAGATCTGCAAGAAGACCGTCCGTGACGTGGACGTGCACGCCAAGCGGGTGCTCGTCCGCGTTGACTTTAACGTCCCTCTGGATGAGGCCCGCCGTGTCACCGATGATACCCGGATCCGTGCGGCGCTTCCCACGATTCAGTATCTTCGCGAGCACGGCGCCCGGGTGATTCTTGCCTCGCATTTGGGCCGGCCCAAGGGCAAGGTCGTCGAAAGCATGCGCCTTGACCCGGCCGCGGAGAGGCTCTCAGCACTCCTTGGCCACCCGGTGCGCAAGCTGAATGCGACCATCGGCCCCGAGGTGCGAGAGGCAGTGATGGCGATGCGTCCGGGCGATGTCGTGATGCTGGAGAACCTGCGCTTCCATCCCGAGGAGGAGGCGAACGATCCCACGTTCGCCCGGCAGCTCGCCAGCCTGGCCGACCTGTACGTGAATGACGCCTTCGGAACGGCCCACCGCGCCCATGCCTCTACGGAGGGCGTTGCCCACTATCTGCCAGCCGTCGCGGGCTTGCTGATGGAGCGGGAGATCCGGTTCCTGAGCCGGGCCATCCAGAACCCGGAGCGCCCGTTCGTGGCCATTCTCGGCGGCGCCAAGGTCTCGGACAAGATCGCGGTCATTGAGAACCTGCTGCCCAAAGTCGACCGCCTGCTCGTGGGCGGCGGCATGGCCAACACCTTCCTCCTGGCTATGGGCCACGAGGTGGGCGAGTCACTGGTCGAGCCCGACAAGGTCGACCTCGCGAGGGACCTCCTCGCACGCAGCGGGGGCAAGCTGATCCTGCCGGTCGATGTGGTCATCGCCGATGCCTTCTCTGCCGAGGCCGAGCGGCAGGTCGTGCCGGTGGATCAGGTGCCAGCCAAGTGGCGCATCATGGATATCGGCCCGGAGACGGTCAAGCGCTTCGCCGAAGCCTTGCAAGGGGCACGGACGGTAGTATGGAACGGGCCGATGGGCGTCTTCGAGTTCGAGCCGTTTGGGGCCGGGACGATTGCCGTGGCGCACGTCGTCGCCGACCTTCCCGGAGCGACGACGATCGTGGGCGGCGGGGACTCTGTCGCCGCGGTGGAGGCTGCCGGAGTGGCGGACCGAATCACCCATATCTCGACGGGCGGTGGCGCTTCCCTCGAGTTTCTCGAGGGCAGGGTGTTGCCCGGGGTTGCCATTCTGCAGGATTGTGACTAGGGCGGCTGCTGGCGGGGTGCACCTCGCGACCTCGAGGGATCGGGCGTGGCGAGGTGCATGTCCGAACGAGCTCCAGCAGAGCTGCAGGTAGCGGAGTGAGTGGGCATGGCCATGCGCAGGATAGGCGTCCTCTCCAGCGGAACCGATGGTCCCGGCATCAACCCCGCCCTGCGGGCGGCGGTGCGCATGGCGCTCAGTATGGGCGCCCGGGTCGTTGGCGTGCGGCGCGGCTACGCCGGGCTCCTGAACGGCGAGTTCGTCGAGCTCACGGCCCGCTCGGTGAGTGGCATCATCGGCAAGGGCGGCACCTTCCTGGGGTCTTCCCGTTCGCTGGATTTCAAGAGCCGCCGCGGCCAACTCGAGGCGCTTCGCCGGCTGAACGAGGCCGAGATCGATGGCCTGGTTGTAGTCGGGGGCGACGGCACCATGCGCGGTGCCCAGCAGCTCCATGAGCTCGGGTATCCGGTGATGGGGGTGCCGGCGACCGTGGAAAACGATCTGCCGGGCACCGACATCGCGATCGGCGTCGACACGGCGCTGAACACCGCCCTGGAGGCCATCGACCGCATCAGGGACACGGCGAGCGCCCATCAGCGGGCCTTTCTGGTAGAGGTGATGGGGCGCGAGTCGGGATACATGACGCTCATGGCCGGGCTGGCCGGCGGGGCGGAGATGGTCTGCATCCCAGAGGTCCCCTTCGAGCTGGACGAAGTGGCGCGGACGGTGACCGAGGCCTACGTGAAAGGCAAGCCACACTGCATCATCGTGGTGGCCGAAGGAGCCAGGTACGGCGTCCATGCGATTGCCAGCTACCTGAGGGAGCGACACGAGGAGGCGGGCTTTAGCGTGCGCGAGACCATCCTCGGGTACATCCAGCGCGGCGGAGCCCCGCTGGCCTCTGACCGGATGCTGGGCACCCGTCTTGGCGCGGCAGGCGCTCGCCTTCTGCTGGAAGGACACCGGGGCGAGATGGTCGGGTTGGTGGGAAACGAGGTTGTCGCGACGCCTCTGGCGGAGGTCATCGCCAGGCGCAAGCCCATCGACGTGAACATGTACCGGCTCGCCGAGGTGCTCGCGAGCTAGGTCAGGGGTATGGGCCGCGCGGCCGTCGCTGCGTCAGTCGGATCATCGAAATCGTGTTGCGAGGAGCATATGGCGGATCTGTCGCGGTTGCGCGAGTTGGTGGTCAAGAACGAGAAAAAGATCGTCATGGTGGTGATGGATGGCCTCGGAGGCGTGCCTGTAGAGCCGGGTGGAATGACCGCCCTGGAGCTGGCGCACACTCCGAACCTGGATGCGCTGGCGGCAAAGGGAATCGTGGGCCTGCACGAGCCGATCGGGCCGGGCATCACGCCGGGCAGCGGCCCCTCTCATCTGGCGCTGTTCGGCTACGATCCGTTCGCCTATGAGATCGGTCGTGGGGTTCTCGAGGCGGTGGGGATCGACTTTCCGCTCACGCCCAACGATCTCGCGGCCCGAGGGAACTTTGCGACGGTAGATGCTGAGGGGCGGATCACGGACCGCAGGGCCGGGCGCATTGCCAGCGAGGCCGCGGCAGAGCTCACCGCCAGGCTGCAGGCGGAGGTCAGGCTCGAGGGTGTGGAGGTTTTTGTGGCCCCCGTGAGGGAGCACCGGTTCGTGCTCGTGCTGCGGGGGGAGGGCCTCGTGCCCGCCCTCAGTGAGACGGACCCACAGGCCCTCGGCGTGCCGCCACTGCCGGTGAGGCCACTCGTCCCAGAGGCGGCACGCACAGCAGAGCTGGTCAACGAGTTTGTGCGGCAGGCCGCCCGCATCCTCGCCGACGCGCATCCGGCCAACATGGTGCTCCTCCGGGGGTTTGCCAAGTACCCCACCATTCCGTCGATGGGCGAGGTGTTTGGCCTGCAGCCTGCGGCCATCGCCAGCTACCCCATGTACAGAGGGCTGGCCAAGCTGGTGGGCATGACCGCCCTCCCTACCGGACCTGCCCTCGCCGACGAGTTTGGGACCCTTGAGCATGCCTGGGCGGACTATGACTTTTTCTACCTGCACGTCAAAAAGACCGACTCTGCGGGCGAGGACGGCGACTTTGCCCGCAAGGTCGAGGTCATCGAGCATGTCGACTCGCTCATCCCCCGGCTGGTGCAGCTGCGCCCCGATGTCGTGATTGTGACCGGCGACCATTCGACGCCCGCGCCGCTCCGGTCCCATAGCTGGCATCCCGTGCCGTTCCTCCTGTGGGCGGAGACCTGCCGGCCAGATGGCGTCGATTCCTTCGGCGAGAGGACCTGCGCCAGGGGGGCCCTCGGGCGCTTCCCGGCGACCGACATCATGCCCCTTGCCCTCGCGCATGCCCTCAAGCTGACCAAGTTCGGGGCCTGAGGGCTGGAGGAGAGCGGCGGCTTTGCCTCTGGGCGAGGTGGATGCGATGAGCGCCGATCGCGGCCAGCGCCGGACCAGAGCCGGCAAGGACGTGCGGGCCATGATCAGAGGTGCGACCATGGGGCACCGTCTGTCCAACCGCGAGGTGGCGGACATTCTCCTGCAGATCGCCGATATGCTCGAAATCAAGGGCGAGGTCGTCTACAAGGCCCTTGCCTACCGCCGCGCCGCACAGAGCATCCTCGACCTCGGCCGGGACATCAATGAGGTCTGGGTCGAGGGCGGCCTCCGACGGATACCCGGTGTCGGCGAGGCGCTGGAGAAAAAGCTCGACGAGCTGTTGCGGACCGGCCGTCTGCAGTACTATGAGGAGCTGCAGGAGGAGATCCCTCCCGGTGTCGTCAGCCTCCTCGCCATCCCGGAGGTCGGCCCGAAGACGGCCCGGCTGCTCTGGGAGCGGCTCGGGGCGACGAGCGTTGCCGAGGTCGAGGAGGCAGCGCGCGCTGGCAGGCTGCGCGAGTTGCCGGGGCTGGGTGCTCGCTCGGAGCAGCGCATCCTCGAAGGCATCCGCGCGCTGTACCAGAGAAGCAAACGCATCCCCCTGGGGGTGGCGTGGCCAATCGCCATGGAGCTCTTGGAGCAGCTCCGCAGCCTGCCGGGGGTTGAGGAGGCGTCGGCTGCCGGGAGCCTTCGGAGGATGTGTCCTACCATTGGCGACGTCGACCTCCTGGCTGCGGCGAAGGATGGCGCCGCCGTGACCGACGCCTTCACCCGCTTTCCCCAGGTTGCTGACGTCGTCGTGCACGGTCCGACGAAGGCCACCGTGATCCTGGAGAACGGGGTACAGGCCGACCTGCGGGTTCTGCCCCGGGAGCGGTGGGGCTCTCTGCTCCAGTACTTTACTGGCTCGAAGGACCACAACGTGGCCCTGCGCACACTGGCGCAGAGCAAGGGCCTGAGCCTGAGCGAGTACGGGTACAAGCGGGGCAACGAAGAGATCCTGTGTGGCGAGGAGCGCCAGGTCTATGAGATGCTTGGGCTCCCCTGGATACCGCCCGAGCTGCGCGAGGACCGTGGCGAGATCCAGGCTGCGCAGGAGGGGCGCCTGCCGCAGCTTGTGGAGCTGAGGCACATCCGCGGCGACCTGCACGTGCACAGCGACTGGAGCGATGGCGTCACCCCTGTTGAGGAGCTGGCCCTGGCAGCCGGCGAGTTGGGCTACGAGTATCTGGTTGTGTCGGATCACACGCAGTCGCTCGCCGTGGCGAGCGGTCTGAGCGCGGCGCGCTTTGCGGAACAACGACGTCTCATTGATCGTCTCAACGCCAGAAAGCGCGGGGCCTACATCCTGCAGGGCTGTGAGTTGGAGATCCATGCCGACGGCACCCTGGACTTCCCGGACGACGTTCTGGCCGGCTTTGATGTGGTCGTGGCCTCGGTGCACTCGGGCCTCCGGCAGACTCGCGAGCAGGTGACGGCGCGGATCATGAACGCGCTCCGTAACCCCCACGTTGACGTGATCGGGCACCCGACGGGGCGACTCCTCGGTCAGCGCGAGGCGAGCGAGGTCGACATCGAGGCGATCCTTCAGGAAGCGGCCCGAACCGGCACGGCCATCGAGGTGAACGGGATTCCCGAGCGCCTTGATCTCGATGATGTCCACGTCAAGCGCGCCATGGAGCTGGGAGTGCTCATCGCGATCGATTCGGATGCGCACAGTGCCAATGCTCTGCGGGCCATGTACTACGGCGTGGCTATGGCGCGGCGGGGCTGGGCAAACCCGCGTTCGGTGCTGAACACGCGCTCTCTGGACCAGCTTCAAAAGTGGTTGAGGCGAAGGGGCTGAGAGAGGCCCCGCGTTGCACATGACACGGAGGTAAGAGCGGTGGCTGTCAGTTCCGGAAGCACGAGGCCTGGAAGCAAACGAGGACGCGACGATGAAGGCGGCATCCTGGAGGGGAGCTGGGTATGGATCGCCCTGCCGGTCGGCATCCTCGTCCTGATCGCGGCGCTCTGGTTCCTCATCATCGCCCCTGCAGGCAGTCCGCCTCCACGGGTCACGGTCACCCCGGCGGGCACATCGACGCTCTGGCCGACCGTCACTCCGATGGTTATCGTTGAGCCGACACAGCCTCCCAGTGTGACCACACCGGAGGCGCCCCAGCCCGCGGCCATCGGTGTCGGGGCGCGGGTGGTCGTGGCGGGCACCGGGGAAGCGCAGCTTCGGATTCGTCAGGCGCCCGGCACCGACACAGTCACGGTGAAGGTCGTGCCGGACGGTACCCGGCTGATCATCATCGGAGGGCCCGAGCAGGCGTCGGGGTACACCTGGTGGAAGGTTGAGGACCCGGCAGGAATCGTGGGCTGGGTGGCCGGTGACTTTTTGACACTTGCACCGTAGAGGTAGCCCATGACGGACGAGAGACAGCGCCTGGAAGAGCTGCGTCGCCTGATCCGCTATCACGACTACCGCTACTATGTGCTGAATAGCCCAGAGATCTCCGATGCGGCCTACGACGCCCTGTTCCGGGAGCTGCAGGCCATTGAGGCGCGCCATCCTGAGTGGATCACGCCCGACTCTCCGACGCAGCGGGTGAGCGGCGAGCCTCAGGCCGGCTTTCGCCGCGTGCGACACCCGCGGCCCATCCTCAGCCTGGCCAGCGTTACCAGCGACGAGGAGGTGTGGGCCTGGCTCGACAGGGCACGCCGCCTGGCCCCGAAGGGGGCCAGGTTCGACTTTGTCGTCGAGCCCAAGATCGATGGCCTGCGGGTAGTGCTGACCTACCTGGATGGGCAACTCAGGGTGGGCGCCACGCGCGGGGATGGCGAGGTCGGTGAGGACATCACAGCTAACCTGAGAACCGTGCGGGACGTGCCCCTCTCGATACCCCTGCGAAAGGACGACCCGTCGGTGCCGCCGGTCCCTCGACGGCTGGTGGTCAGCGGCGAGGCCTACCTCCCGGTCAGCCGCTTTGCTGCGCTCAACGCCGAGCTGGAGAAAAGCGGGGAGCGGCCCTTTGCCAACCCGCGCAATGCAGCAGCGGGCTCGTTGCGCCAGCTGGATCCCCGGGTCACCGCCGCCCGCCCCATCCGGCTCTTTACCTATGCGATCGTGGATGGCGACGGCGTGCCGACGCAATGGGAGGTCCTCCACCGGCTGCGGCAGTGGGGTTTCCCGACGACCCCTGATGCCCGGCATTTCGATCGGCTGGAGGATGCGCTGGCCTACGTGCATGAGTGGATGGCCCGGCGGTCCGAGCTGGACTATGAGGCCGACGGCATGGTCATCAAGATCAATGACCTGGCCCTGCAGGAGGCCCTTGGCGTGGCCGGAAGGGACCCGCGCGGCGCGGTGGCCTTCAAGTTCGAGCCGCGCGAGGCGGTAACGAGGCTGCGCGAGGTCGAGATACAGGTCGGCAGCATGGGTACGCTCACCCCGGTTGCCGTCCTCGACCCGGTGCACATCGGAGGCGTGCGCGTCGAGCACGCGACGCTGCACAACTTTCAGGATGTGGCGCGGAAGGATATCCGGTTGGGCGACATGGTCGTGGTCCGGAGGGCGGGGGATGTGATCCCGTATGTGGTCGGCCCGGTGACCAGCCTGCGGACAGGGGAGGAGCGCCCGATCGAGGCCCCCAAAGAGTGCCCGGTGTGCGGCGGGCCGGTCATCCAGCGGCCGGACGAGGTCGCCGTCTACTGCGTCAACGTGAGCTGCCCGGCCATCTTTGTGAGGCGCCTCGAGGTCTTTGCCAGCCGTGGGGCGATGGATATCGAGGGCCTCGGCTCGCGCGTCGCCCATCAGCTCGTGGACAGCGGCCTCGTGCGCGACCTCTCGGACCTCTACTACCTGCGCGAGGAGGACCTGCTGCGCCTCGAGGGCTTTGCCAGGAAACGGGCGGAAAACCTGCTGAATGCCGTCGAGGCCTCCAAGGAGCGGCCCCTGTGGCGGGTACTGGTCGGGCTGGGCATACGTCACGTGGGGCAGGCGGCAGCGCAGGCTCTCGAGCAGCACTATGGGTCCATCGATGCCATCATGCGCGCCCGGCAGGAGGAGCTCCAGGCGATCGAGGGCATTGGGCCGACGATCGCGCGCAGCGTGGTCGAGTTCTTTGCCAACCCGGCCAACCGGCGCGTGGTGGAGCGGATGCGAGCGGCTGGCGTGCGGATGGAGCCGGAGCGCCGGGCCGGTGAGGGGCGGCGCCCGCTCGAAGGCTTGACCTTTGTGATTACCGGCACGCTCCCGGGCATGAGCCGGGAGGAGGCCACGGCCTACATCGAGGCGCACGGAGGCCGGGTTACCGATGCCGTGTCCCGCAATACCGATTTCCTGGTGGTGGGCGAGGCTCCCGGCGGAACCAAGATGCGCCGGGCGCAGGAACTCGGCACGCCGGTGATCGATGAAGCCCGGCTTCGGGAGATGGTCGAGCAGCAAGCGAGGTAGGCCTTGGAGACCTCCCTTCCCTCGCCCTGCAGACGCGCAGATCACCTTCTTTCTATGGAGGCCGCGCTGGAAGGTCTGCGGGGGGAGCCACAGGTCGTGCAGGGGCTGACGGCCTGGCGCTGCCTTCCGGCACGTGAGGCCGTCTATGGGGAGTGGCCCGAAGGCGTCGCCCCGCAGGTGCTGGAGGCCCTCAGGCGCCGTGGCATTCGTGCGCCCTATATCCACCAGAGCCTGGCCATCGAGCGGGCGCTGGCCGGCGAGAACGTCGCCGTCGTGACCGGCACCGCCTCGGGCAAGACGCTCTGCTACAACGTGCCGGTGCTGACCAAGCTGCTTGCGGACCCCCAAGCCCGGGCCATGTACCTGTTCCCGACCAAGGCCCTGACACAGGATCAGGCCGCCGCTCTGGCAGAGCTGGCCTCGCTGGCCGACGCTGACCTCTCTATCGACACCTACGATGGCGACACGGATGCCGACGTGCGGCGCGCGGTGCGCGCGAGGACACGCATCCTGCTGACCAACCCCGACATGCTGCACACCGGCATCCTCCCGCATCACACCAAGTGGGCGAGCTTTTTCCAGGGGCTGCAGTATGTGGTCCTCGACGAGTTGCACGCGTACCGAGGGGTCTTTGGGAGCCACATGGCCAACGTGCTGCGCCGGTTGCAACGCGTGTGCCGCTTCTACGGGGCGGCCCCCCGGTACATCTGCTGCTCGGCGACGATTGCCAATCCACTCCAACTGGCAACGGCGCTGCTTGGGCAGCCGGTCAGCGTTGTCGATGGGGATGGAGCCCCGAGGGGCGAGCGGCACATCCTCTTCTACAACCCCCCCATCGTCGATCGGGCCCTCGGCATCCGGCGCAGCCCTCTTCTCGACGGGCGTGCCCTCGCAGCCCGCCTGATCGAGCGAGGCCTGCAGACCATCGTTTTTGCGCGGTCGCGCGTGTCGGCGGAGGTCCTGCTGACCTACCTGCTCCGGGAGGCGCAGCGCAAGGGCTGGGCGCCGCGGACGGTCCGCGGATACCGGGGTGGCTATCTCCCGGGGGAGCGGCGTGAGGTCGAGCGCGGGCTGAGGGAGGGCGCAGTTCGGGGCGTCGTCGCGACCAATGCCCTGGAGCTTGGCGTGGACATCGGTGAGCTGGCGGCCGTGGTGATGGTGGGATATCCCGGCACCATCGCCTCGGCCTGGCAGCAGATTGGTCGGGCAGGGCGCCGACAGGGGGCGTCGCTGGCGGTGCTGGTGGCAGGGGGCTCGCCCCTCGATCAGTACATCGTGCGCTATCCGGACTATCTCCTCGAGCGTTCGCCGGAGCACGCCCTCATCAACCCGGACAATCCCCTCATCCTTCTCGGGCATCTGGCCTGTGCAAGCTTTGAGCTGCCGTTCGAGGAGGGCGAGCTTTTCGGCGGGCGTGATGTGTCGGCCTATCTGGCCCTCCTGGAAGACGAAGGCCTGGTTCATAGAGCCAGGCGAGTCGCTTACTGGGTGGGCGACTCCTATCCCGCCCAGCATGTCTCGCTGCGTACGAGTGCGCCCGATTCGTTTGTGATTGCCGAGGAGGAGTCCGGGCGGGTGATCGGAGGGGTCGAGCCCTATGCCGCGCCGATGCTCATCCATGAGGGGGCGATCTATCTGCACGAGGGGCAGTCCTACGAGGTCACACGGCTGGACTGGGAGGGGCGCCGTGCGACGGTCAAACCGGTGCAGGTAGACTATTACACGGAGGCTTCGACCTCCACTCACGTGCAGGTGGTCGAGGAGCAGGGGCGGGAGCCGGGGCCGTACCTGTGCAAGGGGCGCGGCGCCGTCCGCGTGACCAGCGTGACCACGGTGTATCGCAAGGTGCGCCTGTACACACACGAGAACCTCGGCTGGGGGACTATCGAGCTCCCCGAGCAGGAGATGGAGACTCAGGGCTGTTGGTTCTGGTTCCCGCCCGAGGTCGCCATGGCTCTGGTCGAGGAGGGGGTGCTGAGCCCGGAAGCGCGCTTTGATCGGGGGCCAAACTGGCAAGAGATGCGCCGACGGGCACGGGAGCGGGACGGTTTTCGCTGCCGCTTCTGCGGTGCACCGGAACGTGAGGACCGCGAGCACGACGTGCACCACCTGCGTCCCTTCCGCGAGTTTGGCTATGAGCCGGGCAAGAATGATGCCTACCTCGCGGCCAACCAGCTCTCGAACCTTATCACCCTCTGTCGCCGCTGCCACTGGCGGGCGGATGGCTCGCAGGTGCCGGCGGGCAGCCTGGCCGGTCTGGCACACGCGCTCGGGAACGTAGCCCCGCTCTTTCTCATGTGTGACCCTCGCGACATTGGGGTGGTGCCTGAGGTGCGTTCGAGCCACACCGAGGGACCCACGCTGACGGTGTACGATCAGGTGCCGGGGGGCATCGGCCTCAGCGACCAGCTCTACTCCCTCGGACGCGAGGTCTGGCAGGCCGCCCACGGACTTGTGGCGGGCTGCACCTGCGAGAGTGGATGCCCGGCCTGTGTCGGCCCCGTGCAGGAGGGAGGCCGAGACCTCAAGCGGCAGGTGCTTCGCCTCCTCGAAGTGGCGAGCGGCGAGGGTGTCGTGCAGGGAGTGCGGCCTTGAGCAGCACGGCTGACGATCTCCGGAAGCGCCTTGAGCGTCTCGGCGTGCGGCTTGGGGCAGGTGGTCTTCGGACGCAGCCGGAGAGGGCGGAGCCAGTCCCTGCCCGGCCGGCGCCGCCGCGCCATCGGATCGAGGACTGGGTCCCCGGTGTTGAGGTCGAGACGGAAGAGGGGACCTGTTTCCTCTCGGAGACCCGCTACCCCCTCGAGCACCGGCACGGTCAGATGCCGGTCGGGGCGGTGCTCGAGCACCGGCCGTCGGTCCTGCGCCTGCTGCTCGGCGAAGCCGACAGCTTTGAGGCCAACTTTCACGGGCTGGCCTTTCTCGACACCGAGACCACGGGGCTGGCAGGCGGGACGGGTACCTATGCCTTCCTGGTCGGTGTTGGCCGGTTCGAGGAAGACGAGTTTGTGGTGCGGCAGTACTTCATGCGCGACATTCCCGAAGAGCCCGCGATGCTGGCCCTGGTGCGTCGAGTGCTATCGGACTGCGGCGGGCTGGTGACCTTCAACGGGCGCCTCTTTGACTGGCCGCTCCTCGAGACGCGCTTTGCCATGAACCGCCAGCCGCCGCCACTCGTGAACGCGTGCCATCTGGACCTGCTCGTCCCGGCCCGGCGGTTGTGGCGTCGGCGGCTCAAGTCCTGTGCGCTGTCCTCACTGGAGGAGCATGTGCTGTGCGTGCAGCGCAGCGGCTACGATGTGCCGGGTTGGGCCATCCCGGGGCTCTACCGGGACTTTTTGCAGTGGGGCAGGGCCGAGCCGATGCGGCAGGTCTTTTACCACAATGCACACGACATCCTCAGTCTCGCGACGCTGGCGGCTTCGCTCTGCGCGACGCTCAGCGAGCCGCTGCAATCCTTGAGCCACGGAGAGGACTTGTTCAGCCTGGCCCAGCGGCGGGAAGTGGATGGCGACCTCGTTTCCGCCACAGAGCTGTACGAGCGGTGTCTGCGCTGCCAGCTCGCACGGGAGGAGCGGCATGCCGCGATGCACCGCCTCGCCCGGCTGTACAGGCGGGTGGGTCGGGCTGAGGATGCCGTGGCGCTATGGCACGCCCTTGCCGAAGAGAGGGACGTGGAGGCCTGCATTGCTCTGGCCAAGTACTATGAGCACACGGTTCGCGATCTCGCGCGTGCCCAAATCCTGACCACGCGCGCGCTCGCCCTGCTCGGTCAGGAACCCCGTCCGGACAGGCGCAGACTCGCTGAAATCGAGCGACGCCTCAGACGCCTCGCCGACAAGTCCAGCCGTCGGGCATCTTGCGCCCCGGCAGCCCGCGCGTCCTCCTAGCCCCTCAGTCCTTGCCCTCCCGCTGCCTGCCGATGCGCTCGAGGAGCGACCAGACGGCACGCTCGCCGCGCCCGCGCAGGGCGTAGGCGATCGCCGTCAGCGCCAGAGCAGCGGCGATGATGGCGAGCCATTGAGGGATAGTCAGGCGGATGGCCGTGGCGCCGCGTCCGAGGTGGGCAGCGAGCAGCACGCTGGGCAGCCGCCCGAGGAGCGCCGCGGCCACGATGGCGGCGAGAGGAATGCGGCTCAGCCCGGCTGCGAGGATGATGAGGTCGTCCGGCAGGAAGGGCAGCACGCAGACGAGAAAGAGCAGTGGCGCTCCCAGGGTACCGGCGAGCCGGTCTATCCGCGTCAGCGTCTCCGGATCGACGAGGTGCTCGACGAGGGGCCGCCCCCAGCGGCGCACGAGCCGGAGCCCGGCGACCGTGCCGACGAAGAGGCCGAGCATGCTGTAGAGCGTGCCAAGCCAGGGGCCGAACAGGAACCCACTGGCAATGCTGACAGCCTGGCCGGGAATCGGTGCGAGTAGCACCTGCGCTGCCTGCAGCAGGATGATGGCGAGCGGCCCAGTCGGTCCCAGTTTCCGAACCAGGCCTTGCAGGTGCTCTGGCTCGCTGAACAGGGTGAGGAGGGGGCGGCGCCATACGGTGAGGAGGAGCACGCAAAGGGCTGCTGCGAGGAGCCCGAGGAGGACTCTGGCTGCCAGTGACGCGGCTCTGGTCCAGCGGTAGCTCATGGGGCAGTTCGCTCCGCCGGCAGGGGATGCGCCAGCCACACGCGATAGCTGTCCAGTGGCGCAAAGCCCTCTTCGAGAAGCGTCGCCCTGAGCGACCACCGATCCTTAGGAACAAGGCAGCCGACCTCGTCCAACCCCCGCTCTTTGGCCAGCTCGATGGCGGCGGTTACCATGGCACGGATAGCGGGCCTCCAGGACTCCGATGGCAGTATCGATTCGATCCACAGCCCTGAGTAGAGGAGGGTGTGCACCTCGAGAAGCTCCATTCCCGCCCTGATTGCGCCCTCCTTCTCAGCAATCAGCACTGTGACGCCGGTCTCCTGCGTGCTTCTCAAGAGTCGGTCGGGCGTCAGGAGCTCGCCACGGGCGATGGCGGCAAGCTGGTCCGCTTCGACGCGCTGCGCGAGGGGGCGCACGGCACCACCCCAGGCGGGCAGTGCGCGGGGCGCACGGCCGCGAATCCGGTAGAGCAGCAGATCGCAGGCCCACTCGGAGGGCGCAAAGCCGGCCCGCGCGAAGGCGCGGGCAGAGGCGGGGTTGTGCAGACTGACGACACCACGGACGCACTGTCGTCCGTCGGCCTGACGGCGGAGCGCCAGGAGCAGCGCTGTAGCTATCCCCCTTCCGCGCCAGTGAGGATGGACGCCGAGGAGGTCTGCCTCGATTCGGGGGCCGCCCAGCCCGAGCGTCTCCAGCCCCGACAGAAAGCCGACGATGCGGCCCGCGGCCTCGGCGAGCCACACGCGCTGCTCGGGGCGAGCGAGCCGTGCGGCTAGCTCTTGGGCAGAATATGGACACTCGCCAAAGGACTGCTTCTCGACCTCGAGGAGCTCGATGGCGTCCTCTCGAGTGCCGGAATAGGGGCGAATGGACCAGTCTGGCAACTCTGGCTGTCCTCCCTGGCTGGCGCGCAGCCAGACCTGAACGGCAGTATAGTGGCCGCGGTGTGGCGTGTCAAAGGGTGATCGGCTCGCACGTGTGCAGACTCGGGTTCAGGGCGGGGCGCACAGGCGCCAAACTAAGGAGCGCCAGCATGCTTGCCTCCAAGAGTGCCCCCCACCGCTGCCCCTCCCCCAGGCGGACGCGTCGCGTCCGCCTGGGGGGTCAGGGGTGGGGGCGGCTCCGCGAGATGCTGCGCGGGCCACGGGCGCTTACGCTCC
>DYEI01000459.1 GCA_020725765.1 Anaerolinea sp. | reverse complement strand
TACGGGGGGATCGGGTACCCTCCGGCAAGAGCCGAGGGACGGCGGCTAAAGCAGCCTGTCCGCCTCTGAAGGTCAGGAAAGGAGGGGATGCCCCGGCGCGGGGCGCAGGAGGTGCAGGCGCCCCTCGGGACTTGATCGGCGCAAGGCAATGGCGTTTGCTGAGAGCTTTAGAGGAGGGACGGCATGAGGCGCATCTCCCGAGTCCGCAGCCTGGTCCTGGTGGCCATGGCGCTGATGCTCGTGCTGCCGTGGGCGGCTGGGGCGAGCAGCGTCGAGGTCTCGGTCGTCGACGTCACCGAGCCAACGGGAAGCGTGACACTATCCCCAGGATCCTCCGCCTCGATCACCATCACGATGAAGGTTACCGGCAAGCAGGATGGCACCGCCACCTTCAAGGTGTACCGGGACTGGACGCTGTCGGGGGGCACCTTCACAGGGTCAAACCCGCAGACGTTCACAGTAGAGCCGCGAGCGGCACAGGATGACCCCGACGTCTTCGAGACCGACGGCACTATCACGGTCGCCTCGGACCAGGCGGCCGGCACTTTTGTGCTCACAGTCGGTGTCTTTGACATCACCAACTCCAACCAAACCGGCGCAAAGCTCAGCGCAGGGACGAGCGGCAGCTACCGGGTTATCGTCGAGGCTCCGCCACCGCCGGCAGATAGTGAGCCGCCCGAGATCACCTGCCCCGGCGACATTGTCGCAGAGGCCACCGGACCGGAGGGGGCCGTCGTGACTTTCGACGTGACCGCGACCGACAACGTCGAGGTTGCCTCTCTTGTTGTCGATCCGCCGAGTGGGAGCACCTTCCCGCTCGGCACGACGACGGTTACCGCCACCGCCACCGACACCTCCGGCAACTCGGCCAGCTGCGAGTTCACCGTGACCGTGGAGGACACCACGCCGCCGGAGATCACCTGCCCCGGCGATATCACGGTGTACGCGACCGGGGCGAGCCAGGCGGTCGTGACCTTTGAGGCGAGCGCCTACGACCTCGTCTCCGGCGACGTGCCGGTCGTCTTCAGCCACGCCAGTGGCAGCAGCTTCCCCGTCGGCGCCACGAAGGTCACTGCCACGGCCACGGACGAGGCGGGCAACAGCAGTTCCTGCACGTTCACCGTCACAGTGCTCTACAACTGGAGCGGCTTCTTCCAGCCGGTCGACAACCTCCCTGTCTGGAACCGCGTCAAAGCCGGGAGCGCCGTGCCGGTCAAGTTCCGCCTCGGCGGTGACCAGGGCCTGAACGTGTTCGCCGCCGGCTATCCCGGGTCTGGTGCGATCCCGTGTGGCACTGCCACGGTCCTTGACGACGTCGAGCAGACGGTGACCGCCGGTCAGAGCAGCCTGACCTACGATCCCATCGCCGACCAGTACGTCTACGTCTGGAAGACGGACAAGGCCTGGGCGGGCACCTGTCGGCAGCTGGTCGTCAAGCTGGCCGACGGCACGGTGCACGTGGCCAACTTTACCTTCACCAAGTAGCCAGGGTTCCGCCGACATCCGCAGGCAGAACCTGAGAGGGGCGGAAGGCCGCAGCCTTCCGCCCCTCGGCGTTACCCGCCGGGCCAATGCCCCCGCCACGGAGTGCGCAACTCCTCGCTGCGCAGGACAACGCTCCGTCTCCAGAGCTATCCGTTACCCACAAGTGACCTGGGGGAGCGCAGGCCCCCGCAGCCTGCGCAGCACCTCGCGACGCCGCCCCCTCCCCTGACCCCGATAGGCGCTAACTCAAGGAGCTGGCGCTCCCATCGATTGGGCGCGACCAAGCCCCGTAGCGGGCGCTGTGCACGGCTCACTCCCTTGAACCGTCGCCCCATCCCCCTGCCCCCTTCCCCGCGCCAG
>DYEI01000458.1 GCA_020725765.1 Anaerolinea sp. | reverse complement strand
GTGGATTGCATGCGCCCTCTGCGCCGCATTCCGCAGAATATCCATGCGTCACATTAGTTGCGGAGGCACTGGACCGACGAGCTTCCGTGATGACCGAGGCGCCCACTGGCACCGGGAAAACCATGGCGTACCTGGTCCCCGCACTCTGCTGGGCTCGGCATTTCGGCAAGCAGGTGGGCGTGTCCACTTCTGCCAAGAACCTCCAGGACCAGCTGATGGCGGAGCTGGAGCGGATCGAGCGATTGTTCCCTCAATGCTTTCGCTACCAGCTCCTCAAGGGCGCGGCAAACTACGTCAGCCCGAGCACCTGGAATGTGCTCCGTAGCGAGGTTGAGGGTGTCTTCCCTGCGACAGGTGATGCCTACCGGAATGCTCTGCAGTACCGTCTGGGCCTGTTCTACCTCCTGCGGTGGATGCAGACCACTCGAGATGGAGCACTCGACGAACTTCACCCGTGGGTTGACCGCACATATCCGGGGTTTGCCCATCTCAAGGCACAAGTAGCGCGCGACGAGGCCGGTTCGGAATGCCCGGACTGCGGGCTCGGCGTATGCTTCTACCACGCGTCACTGGCGCGAGCGCGGCAGGCCGACCTCGTGGTAATGAACCACGCATTGCTCCTGACTGCGCCTTGGGGACAGGGAGGCTGGCCTCAGCCCGAGTTCTTGATCGTAGACGAAGCTCACAACCTGGAGGATGCCTGTACCGCTGCGCTCACCGAAGAGGTATCAAGGTCGACAATTGAGGGACTGCTCATGCGCCTACAGTCCCCCATGGATGGCCGCGGGCTGCTAATACGCCTGCGCAAGAACCTCCCGAGCATCCCACACCTGCACAAGATCATACGCGAGCTGTTGGAAGGGCATCTCCCGCGCTTGCGGGTTCTGGCCCATGATTTTGGCGACCACCTGAGAGACTATGCCAGGCGAAGCGGGGTCAGGGTCGATCCTCGTTATGGGGCCCAAGTTCGGCTGCGGCGCGATCCACGTGGTATCGATCAACGCTGGGCTCATGTGGACCGCTTCCGCGCAGCCCTCCAGAACGAACTGGAGGCAGTGGCAAGCCGACTGGAGGCACTCCACAGCCAAATCGTTCCCCTTGGCGATACGTTTCCGCACGCGCCTGAGACACGCCGTGAACTGCAGTTCCTGGCCAGGCTTGCGCGTGGGCAGACCGCAGCGTTCGACGAAATACTGAGCGTAAGAGAGAAGGGATGGGTATACTGGGCGGAGATCACTGAGTACTCTGAAACCGAGAGTGGCACGACGGACTTTGTCGACTGGGCACTCAGAAAGGCCCCGGTGCGCGTTGGTCCTCACTTGCGGCAGGCGGTCTATGACCGGACGCCGGTTGTGCTGACTTCTGCAACCCTGACCACCGGTGAGGGGCAGTTCGGGTTCTTCCGAGACCGGCTTGGCCTCGAGGGGGTCATTCCGTGCGCGCAGTGTTACCAGATTGCGAGCGGGTTTCCTTACGAGGAGAATGCCTTTCTCATTCTGGCAGATTATCTGGAGGTGGCACCGCGCGGAGAGGATCTGGATCGTTTCAAAGAGTACCTGACCGAGGAGTTGAAGCTACTGTTCCGACTGACTGGCGGACGGGCTCTAGGACTCTTCACCGCACGTGAGCGCATGGAGTATGTCGCCCTCGGGAACGAGGACAAGGGCCACGAGGGCCTGGTCAGCTTCCTTGGACGCCACAGCATTCCAGTCCTCTACCAGGCCAAAGCACTCTCCCGTCACCAACTCCGGGAGGATTTCAAAGAACGGGAGGAGTCAGTGCTCCTCGGCCTCAAGAGCTTCTGGGAGGGCCTCGACGTGCCCGGCAAGTCACTTTCCTTCGTAGTGATGGAGAAGCTGCCCTTCCCCATGATGGGAGCGCCGCTGATCCAGGCTCGCGCTGAAGAGTACCTGGAGAACGGCCAGGCAGATCGCTTCACCCCCTACATATTGCCACTGATGCTGATTCAGTTCAAACAGGGCTTTGGTCGGCTCATCCGCGGGCGCGATGACTATGGCGTGGTCATCCTTTATGACAAGGGCATCCACCGCAAGAGCTACAAGCCAGACCTGCTGGCATCGCTACCGGGATACTATCGTCCTGACACCGCCGACCGGTTCGAGGCCGACCGCAAGCGCACCTACGAAGAGATCGTGCGCTTCATGCGCGCCCACGGTGATCCGATGCCTGTAGACGACGCTTTCTGGCACGAGTTGCCGGGAACGCTCCGCACGCGCTTTGAGGAACGCATGGCAGCCTGGACGGAGCAGTTCGCCAGCTTGCTGCCTATGGCCTGGGATGCCTGGCCTGCAGTTCGACCGTTGGTGTTGGATGCTATGCGCGACCTTTTCGGGCCGCAGTATAGGGACTTCAGAAGCCCGGAGCAGGAGGAGGCGATCCGGGCTCTTCTCACGGAGCGCGACCTCCTCGCCCTCATGCCTACGGGTGGTGGCAAGTCCCTCGTCTTCCAGCTGCCCGCATTTCTGCGCGAGGGGCTCACGCTCGTGATCTCGCCACTTATTGCGCTGATGCGCGACCAGGTAGAGAAGCTCCACGCCCTTGGAATCGAGGCAGCCGCCTGCCTTACGAGCGGCATGCGTGCAGAGGAGCGCGAGCGTATTCTCGATCACGTGCTCGCGCACCGCTTGCGCCTCCTCTACGTGAGCCCCGAGCGCCTACGCGACCGCAAGCTAGTGAACGCGCTGCGCGAGGTGAGGGTGCGTCAGTTGGTGATTGACGAGGCACACTGCGTGGTAACATGGGGCACCGATTTTCGTCCGGACTACCTCTACATCTATGAGATCCTTCGACGCGTGGGTAAGCGTCCTCCCGTGGCCGCGCTTACCGCTACCGCTACTCAGGACATGCGGGCAACGATCTGCGAGCGGCTTCACCTGTCTGATCCGTACATGGTACTTGCGTCCTTTGACCGACCAGAGCTCAAGCTTGTCGTGTACAACCAGCATACCACCACGTACCCCATTCGGCGACGAAGCGACAAGCTCATGCAGTTGCTCAGGATACTGAGAACGGCAGCGGAACGCAACGAGATCGCGATCGTCTACGTAGCTCGAACCGGCGACGCGGATCACTTGGCCCGGCTACTGCGGATCTATGGGATCAACGCACTGCCGTACCATGGCAAGATGAATGCCACAGACCGACTGGCAGTCGAGGAGGAATTCCAGGCAGGAACTGTGGATGTGGTAGTCGCCACGAAGGCGTTTGGACTGGGCATCAACAAGGCCGATGTGCGCTACGTCATCCACTTCGACATGCCCGGCGATCTGGAAAGCTACTACCAGGAAGTTGGGCGGGCTGGCCGCGACGGGAGGGATGCCTACGGTGTAATGCTCTACCACCCATCCGATCGGCGCATCCACGACTACTTCATCCGCTCTGCGGTACCCCGAAAGGAAAGCCTCGACGCGCTCTACGCCTATTTACGTGGCCGTTTGGCCAGCCCCATCTACTTCGATCCGGAAGAGGCGCTGCGCTTTCTGGACGAAAAGCAGCGCATCGACGAGACAAGGCTCAAGGTCATGCTCCATCTCCTTGAGGAACTTGGCTATCTGCGCCGTGAGCAAGACTACACCCGCCGCGCTGTCCTGTCTATCAACCGCCAGTACGATGATTTCATGCGGGCTATCGCGCACCGTGGAGCCGGAGAGCAGGCCGTGGCCGAAGGACTCATGGCACAGGCCGAACATGGTCTGCCTGCACGTTTCTTCGTCGATGTTCCGCAGCTGGCGGCATGTGTCGGCAGACCCGTAGGTGAGATAGAGGACACCCTGGACAGGTGGGATCGAGAGAACCTGGTAGTGTACCGGGGCTTTGAGCGTGGGTACGTCATCTGGCCGACGTCTCGCATGCTCACCGAGCCCTGTCTACAACTGGAGTCCGACCCCATGCCCGCATACCAGGTCGACAGAGCTGACAAGCTTGTGCGGATGATTTCATATGCCGAAGAGCTCTGTCCTGGCCAGTGTCGCAAGCGATACGTCCTCCACTACTTCGGCGAAGAACCTTGTTGGAGTCGGTGTGGTTCCTGCGACAACTGCCATCCGCTGGAGGTGCCGTGGGGAGACATCTCGATCGGCGAACTGCCAAGAATCACTGACTACATCGACCCTGCCTCAGTTGTCCTCGAAGCCCATCAGTGGAATGTGCGACGGGCGACGAGGCTCCGACGCCTACCCAAGAGCCACAAGGCGATTGAGCGGTGGTTGCTGGGACAGGCCTGGCTCGATACGCCGGAAGACTTCCCCTACTTTGGCGTGCTAGCCCAACTCGGGGAACGCCGTCCCCGGCGAGCCAGGCTGGTCACACTCCGGCGCCTGACCGACAGGCTGCTGAGCGAAGGTCTCCTGGCGGAGAAGACGGTGGAGGCAGATATCGAGGGCGAACGCCGCACCTGGACGTACTATGAGCTCACCCCATCAGGAGACGCTGCACGTGGAAAGGCACTGGGGTGGGACTAGTTGCCCAGACCATGGAGGCATACCATGGGCAAGGTAACCCTCGACCGCGACTTCTGGACTCGCAGCTTTGCCGTGACCTCTGGCGACCTGGACAGAGTCCATGCGTCCCTCAAGCGCATGGGAAAGCCCCAAACGGTCATGACCCTGCTTGCAGAGGTGGTGCAGCACAAACTGGAAGCATCGTCGCTTGACATCAGCGCAGAGCAGCGAACAGCATCGCTGGCTGCTGCACACAGGCTGCTGGAGCAGGAAAACGTCCAGGTGTACCGCCAGAGCGGGGACTATGGCGTCGGGCAGCGCCTGCTCGTGGCGTGGACGGATGCATCTGGCAAGTGGCACTACGGCGCGGGCAAGGTGGTCCAGAGGCGCCCGGCGTCCGAGCCACATTACCGCTGGGTCCTCACACTACAGTTCCCAGACGGATCGAACCGCAGCTATATCGCGGGTGCTGACCTGAGACACCCGAACGCCCGCCACTGGACCCTGTTCTCTGTGGCTGCGGAGATTGAGACCTCGCCGCACGCCATGGTGGACGAGGTTCTGCGACTGTATGGATCGGACCTGCTTCCGCACTTGCTTGGGCGACTGGATGCGGATGACCGCTTCGTGCTGTGGGCTGGCTACTGTTGGCTGTCGGAGGCCCTGCCTGCGCTCCCACACCACGCCCTCGACCGGGCTGCCAGGTTCCTCTGGAAGCAGGGGCAGCCCGTGACGCTGGACAAGCTCCTGACGCATCTGCGCCAGCCGACCGACGAGCCCCACCGGTGGGCCCTCAATGCAGCCCTGGCGCGGGACCCTCGCTTTGCGCCATCCGGCCCGGAAATGTGGCCAGCGTGGGCCGCACCACTGCCGGAGAATCTGCTTCGCACAGCTGAGGGTGAGTTGCTTGATCTTGAGATGCCCGCTCGGAAGCTTTGGATCCAGATCCGCGAGCTCCTCCATCAGCCTCCGCCAAAGGAGTGGCTGGACAACCCGAATGTTCTGCATTTCGGAGGGCGTTGGCTGCCGAAAAAGCTGCTGATGCCCCTCGAAGAGAAGCATCTGCGGCAAGTCCAGCAGTTCCTGTCCCAATCTACGGGCGGAGTCTCCGATGTAGACATACTCAGGGAGGTCTTCGGTATCACGACCGATGATGACGACTACGACCGCTGGCGGTTCACATTGAGCTACCTTCTGCATCAAAGAGCGGACGAGTTGGGAGTCGAGTTCGTGGGATCGGGTCAGAGGTGGAGTTGGGCATCCCGCTCGGCAACGCCACTGAAACCGGAACGTCACCGGCGCCGCCGCGGTACCGAGCGCCTCGAGATTCCGCCTGCAGGCAGCAGCAGGCCGCTCTCTGAACAAGGGCGTGATGAAGCAGTCCTCGAGATGCCGAGCGGGAAGGTCGACCCTGAGTGGAAACCGACGGCAGAGACGTGGGAATATGTGCTCACCTACTACGATTGGGACCACGGCATTCTGCCGTACAACCATGAGACGCGCACAATCATACCGCCCCTTGCAGCAGGGCAGCAACGTGCCGAGCTCAGATTTGTGGCGGAGCAGATGGATGGCGGACCGTTTCCAGTACACCTGTGTACCGATGGCAGAACAGCATGGCTGCAGAGCGAGCAACTGAAGGAGTTCTTCGTCACGCATCTCGTGCCTGGAGCGCGAGTCTACGTCGACCGAACCGAGACAATGCTGCTCTACAAGATCCGGTATCGGCAGACGCGCCCGCTGCCTCGCCGCGTGCTGTTCTTTACAGATGGACGCACCCGGCCGGAGATTCGCGAGGTCGAGATATCCTGCGAGGTGGACGAGGACATGCTCCTTGCCGAGGGCCGGTTCACTAACGTGGAAGCGCTCAGCCGATTGGACCTCATCAACAGGCGAACGGCACCAAAGGTCCTTGCCCGCGTCTTCGAGTTGGTTGGTGAGAAAGATCTGACCAGGGGTACCTACCATGCTAATGTGACCCACACATTGATTGCGGGTTGCGGGCCGCGCGGTGG
>DYEI01000457.1 GCA_020725765.1 Anaerolinea sp. | reverse complement strand
GCCCGCGAACACCCCCTCCTATTCTGGATTCCCCGCCCCCGCGGCGCGGGGCGGGGTCAGGGGTGGGGGTCTCTCAATGGGCCGTGCCCTCGCCTTGCGACCGAAGAAGGCCGTCCGCCCTTGAAGCCTGTGGGGGGATGGCGTTGCTCTACAGCCGCGCCCAGGCGAGCTCCCAGGTGCGTTTGGTTCCTGCGATGACCATCTCGGGGTCGCCGCCGGGCAGCGGCTTGACCTCGAAGGTGACGACGGGCCGTCCGGTCGGCAGCTTTTTGTCAAAGTACCCGATGTCAAAGGCCACGCGCAGAAAGTGCACCAGCTCGTCGACGTCGTTGCAGCCCCCGGGGCAGCCGAAGGGCGGATGGTAGTCCCCATAGGCCGGGTGGCTCTTGTCGCCGAGCAGGCAGTTCCCGACGTGCAGATGCACGAGATAGTCCCTCACCGGCTCGAGGGCCTGATGAGGCGTCTCGCCGAGCTGGGGGATGTGGCTGAGGTCGACGGTCACGCCAAAGTTGTCGCACGTCTGCCGGATCTCAGCGGCGACCTCGGCGACCAGAGGCGTCGGGCCAAGGAGCGAGCGCTTCTCGACCTCGCGGTCAAAGACCTCCAGAGAGAGGAAGAGGGTGTAGTCGGTGGCCTGCTCACGGGCGTAGGCGCAGAGCTCTCGGATGCTTCTGACGAGCTGGGCACGTGCCTGCTCCTCGCGCTCACGGCCAGGGTACGAGTTCTTGCCGTCTAAGAAGGCGAGGAGGCGTGCCCCGAGGGCGTAGGCCCGGTCGATGGAGGCTTTGACGTTAGAGACCGCGGCCTGACGGGCCGCCTCATCGAGGCTCGCGAGATTGCCCCCGGTCGTGAGCAGGCCAGGCTGGGCGCCAACGCCAAGGCTGAGCCGGGCCTCCTCGGCCATGGCCCTCAACTGCGGCAGCACCGCGGGATCGTTGATCAGCCCAACCTCGAGCACCTCAAAGAAGGGGTCGGCCGCGATGCGCTTTGCCGTCTCGAGGATGGGGCCATCCCCACGCAGGAGCTGCGGGTAGATCATAAAGTGGACGATGCCGAGCTGCATGTGGTCTTGCCAGGGACCTTGCATCGGTTAGCCTCCTTGATGATGGTCTCAGCATGGGGCGTGCCTGCCGTAAGATGGCCGCCCGGTCATCGACAGCAGCGCGGCCGACGGGCGGCGATGCGCTCGACGAATCGATCGTACGCGTTGCAGAACTCGCTCAAGGTTGCGGCCACCGGTGCCCAGGCCGCGGTGCCCGCTTCGTCCTCGAGGACGAGGGGCTTCGCCGGGCGGAAACGGTCGTCCTCTCCGGGGAGCCAGTAGGCCTGCTTGAAGATCTCGCTATGCTCCAGGACTCTGAGCGCTGCCTCCGGCACGGGCTCGTCGATCTGGGTGCCGTTGAGCGGCAGGTCGGGCGCGTGATCGAGGGCATGGCGGATGTTTGGGAAGATGGTGATGACCGTGGTGCCCATGCAGTCGATAACGTCCGGGCAGGGGTTGGGCAGGCCCTCGTAGCCCGGGCCCGTGTACCAGCGCAGCGAGGCGACCAATGCCCGCAGCCGGCTCAGGTCGTAGCCCTTGTCCCTGAGCAGGCGCAGCAGCTTTTTGTGAACGGCCACGCCGGACCAGGCCGCGGCCTCGCGGGCCTCGGCCTCGCTCAGCCCGAGCGCCGAAGCTCTGGCGAGCAGCTCGTCGCGTACGGGGAAGGCAAGGCGCCCGTTCATCTCGGTGATGTACGAGGCGGTAGCCTGCCCCGCAGCAGAGGCCTCGGCGAAGGGCATCTCCTGGAACAGACCAAAGTTCACGGTGGCATTGGTGCCCATGCCAAGGCTGTTGAGGTGCCGGCAGGCCTCGAGCCCGGCGCGCGTTGCCGGCAGCTTGAACACCACGTTCGGCACACCGCCCAGCTCTTGCTCCAGCTCTCTATAGATCGCCGTTGCGTCGTGGATCATCGTGGCGGCGTCGTCGTGCTTCTTGGGGTTAACCTGCAGGCTGACGAGGCCCATGCGCCCCTCGCTGAGCAAAAAGATCGGACGCAACAGGCGCATATTGGCCAGCACGACCTCGAGCGTGACACGTCGCGCCAGCTCGGCATCGTCAGCACCCGGATTGGCAGCGATGATGCGGTCGACGACGGCGTTCCAGCGCTCCGGGTCCGCCAGCCAGGCCAGGTCGATGAGCGGTGGGTTCGTCGTTTCAAAGGAGACGCCGAGGTACATGGCATAGTCCAGGTAGGCCGCATAGTCGTTGCCCAGCTCGGTGATCGTCTCGCCCCGATAGCGGGCCTCGGCGACGCGCCGCAGGTACCCGCTGCTCACAGCGGCCGACACATGATCGACGTAATCGAGGACCGAGGCGCCGACAAGGTCACGGGCCGCGCCGTCGGGGTCTGCGGCCTTTTCGGCATCCAGCCGGGCCCTTGCATAGGCCTGCCAGTCGGCAAGGAGGGCGCGGACCACCTCCGGCGCCGCGGCTTGGGCCACGCGCCCGAGGGCAGCGGCGGTTGCCTCTGCCTCGGCGGCAAGCGCGGCCTCGTCCATCCCTGCTCGCAGGTTCCATGCCGGCAGGTGGGAGCGCAGGGAGATGGCCATGTCTGCGAGGAAGCGCAGCGTCTGCCCTTGCTCGTTCTTGCCGGCCGAGGAGAGGCCGCTCTCCAGAGCCTGCCGGAGGGCAGCGAGCCGCCCTCGGAACTCGGCCGGGGGTGTGAAGAAGAGCAGGTTATCGCGGGCCTCCTGCACACGGCCGCTGTGGATCGCTTCCACCAGCTCGGACGCGGCGCGGGGTTGCTGCGCTTGGCGCTCGCGACGGATACGGGCTTGCAGGCTCTCGAGGACGGACATCAATGCCTCCCTCTGTGGTCTGAAATCGTGCAGATGGCAGGCCGGGGCGAGGGCCGGCTGCTAGGCGAATGTCTCCAGGTGCCGCCGCAGGTGGGCGGACACGGCCTCATAGTGCGCCTCTTCATGCGCTCCGAGGATGGTGTACAGCCGGTCCCGAAAGCGATAGCCGCCGCCGGGGTCCCGGGCTGTCACGACGGAGCCAAAGGTCACGTGGAGCACCTGACGCGCATCAAACAGCTCGAGCACGCCCGGCAGCTCGGCATCGGAGAGCCGCCCGGGGTCCGGGACGCGCCCGAGGTCTGCCGAGACGTGGTAGCTGACGCGGTCCTCGGAATAGCGCTCGCGGGCGAAGGACAGAATCTCACGGAAGAGGTCCGGCGCGACGATTGCGACGGCCCGCAGTGCAGCCAGGTAGCTCGTGCCTGCCGTCTTGAGGTGCAGCAGGGGGCCGGCCAGCCGGGCGAAGGCGGGGTAGACGCTGAACTTGTCGGAGCCAGAGTGCAGGCTCAGCTTGTAGGGCCCCATATGCTGCGCGACGGCCACGTGCCGGGCCAGCTCGGCCTCGAAGGCGCGCAGGTCACCGATATAGTCCACGCCCTTCTCGAACCGGCCGACGAACCGCGGGGCGAGGCTGACCCACCGCACCCCCAACCGCGAGAGCTCGCTGGCCACGAACCAGTGCTCGACCACGGAGGTTGGCGAGGCCGTCTCATCGACGGAGACTTCCAGCTCGAAGGGCCTGCCGGCCATGCGTGCGGCCAGATGGCGGTAGAGCCGCACGGTGTGGGCGATGGCACGGCCGTACTTGGCGGCTGCCCGGAGGATCGCCTCCTCGTCTGCCGTGAGCCTGACGGTGGGCCCGAGGTCTGGTGACCGGCCGGCGTAGGTGCGGCGGAGGTCGTGCGGCGAGCTCTCCAGGTCGGCCCAGGGCAGCGCCTCGACCCTGGCGGCGAGTGCGGCCGGAGGGTCGCTCTCCGCCGCATTGTCCACGTGGTCGCCCGGGTCGATGGTGTAGAGGGTGTAGCCGGCCCGCACACAGAGGTCTACGTCCTCTGTCGTCTTGAGGTGATCGGCGTCGGCGCCATGTCCGCCCCGCCATCCCTCTTGCAGCACGCCCCAGGTGGCGTCATCCAGCACCTGCTCGGGCGAGCGCGAGGTGCGGGCCATCTCGCGGATGGACTGCTGAGCAAAGATGGGGGCAAACGCCGTCCCGCGCACTGCCCGGACGTGCCCGGGAGTGGCTAGGCCGAGGCGGTCGCCAAAGCCGACGGATCGGGCCAGGCCCAGCGTCTTTGGCGCAAGGAAGGAAAGGGTCCGTCGCAAGGCTGCGGCGTTCTCATGGTTGCGGGGGCAGAGCCACAGGTGGAGCCGGGCTCCGGCGACCTCTGCCTCCCGGTGCTCGCCGCGCAGTGTGGCCGGCGGCGCGCTCTCCCGCGCCAGCACACCGAGGGTCTTTGGGGTGAGGAAGTAAAGGGTTCCATCCTGGGCCACGATGGAGCGCAGGTACACTGGAGCACCAGCAAGGGACGCGAGGCATGTCGCCATTGAGGCGGCGTCGTCGGCTGCCGGAGCCGTCGTTCCGTGCTGGTTGAGGAGGGCGATCAGGCTATCCATGCCGGTTCCTGGAAAAGGGGGCAGCCCATTCATGCAGGCTGCGTGGCGCCACCCGTTGCCGCGGCGCGCCAATGAGGGATTGACCGGGCACGGGTGGCCGTGTATACTGTGTATATACAGTATAGTCTGGGCTCGGGTGGCTGTCAAGAACGTGGCCGCGGCGGGCGCATCCAAGATCGGTCGGTGGGTTCGCAGGCAGCCGGCCGCGGGCGCTGCGGGGCTCTGCGCCGGGTACGAGCCCGGTGCAGGACCTCTTGCTGGAGCATGGCCGGGCTGTGGCCCAGCAACACACCCGGCTGCAGCCCAGTCGGTAGCGAGGCCGGTGCCGAGCCGCCACGCCTGGAGCGGGCGCCAGCGCCTCTGGGGGTGTTCCGGGTTGAGGTGGGGAACCCGCGATGCTGATCCGAAAGGGCTGGGGTCGATGACCGACAACGCGCGGGCACGATTCCCTGCAGTCAGAAGACGGTAATCGTATGCCTATCGACAGGGCCGCGCCGGTTCCGCTGTATCGCCAACTGAAGAGCCTTCTGCTGCAGCAGATCGAGTCGGGCGAGCTGGGTCCGGGAGACATGCTGCCCTCCCTCCGCCAGCTGTGTCGCGAGCACGCGGTGAGCCTGATTACCGTGCGCCGTGCTCTGCAGGAGCTGGTCTCCGAGGGACGGCTACAGAGCCAGCAGGGGATTGGCACATTCGTTACCGATCGCGTGCGGCACGCACGCATCGCGCTCGTGTTCCTCGGCTTCTATGATCAGGAGTGGCGGCGCAACTCGTCCATCTTTGGCGACCTGATCGGCGGGGTGGCCACTGTGGCCTGGGAGCGTGAGGCGCTCCTCTCCGTGGCCCGGGTCGACCCCGGCCGGCGGGTCGCGGACGTCCTTGCCTCCATCGTTGATGAACGCTTCTTCGATGGCCTCCTTATCCGTGTCCTTCCGGACATCACGGAGGCGGACCTTGCGCCGGTCCTCTCTGCCGGGATGCCCTACGTTGTCATCAAGCGGTATATCCCGGATCGAGAGATCAACTGCGTGGTCAACGATGATGTCAGCGCTGCCTATCGGGCCGCGCTGCACCTGATCGAGCATGGCTACCGCCGCATCGCCTTCCTCTGCCCCCTGAATGCGACCGTCGGGAGGGACCGTCTTCAGGGCTACAGGCAGGCCCTCGCCGAGCGTGGCCTGCCGTACGACGCGCAGCTCGTGCCCCCCGTGCAGGATTGGTTCGAGGAGGAGGGAGAGATGGCGCTGAAGGCGCTGTTGGCCCTGGCGGAGCCGCCGGAGGCGGTTCTTGCCGCGGGAGACCCGTTGGCAGTCGGCGTCTATCGGGCCGCGGCGGCCTTTGGGCTCTGCATTCCGGACGACCTCGCCGTTGTCGGCTATGACGACATACCGGCAGCAGCCGCGCTTCAGCCGCCGCTCACAACGGTGCGGACCTCGTACCACGATCTGGGTGCGAGGGCGACCGAGTTGCTCCTCGACCTCATCGCTTGCAGAGTGACAGGACCTGCCAGACTGGTCCTTGATGCTCCCCTGATCGTGCGCGACTCCTGCGGCCCGCACTGACCGCGGGCATTGGCCCGTGGCGCACCCGCCATCGCACGCCCCGCACTCGCCGCCTGGCGACCCGCAGCCCCGCCGAATGGCTTGCCTGACGATGCGCCCTACTGCTCTGCCACTGTGCCCCTCGGTGTGCTATCCTTATCGGGTCAGGGGGTGAGGGCGCGCCGACGGGGCGGCCCTGAGGTGGCGTGAGGAGGTGTCGGTGGTGCGAGCGTCAGCGCCGATCCCTGGTGACAGGGGGCCATCGATTGGGCGACTCATGCAGAGCGTGAGGCGGCTTCCCATCGTGCCGATCGTGCTGCTCACAATGGCTTCTGCCGCCCTCGCTCTCGCTGCGGCCCTTGTATTGAGGTAGCATTGGGCGCACTCCAGGTGGGCCGCGTGGGCCGGGTTGCCACCGCGCGCCCAAGGTGGAGAGAAACGGTCCCCACCATAGAGAGAGGAGATGACCAACGTGCCCGAGAACAGAAGCTGCTGCCGGCCAGTGCCGGAGGCGAGGGGTAAGGGCTTTCTCGCCGGCCTGGCGTATGGTGTCCTGCCGCATACGTTCTGTATCCTGTTCATAGCCCTCTCTATCATCGGAGCGACGGCGGCGACTTCCCTGGTCAAGCGCGTCCTGTACCTGCCATACCTCCTGCCGCTCCTGGTTGGAGCGTCGCTGCTCTTTGCCACGCTCTCGGCGCTCCTGTACCTGCACAGGAACGGGATGCTCTCTGTGGCAGGGATGATAGCAAGGTGGCGCTATCTGAGTATACTATATGGGACGACCATCGCCGTGAACCTGCTCATGTTCGCCGTGGTCCTGCCTGCAGCGGCCAGGGTGGACGTCCGGGCGGCGGGGCCGTCTGCATCCGGCTATCTGGAGCAGTCAACCCGCGACCCGGCTGTGCTTGCTGAGGCAACGGCGCCGACCGACACAGTGAGGCTGGGCGTGGCGATTCCGTGTCCGGGGCATGCGCCGCTCATCGTGAGTGAGGTCGAGAGCCTCGATGGAGTCCTCGCCGTGCGGTACATCGGCGGCAGTGACTTTGTCGTGAGGTATGACCCGGCGAAGCTGAGAGTCGACGACATTCTCGCCCTGGAGGTATTTCGGGCCTTCAGGGCGGTGGTACGGCCTTGAGGTGAGGCAGAAGGGGAACAATGGATCAGGTTGTGCAGCTTGCAATCACTGGCATGCACTGTGCCGGGTGCGCGGCAGCCATCGAGCGGGCTCTGAGCCGCACGCCGGGCGTTCGTGAGGCCAGCGTCAATCTTGCGACGCAGCGAGGGCGCGTCGTGTATGATAGCCGCGCGACAACGGTGGCCGCCATCCTCCAGGCGGTGAACAAGGCGGGGTATGGCGCCACGGTCCTCGCCGAGGGCGAGCGCGACCGCGAGCGGCAGAGGCAGGAGGCCGAGGTGGCCAGGCTGCGCCGGAGGCTACTTGTCAGCGTGGCGTTGAGCCTGCCGCTTCTCTACTTCATGCTTCTGGATCTCCTGCCCTGGCTGCCGGGCGCCCAGGCGGTCCTGCCCTGGGCAGGGCTGGTATCGCTTATCCTGGCGACGCCACTGCAGTTCGTCATCGGGGCGGGCTTTTATCGGGGCCTGTGGTCAGGCTTGAGGAATCGCACCTTCAACATGGACTCGCTTATCGCCATCGGCACGACGACCGCCTACCTCTATAGTGTGGCCGGGTACGTGGGGCATGTGCTGGCCACTGGCTCGCTGCTTGGGATCGGGGGCAAGGCGGTCGAGGGGCTCTACTTCGAGACGTCGGCGTTCCTGATCACCTTTGTGGTGCTCGGCCGGTGGCTGGAGGCCAGGGTGAAGGGAAGAACGTCGGAGGCCATCCGCCGGCTCATGGGCCTGCAGCCCCGGTCGGCGCGAGTGCTGCGAGATGGCGTGGCCTACGATGTCCCCATCGAGCAGGTAGCGGTCGGCGATATCCTGCTCGTACGGCCCGGGGAGAGGATACCGGTCGACGGGCAGGTCATCCGGGGCTCGTCGGCTGTCGACGAATCGATGATCACCGGGGAGAGTCTGCCGGTCGAGAAGGGGCCAGGAGACCGAGTCATCGGCTCGACCCTGAACCGGAGTGGCTCTTTCGAGTTCCGGGCCACGCATGTGGGGAGTGAGACGGTGCTCGCCCAGATCATCCGCCTGATCGAGGAGGCGCAGGCGTCCAAGGCACCGATTCAGGCGTTCGCCGACCGGGTGGCCGCGTGGTTTGTGCCAGCCGTGATCGGGGTCGCAGCACTGACCTTTGTCGTCTGGTTCTTTGTGCTGCAGGCCCCGCTCTCCTTTGCGCTCATGGCCTTTACGGCGGTGATCGTTATCGCCTGCCCCTGCGCGTTGGGCCTTGCGACGCCGACAGCGATCATGGTCGGGACGGGAAAGGGGGCCGAGCACGGCATCCTGATCAAGGGCGGAGAGCCCCTGGAGGCAGCACACCGGATTGACGCCGTCATCTTTGACAAGACCGGCACCCTGACCTATGGCAGGCCGTCGGTGACCGAAGTCATCCCCCTCGCGGGCTTGGGTGAGCAGGAGGTCCTGACGCTGGCGGGCAGCCTGGAGCGCTCCTCGGAGCATCCGCTTGCCGAGGCGGTGTACAGGCACGCTCGGGAGCGTGGCGCGGAGATCCGGGAAGTCGAGGGCTTTCGGGCCGTCCCGGGGCAAGGCGTGGAAGGGAGGATCGACGGCAGCCGCTACCTCTTGGGCAACCGGCGGCTGCTGGCCAACCTGGCAGGTGTGGAGACGGGCGAGGTCGAGCGTATCCTCGCCGGGCTCGAGGAGCAGGGCAAGACGGCAGTCCTCCTCGCGGGCGAACGAGGCATCCTCGGGGTGATCGCGCTGGCCGACACCGTCAAGCCGACGGCGGCGGAGGCGGTCCGGGCTCTGGAGAAGATGGGAATCGCCGTGTACATGATCACGGGCGACAACGCGCGGACTGCGAACGCGATAGCCCGACAGCTCGGCATCAGTCACGTGCTGGCCGAAGTGTTGCCGCAGGGGAAGGCAGAAGAAGTCAAAAAGCTCCAGCAGGCCGGGCGCCGGGTGGCCATGGTCGGCGATGGGATCAATGACTCGCCCGCCCTGGCACAGGCCGACCTCGGCATCGCCATGGGCTCGGGAACCGACGTGGCCATTGAGGCCGGGGGCATCGTCATCGTCCGAGACGATCCGCGGGATGTCCTCACCGCCATCCAGCTCTCGCGGGAGACGTACGACAAGGTCCGCCAGAACATGTTCTTTGCGCTGTTCTACAACGTCGTGGGCATCCCCATCGCGGCGCGGGCGCTGGTCGGGCTGGGGCTGATTCTGCGGCCCGAGCTGGCGGGCCTGGCGATGGCCCTGAGCTCGATCTCGGTGGTGACGAACTCGCTCCTCCTGCGGGGCTTTCGTCCGGGGAGGCGGAACTATGCCTCGCTCGTTGCCCCGGCGGTGATGGTCGTGGCCTTTGGGTTGCTCTTCATCGAGTTCGCCCGGTTGAGCTCGGCTATGGCCGGGGGGATGTGAGGCAGCACCCTGTAAGCCTGCCCTCCCTGAGGAGAGTTCCTGCCTGCTCCAGCCCCGGGCCAGAGCCAGCTAAACTCTGGCCAGAAGCCTGGCGAGGGCCGAGCGCCGCAGCTCGATGGCGTGCTGCGGGCAGAGCTCGTGGCAGCAGTAGCAGCGGATGCAGCGGCGAAGGTCCATGTACGCGTGCCCGCTGCGCAGGCTGATGGCCTCGACGGGGCAGTTCTGGGCGCAGATGCCGCACCCCGTGCAGCGGTCGCTGGCCCGTGGCCTGGCGACGAACTGCTGCTCGAGCCAGCGCCGGATGCCGGGTGGCGTCAGCAGAACCTCCGGGCTGCCGGTCATGGGGACGTCGAAATCCGCCACGCGCGCCTCAGCGAGCGGCAGCCCGACGACCTCGAGGTCGGCGCTCCGACCGGTCGTGAGCCCGCGGTGCACGGCCACGCGGACCGTGGGCACCGTCTGCGGATCCAGCCTGATGATGTCGAGCGCCGCGAGGTCTACGGCCGTGGCATCCTCTCCCGCGATGAGCAACCCCAGCTGACGGGGGCGGCCTGCCGAGGGACCCTCGCCCTCCATGGCCACGATGGCGTCCATTATGGTGAGGACGGGCCTCGCCCACAACACGATGTCGAGGAGCATCCCCGAGAAGCGCTCCGTGTCCCGGAGCTTGGTGTGATAGCCCAGCTTGATGCGGCCTGGCACCAGCCCGAAGAGGTTCTTGACGGCGCCGGTGAAGCGGAGCAGCCCGTGCGTCTTGAGCTTGGGCAGGTTGATGATCGTGTCGGCGGCGGCGGCCGGGCGCATGACGTCAAGGCGGCGCACCGTGCCCCCCTCTGGGAAGGGCACCTCCAGCGCCTCGCAGTCCAGGTTCAGCCCGGCGCCGGTTGTGCGCGCGACCTCGTCCATTCCTGTGATGCGGTACAGCCGGCGCAGTGCGGCCGCGTTGAACCCGGTGCCGCCGCCGGGGCTGTCGGCGATCACGGCACGAGCGCCCGCCTCCTGCACAAGTGTGGCGACGGCCCGCACGACGGCGGGATGGGTGTTGATAGCCGTCTCCGGGGGTTTGAACAGGAGCAGGTTGGGCTTGATCAGGACTCGTTGCCCCGGGCGGACGAACCGGCCTATCCCGCCAAGGGCTAGAACTGCCTCCCGGACGCCCCGCTCGACTTCCTCCTCGTCATAGCTGTGGCAGCGGCCGATGAAGACGCTCGGCATGGAGCAGCTTGCACCTCAGAGCGGCCATCGGCGCCGATATTGCCGATGGCCGGGATCAGGCTCGCATGTGGCCTATGCTTCGGATGAGGAAGACCAGGCCCAGGGCGATGAGCACAATCGGTGCCAGGAGCCTGGCAAGGCCGCTCCCGAACAGCAGGCCAAACATGGCAAACAGGAAGAGGCCAATGCCCCCTATGGTCGCTGCGGCAACAAGCAGAGAGCGATGGTGCGGACCAATTGCCCAGAGCAGCAGGAGCCCCAGGGCGAGCGCAACCGGCTCCAGGGTCCAGAGGTAGGCCCAGGCATTCCAGTCCGACGTCAGGGTGTTGTAGAGGAAAAGGAGTGCGTTCACGAGCAGGATCGTCCCAGGCACAACCAGGCCGCCCAGTGCCCGTCGCTGCTCCCACCAGACCAGCAGGGGCAGGTAGAATCCCACCGCTGCCAGGCCCAGGATGCCCGGCCAGAGCCTGCTCCAGCCGTAGCCGGGCGCGGGGCAGGCGAGGTTCACCAGAAGGAAGAAGAGCCCTGCGAGGATCAAGAGCAGCCCAACGTAGATTGCGCCCCGGTTCATGAGTGCTGGCCTCCTGCCGCTGCCAGCGGCGGCGATGTGGGATAGTGTGGGATAGCTGTGGGATAGCTGTGATGGCATCCGGCATGGGAAGGTGTCATTCCCTTCCACGCTGGATAGCATTCCGGCTCCCGAAGGTAGCGGGCCGCCCATTGGTCCCCTTGCCCAGGGCCCGGGCGCACCGGGCATGTGCTGGCCAGTCGGCGGGTCATGCACGCCGCCCTACCTCTTCAGAATGTAGAAGGTAGCGCGCTTGTCGCCGACGCGGATGAGAACGTCCTGCTGGACGAGGTCCGCGAGGTCGCGGCGGATGGTCTCGGCGCTGACCTCGGGGCAGAGTTGCTGCAGGTCGTGGTTGGTGATGCGGCCGTGCTGGGCCACGAAAGCGAGGGCCTGCCGCTGCCGGGGGTTGAGGGCGAGCGACGCCCAGCGGAAACCGTCGGGGCGGGCCTCGATAAGGCGCTCCCCGTGCCCGCGCAGGGTGACGCGGAAGCCGTTGGCTGTCTCCTCAAAGGCCGGCTCGGGCAGGCCTTCGGCCTGCATGAGGGTCAGGATGCGGTCGATGCCATAGCCGAGGCGCTCCACAAAGCCCATGTCGGCGAGGACCTGCACCAGAACCTGGTTGCGGGCATAGCGCTCGTGAACGAGATTCTGCACGGTCACGTGGCCCGGAAGGCGCCCGGGGCTGTAGACCTCGAGCCGGTCCGCAAAGAGCAGGACGCGGATCTCCTCGCCGCGGATGCGATAGTCCCGGTGGGCCACGGCGTTGACGATGCACTCGCGGACTGCCGGGAGCGGATACTCGGGCTGCTCCGCGCGCTCGAGGGCATCGATACGGGCCCCCCAGCGCATGTTAGCGGCAAGGAACGCCTCGGCCTGGCGTATCTGCTGCGGCAGCGGCCCTCGGGCTACCTCCTTCAGAAAGACGTCGCCCATGGAGGTGCCAGGGTATCGGGCGAGAAGAATCTCGGCTGAGGGCAGGAACCGCTGAGGCTCGCGGCCGAAGAGCAGGAGCCCGCCATAGGTCGGACGGCCATCGACGGTGAGCCCGCCTCGCTGCCTGAGGAGCTCCTCAGGCGAGGTGCCGGGATGGGGAAGTGATGCGGCGTAGGCGCGGACCGCCTCCCAGTCCAGGTCGTGGGGTCCTGCGTCGGGGACCGGTTCGGCTTCGAGCCCGCGGTCGCTCCGGGCGAGGAAGAGCTCGCGCAGGGCGCGTGGCCCAAGCGGCACATTTGCCGTTCCCTCACGGCGAAAGTAGCTGCCGTCGCAGGCATAGACATATGGCAACCCGGGTGGCACCGACACCAGCACAAAGGCGCGACCGTCTGCCTCAACTGGCTGGGGCAAGGGCAGGATCAGGGGCGGGTCGCAGGAGAGTGCCGCCGCGATAGCCCGGTCGGTCGCCGCCTCACGCTCCTCCGGATCGGTGCCCTTCAGCGAGAGGAAGACCAGGCCGCCCGAGGCGTTGGCGAGGGCGGCCAGGGTCTGCGCCAGTCTGGACGTGGCGGTTGCGGCCGGGAGAACGGCGAGTCGCTCTCCCTGGCCTGTGGCCAACAGCGCGCTATAGTCATCGGCGTTCACGGCATCCCTGTCCTCCTGCCTCTGCAGGGCAGGCTGCGGTGAGCACGGGGTGCCGGCCTCGGGACCCCGTGCTCAGGCTATGCCGGAGCCGGGGGCGCCTTGCGCCGCTGCCGACGCCGGTTCTGCTCCGGGCCTCCCGCCTGCATGGCAGGGGCGGCGGGCTGGTCGCTGCTCTGCGGCGAAGGCCGGCGCGAACGTGCCGGCTGTCGCGTCCGACGCCGGGGCGCGGGCAGGAGCGCCGCCTCCAGGACCTGCTCCATACGCTCGACCGGCACCAGCTTGAGCCCTTTCAGCAGATGCCGGGGCACGTCCACCAGGTCCTTCTCATTCCTCTTGGGCAGGACGAGAGTCTTGATGCCGGCGCGATGCGCGGCGACGACCTTTTCCCTCAGGCCGCCGATGGGCAGGACCCGTCCGCGCAGCGTGATCTCGCCGGTCATGGCCACCTCGCGGTGCACGGGGCGCCCGGTGAGCGTGGATATGAGCGCCGTGGCGATGGTGATGCCGGCGGAGGGCCCATCCTTGGGGATGGCGCCCTCGGGGACGTGGACGTGGATGTCGATCTTGTCAAAGTCCGTGTTGGTGATGTTCAGCTCTTTGGCGTGAGACCGGGCATAGCTCAGGGCGGTCTGCGCCGACTCCTGCATCACGTCGCCCAACTGGCCGGTGAGGGAGAGGTTGCCTTTCCCCTCCATGGTCGTGACCTCGACCGAGAGGGTGTCGCCTCCGGCCTCGGTCACGGCCAGCCCGGTCGCGACGCCGACCTCGTCCTGCTCCTCGGCCAGGCCGTAGGTGTACTGGGGCGGACCCAGGTAGCAGAGGAGCGAGCGGGAGGTGATTCGCACCGGCGCTCGCTTGCCCTCGGCGACTTTGCGGGCTACCTTCCGGCAGATGTTGGCGATGCACCGCTCGAGGTTGCGCACGCCGGCCTCGCTGGTGTACTCGCGGATGATCTGGCGCAGCACGCTGTCGGGGATGTGGAGCTCCTTGAGGCCGTGCTGCTCCATCTGGCGGGGCACGAGGAAGCGCCGTGCGATCTCGAGCTTTTCCTCCTCGATGTAGCCCGGGAACTCGATCACCTCCAGGCGGTCATGCAGGGCAGGCGGGATCGGGTCCAGGATGTTCGCCGTGGTGATGAACATCACGTGCGACAGGTCGTAGGGCACCTCGAGGTAGTGGTCGGAGAAGGCGTGGTTCTGCTCCGGGTCCAGCACCTCCAGGAGCGCGGCGGATGGATCGCCGCGGAAATCGGTCCCGATCTTGTCGATCTCGTCCAGCATGAAGAGCGGGTTGATGGAGCCGGCACGGCGCATCGTCTGGATGATGCGGCCGGGCAGTGCGCCGACGTAGGTGCGGCGGTGGCCACGGATCTCCGCCTCATCGCGGATGCCACCAAGGCTCACGCGGACAAAGTTGCGGCCCAGTGCCTGCGCAATGGACTTGCCGAGGGAGGTCTTGCCGGTGCCCGGCGGCCCGACGAAGCACAGGATCGGGCTGCGCATCTTGTCGCCGGCCAGCTTGCGCACGGCCATATGCTCGAGAATGCGCTCTTTGGCCTTGGGCAGGCCGTAGTGGTTCTCCTCCAGTATCTGCGCGGCGCGGGCGATGTCGAGGTTATCCTCCGTGGCGTGGGACCAGGGCAGGCTCACGAGCCAGTCCACGTAGGTGCGGATGATGCCGACCTCGGGTGCTCCGCTGGGCATGGAGAGCAGCCTGTCGAGCTCTTTGTTGGCGCGCTCGCGCACCTCGTCGGGCATGCCGCAACTGGTGATCTTTTCGCGCAGCTCGGCGATGTCCTGCATCTGCGGGTCGCTCTCGCCCAGCTCGCTCTGGATGATGCGCATCTGCTCGCGGAGGAAGAACTCGCGCTGGCTGCGATCGACCTCCTGCTGCACCTGGGAGTGGATGCGGTTCTCGAGCTCGAGCACGTCCAGCTCCTTGGCGAGCAGGACGCTGACCTTCTGCAGCCGGGAGACGACATCCTCGGTCTCCAGAAGCTCCTGGCGCTGGGCCACGTCGAGGCTGAGCACCGAGCCTATGAGGTCAGCGAGCCAGCCGGGCTCCTCGACGTTCATGGCTGCGACAAAGGCGTCGTCGCTGAGGTTCCGGCTGAGGCGGACTACCTTCTCGAAGAGCGCCAACACGGCGCGCATTAGTGCTTCCGTGGTGAGGCTGTGGTCCTCGACCTCGGTGACCGTCTCTACCCTGGCCATGATGTAGGGGTTTTCAGTCGTGAACCCCAGCAGGCGAATGCGGCGTCGCCCCTGGACCCAGACGCTGGTGGTGCCATCAGGCATGCGAAGCATGCGCCCGATGAGGACCTCGGTGCCGACCGGGTACAGGTCGTCGATGCCTGGCTCCTGGACGTCCTCGTCGCGCTGAGCAAAGACGGCGACCCGCTGGTCGCGCACCATCGCGGTCTCGATAGCGCGGATCGACCGCTCGCGGCCGACAAAGAGGGGAGCGACCATGTGGGGGAAGATGACGGTGTCCCGGGCCGGAAGGACAGGGAGCTCGAGAACCTCCTCGAGGCTCTGCTGCTCCCTGGTGATCTCGTTATCCAGAAAGGCTTCAAAGCCTTCCATGCCAGGGTCGTCGGTACTGATACGTCCTCTAGCCATGAAGTGTCCAATCCTCCGGTCTTGTTCCGGTCTGATAGCAAGAGACGACTGTGCCGAGGCTCAGTCGTCAGGCTGCTGCGAGTCAACTATACCACAGATTGGCAGGAAGACAAGCGCCTGTGTGCGTGTGGGTGCAGTTCACCCTGGGGGCAGGCTCATCTGCGCTGGAGGCAGGGCCCCCACGCCCGGCGCCCCCTCGACTTTGGCCTTTCGGGGCACGACCCGCGGTAGCGTCCAAAACTCGCCGAGATGACCTCCAGCCAAGCTGCGTCCTAATGTGACCCACACATTGATTGCGGGTTGCGGGCCGCGCGGTGG
>DYEI01000456.1 GCA_020725765.1 Anaerolinea sp. | reverse complement strand
GGGGGATGGGGCGACGGCACAGGAGAGGGAGCCGCGCGCAGGGCCGGCTAGCGCGTCTGGCCGGGTGAGGTCGACGGAGCGCGGCTCCTAAAGTTAGCGCCTATGGGGGTTAGGGGTCGGGGGTCCCCCGATGGGCAAGGCCCTCGCCCTACGACAGAAAAGGGCTGTCCGCCTTTGAAGGGTCAGGGGAGGAGGCCGCTCCCTCCGCGAGAGGCTACGCAGGCCATGGGCGCCTACGCCCCCCGCTGGGTGCCTTGGATGCATCGGCGAGCGCACAGGGCAATAAAGGCCACCGCCTGCTGCAGGGGCAGCTGGCGCCGCCCGGTGTTCCAGGTCATGATGAGATCCTTGCGGGCGCGGGTAATCCCCACGTACAGCAAGCGCAGCCGCTCGCAGATATAGTCGTTCCGGGCCGCCCGCGAGGCTTCACCCTCCACGTAGGGCCGCCCATGGACGAGTGCATCGAGCTGCGCCAGCGCCTCGGCGCTCAGGTTGAGATTGCCCTCCACGTACCAGGCCTCGCCGCGATAGGTATCGTGGCTCTGTCCGGATGGGAAATCATAGTTGTTGAGCGCGGTCAGATAGACGCGATCCCACTCCAGGCCCTTGGCCCGGTGCATGGTCGCAACCACGACCTTTCCCTTGTGCTCATCAGGATTGAAGGCGTGATCCTCTTCCCCGAGCGAGGCAAAGCGCCGCCGGGGGTTGGCCGCCAGGTCTTGCAGCTCGGCCACCAGCTCCGGCAGGCGCCACCCGGGGTTGGCGTCCGCATAGTCCCGAAGGACGACCGCGAGCTGATAAGCCAGCGCCAGCTCCTGCGGAGCCGCGAACAGGTCCTGTGCCACGGTCAGCACGAGCTGGTCTATGGGCAGGAGCGCGGCCCGCTGCCAGCGCTGCGCCAGGGCCCGGAAGGCCATCAGCTCGCCACGGGCCTCCGGGTCAGCGGGGCCGGCGGCAAGATAGTCCTCATCGCCAAGCGGCCAGAGGTAGGTGTGTGGCTCCTCGCAGCGCCCGAGGAATCGCTCGGCGAGGCTATCGCCCACTGCATCGGCGACCCTGGTCCGTCGCCAGGCGGCAAAGGCGCCCCGCAGCGCACTGCGGTTCTCGGGCTGCGCCACGAGACGCAGCACGTCGCACAGGGTGCGCGCGGTATCTCGGGTCGGCGCACTGGCGTTGAGGAGCTCCACACAGGGGATGCCCTTCGCACGGAGCGCGTCAGAGAACCTCGCTCCCCGCGAGTTGTCGGGCACGAGGACGGCAACCGTCTCATCGGGGTGCTCGGGCAGCCACCGCGCCAGCGACTGCACGATCACCTCGACCTCCCGCTCCGGCGACAGGCCCTTCTCGTAGAGATAGACCTCGCAGCGTTCGGGGTTGGGCTGAGGATCGTCCGGATCGGTCGGGCGGATGTGCTGCGGACGGAAGGCGAAGCGCGCCTCGGGGAGGGGGTGCTCAGCGCAGGCCCAGTCCACCAGCGCGTTGGCCAGCGCAATGATCCCCAGGGCCGAGCGGCCGGACTGATCCATCTCTACCGCCTGCACCCCCGGCCGTGCCAGAAAGCGCTTCAACAGCTCCGGGTTGGCGGTTGTGAACGTCTGGTAGACCGCCTGATTCGGATCGCCCACCCGCACCCAGTTGCCATGCGGGCCGGCCAGCATCTCCAGGAGCTCCTGCTGCAGGGCACTCGAATCCTGGGCCTCATCCTCCAGGATGAACGGCCAGCGGAGCCGGAGGCGTGCGAGATAGTCCGGGTCCTGCCGCAGCGCGTCGATGGCATAGCCCACGAGGTCGGCAAAGTCCACTGCCCCACGGTAGCTCAGGCTCTGCTGATAGTCGCGATAGGCCTCAGCAGCCAGACGAGCGAGGGCAAACTCGGGGCCGCGCAGCGAGAGGCTGCTCAGGAGCCTCTCGGGGCGTACCCGCATGTCCTTGGCGCGGCCCACAAAAGCGACCACCATGTCGCGACAGTCATCGGGCCACCAATCGGTCCGCACCCTGGCGAGGCTGCGCCGTTCCAGATCATCTTTGAGGAGACCGTCGAGGAAGCCAGGATGGGTGCGCAGCCACGTCATCACGGCATCGTCCATGATCTGGGCGGCCGTCCGGTCGTCGACGATCTGAAAGTCATCGGCCAGCCCGACGAGCCCCGGCCGCTCACGCACGATGTCGTGCGCGAGACCATGCAGCGTCCGGACCCGATATCCGGCGTGGGGCGGCAGTCCGCGCTCGCGGAGGTCCTGCGCGATGCGCGCGGCAAAGTTGCCAACCGCCGAGTTGACAAGGGTGACAATCAGGACCTCCTGATCGTCGGCGATGCGGCGCGCGACCAGGTCGGCGGCCAGGGCGGAGAGGGTCTGCGTCTTGCCGCTGCCGGGAACGGCCGCCACGCCCATGTAGCCGCCCTGGTACTCAAGCACGCGCTGCTGAGCCCGGCGAGGCCTAAACATGGTCCTGCTCTCCAGCAGAGTTGCCCGCCTCGGCCTCGCGCGCGGCGCGCCGCAGGGTGCGGAAGATCACCTGCTGCAGGAGGCCATGCTCCTCAAAGCCACGCTCACTGTAGGTCGAGTCGGCCAGGTAGACGCAGCGCCGGCAGCGCCGGAGCAGCGCAACGACCAGACGGTACAGGGCACGGCGGTTGGTCAGGTCCTCGTCAGCATCCGTCCACGGCGTCCCCTGCGGCCACTGCCGGGTGAGGACGTAGGGGTGAGTCAGGGGCTGGTACAGGCGCCTGCCCCAGGCAGAGCTGGACACGTTGAGCCAGAACTGGACCTCGACAGTGCGGTTGCCCATGGCAAAGGTGTAGGCCGGCGAGAGGAGCACTGCCCGCGGCTCCACGCCGACCGGCGGCAGGTACTGCGCGGCAAGGACTCCCTGCTCGACCATATCCACGTAGGCGGCCGCAGCCTCCGGCCACTGCTCACCGATGGTCTGCCGGAACCGGCGCGCCGACGCGATCAGGTGCGCGGCGGCGGCAGCCGCATCGCGGTCTCTGCGGAAGCCATAGCCCGGCCGCGAGAGAACCTCGTCGAAGAGGCGGGTGAAGAAGAGGTCCAACGGCGCGGCCGCACCCTCCGCATAGGCGGCCAGCCACTGACGGAGTGCGTCGTACCGGTTCCCGAGGAGGTAGGTGATCTTGAGCTGTTCTTTGGGGCGAATGCGCTCAAAGCTGACCAGCCCGATGCCCCCCGCAGCGGGGCGGTAGGCGATGGCGGCCAGATGACAGGCCCGGACCAGGTCCATATCGGCGATGGCCGCGACCAGCGCGTGGACCACGTCGCTCCGAGGAGGAACCAGGCCCCAGCCCGGATGGGCCAGCTTGGCCAGCGTCAGGAGGCAGCGTGCCGCGGGCTCGTCCCGCAGAGGGCGGGACGGCCGGTGGGAGTAGCAGGGGACTCCCCTGCGCTCCAGGGCCAGCATGAGGTCGAAGCGGAGGGCGTCCCCCATGAAGGGGGCCAGCACGGCGATCTGCTCCGGCGGCAGACCCTCCCCATGGACCAGGTCGGCGATGTACGCCGCTACCGTACGGACCATGTCGGTATGAAAGGTCTCGTGGATCAGGACGGCCGCCTCCCGCGGGTCGGTGCCAGCCTGCTCCGGTGCGGGGTTGGCAGGCGCGAAGCGGGTGGCAGCAGGCGCTCCCTCAAAGCCCAGGCTCCTCCCAATCCCCGAGGCAAGCGCCAGGACGGCCGGCGCGCAGACCAGGGAGGTGGTGAAGCGCACCCACGCGCGACAGCGGCTGCGGAGCCCGTAGGCGCTCACCGGATCGGCGCCCAGATACGTACGCAGGCCGCCCTGCTCGTCGTAGATGATCCAGGCCGAGTCGCAGCCGGCGACCCAGTCGGCCAGCAGATCGTGGGCGACCGGCACGTCCTCCTCGACATTGTCCGCCAGGATATGCCGGTAGCGCTGCCGCAGGGCCGCCACGGCCTCGGGCAGCGCCAGGACGTAGCGGACAAAGACCTCGACCTGCAGGGAGAAATCCAGGAGGTTGTGCTCCAGGCAGTAGCGGCGAAAGTCGCTGGCGCAGGCCTGTACCCGCTCGTACACGCGAAGGCGGCCCGACTCGCCCTTCCAGGCCGCGCTCAGGCGCGCGCCGATCTCCTCATGGGGGAAGCGCGCCGCCGCCGCCTTGTTGAGGTCATCGATAATCTGGCTGATCAGCCGCTGCCGCGACAGGGTGACCTCACCAAAGGCCCCCTGCTGGATGTATGGGTCGACGAGACGGTCCATATAGTACTGGGCCGTCTCCAGGGTGAGGAAGACGGGAGGCCGGTCAGGCCGGGCGAAGCCGGCAGGGGCCGCTACCAGCGGCCAGTACAGCTCCACAGAACGTTGCGCCAGGCCGCCGATGGTGAGCACATCGACCCGCGCTCCCGCCGGCGCCCCCGGCCCGAGCAACGCCTCGAGATAGGGGCGGCCCATCGTCCGCTGGGGCACGAGGACGAGGATCGACTCGGCAGGGACGCCTGCCTCCAGCAGGCGCAGCAAGCGGCAGACAGCAGCAGTCGTCTTGCCGCTGCCGGCAGGTCCCTCCAGGAACAGGCTCTGGGGCTCGCCAACCGGCGCATTGACCACCGCCGCCTGCTCAGGAGTAAGCTCGTACGAGAGGAGACCCGGGCCAGGACGCGCGGACATGGGAGGCCTTCCTCGAGTAGTAGTGGGAGGTTCTGGTGAGTATTATACAGAGTCAGAAGAGGCAGGCAAGCGCCCCGAGTCCGGAGCAGTTGGTGTCCAGCCACGCTGTCAGCGGCCCCTCCGCCCTCATCAGCTCGGGGGCGGACAGCCTCCATGCGCCCGCGCAGGCGTAAGGATCGGCCGTCGCCAGGCCCCCGCCCCGCGGGGCGCCCCCACGCCGCGGCGGGGGCGAGGATCCAGGGAAAAGGGGCTGGCGTCTGGCCTTTTCGCGTCCTCGACCGTCACTCTATCGCCCGTCAGCAATCGTGCGGCGCGGCTCGCCGGTAATGCCCCCACCCCCGACCCCTTCAAGGGCGGACAGCCTTCTTCGGTCGCAGGGC
>DYEI01000455.1 GCA_020725765.1 Anaerolinea sp. | reverse complement strand
GCTGTGCAGCCCGACTTATGGGTAATGCACGGCCCCCGACGCGGCGGGGGGGGGGTTGGGGGTGGGGGTCCCCCGATGGGCCATGCCCTCGCCCTACGACCGAAGAAGGCTCTCCGCCCTGGAAGGGGCTGGGGGTGGGGGCATCAGACACGAGCCGCGCCACGCGACCGCGCGCTGAACGCGCATACGCCGGGCCGGGGCATTGTCCGGGAGCGCGTTGCACGGTATAATGGTGTGTGCGGGCGCGGTCGGGAGCGGTGCGAGGGTCACTGCAGGTCGAGTATCCGCTCCAGCTCCCGGCGTCGTTCGTCCGGAATGCGGATGTAGAGACCCTCGGCCTCGGCGGCGATGGTACCGTCCGCGAGCAGGATCCGGCCGCGCGCTTCGAGGGCGCGGCTGCGCGCGCGGACAATCTCGGCCACAGCGGTCAGAGGCTGCCCGATGGGGATCGGCTTCAGGTAGCGCACCTGGAACCGCGCTGTGACTGCCCACATGTCCACCAGAAAGCAGGTTCGGCCCACCGTCTCGTCGAGGATGGTGCTGGTGATGCCTCCGTGAAGGATTCCGGGCCAGCCCTGGTGCTCCTCGCCCGGCGTGAAGGTGGTACGCACCTGATAGCCATCGATGTAGAAGGTCAGGTGCAGGCCGATGGGGTTGTCCCGCCCACACACGAAGCACATGCTCGAGTCGGGCTGGCGCTTGATGTCCTCCACGGAAGGCCTCCTCTGGCAGGTGTGGCGTGGGTCCGTCACAGCGGGCGAGTATAGACGAAGCGGCGGGGGCCGTCAATACGCGCTCTCACCGGGCCCCTCGGCGTGTGTCGGACCGGCGCAACCCCCGGGGGCCTGGTGCGTACTATCTGGGGGAGGCTGTCGGGCCGGGCCTGCCCAGAGTACACGGGTCGGTTGCCAATGAGAGACGAGCGCACGCTGCTACAACAAGCCCTCATGGGAGACGACACTGCCTTCGCCGGTCTGGTAGTGGCGTTCCAGGGACCCGTGTACAACCTGTGCTACCGGTTGCTGGGTACGCCCATGGAGGCTGAGGAGGCGGCCCAGGAGACCTTTCTGCGGGTCTACCGCCGGCTGCACACCTACGACCCGGCGCAAAAGCTCTCATCCTGGATACTGGCCATCGCCGCCCACTACTGCGTCGATCGCCTGCGGCGGCGCCGCCATGTGGTCGGGGTGCCAGTCGAGGAGGTGCTGCCCCGGCAGCCACAGGAAGAGAAGATGGCGGGGCCGGAAGAGCGGCTGCTGCACCATGAGCGGCAGCGGGAGATACAGGACCTCCTGTCGCATCTGCCGGAGGGTTACCGGACGGTCATCGTGCTGCGCTACTGGTATGACGCCTCCTATGAAGAGATGGCCGAGATGCTGGGCACGACTGTGAGCGCAATCAAGTCGCGGCTGCACCGGGCGCGCGAGGTCCTTGCGGCCCGCCTTGGGGAGAGTCCGGCACGCCTGGCAGCCGGAGAATCGGGGAGGGACGTTGCACGCGATGGGCTGCAATGAGGCACGCGAGTGGATGTCGCTCCGGCTCGACGGCAGGCTGGAGCCGGCCGAAGAGGAGCAACTGAGTGAGCACCTGCGCCGCTGCCCGAGCTGTGCTCTGGAGTGGTCGCACTGGCAAGAGCTGGATGGTCTTCTGCGCACAGCGCCGGGCGTGGCGCCGCCCGAGGGCCTGTCGGCCCTGGTGTTGGAGCGGCTCCGACAGCAGCGGGCCCGGCAGATAGCCGGCAGCCTCGTCGTCATCGGGCTGCAGGTCACAGGGCTGGGCGTGCTGATGCTGGGCGCGGTGGCCTACTGCCTGCACGGAGTGGCTCCGGTGCTCTCGCAGGTGCCGTACCTGATACCGGCTGCCCGCTTTGCGGCGACGCACCTGGTCACAGTCGCCGGTGTCCTCGGCGAGGCGATCGGCGTGCTGATGCGGGCGGCGGTGTCCCGACGCGCGGCGCTGCTGGCCCCGGCCTATGCGCTGTTGGCAGCAGGGGTGATGGCCGCGTGGCTTAGGGTCGTCGTCAGGAGGCGTCCGGCCGCCGGTGGCCCGGCGGGGGCGTGAGCAGCCGGCGGCCCTCACTCGAAGGCGATGACGGGCCGGCCCGCAGCGTCGAGGGTGGAGCGGGCCAGGAATGGCGGGTCCTCCGGGCGCATGCCCAGCAGCCTCGGGAGGATCTGGCGGAGATCGGGCATGAGGTCGAGGCCAAGGGCCTCGACCAGCGTGGCCCACACCAGCGTCCCTTCGGTGCTCGGGACGACCTCTGCTGTTGGCGCCGTGCCGGTGAAAACAAAGACCGCGACGCCCCGTGGACCTTCGCTGGCGTGGATTACCCCGACGAGCCGAAGGTCCTCGACCCGGATGCCCGCTTCTTCGAGCACCTCGCGCCGGGCCGAGGCGAGGATGCCCTCTCCCTCTTCTACATGCCCGCCGATGCCGTTGTACAGGCCCGGCCAGAGGGCGCGGTCCGCCGCTCTGCGGATCAACAGCCACTGCTCTCCGCGGCGGAGGAAGGTCAGCGTTCGCGGGACGACCCGATAGCGCCCGTCACCGGTCATGTCAACCTCCAATGACCCATGGGTGTTCTGCGCAATGCCGGGCATAGGACGCAGGCAACCCTCCGAATGAACTCGGGGCGACGGTGCCTTCCGGCGACCCCACCGGCCGTTGGCTTCGTCGCAGCCCGTGGGGTCTCCGGAGGGCCAACGGTCGGCCTGCGCCAACGGGAAACGGGCCTCTTGCAGGTGGGCGGTTGGCGCCGCAGGCGCCTCTGGCACGCAAAGGGCGCGACACGATTTGAGCCGCTGGTTTCACTGTGCCTGGCCCGCGTGGTCCGCAACCCGCAATAGACATGTGGGTCACATCAGGATCTGTTTGCTGCCGGAGCGACGCTCCCGCAGCTCCAGCGCGAAGGGTACTGCCACGGGGCGGCAGGCTGCCCCCATCGGAGGCCTGGACACGGCGAGGGTTTGTCCGTGTCCCTCCGCGCTTCCCCGGGTTTCCGGTTCAGTGGCGGACAGCTCCCGTCTGCCCCTGAGCCACCTGATACGGGGGATGAGCGGGTGTCGCCCTTTGTGGCCATCCTCCAGAGGGCATTCCCTCATCCCATTGGCACACGCCAGTCCGAGCAGAGCCCCCGAGGCTGGCCTCTCGCACCCAGAAGGAGTCCCGCGGCCTCCGCCGACTGATCCTATGCAATGCGGGCATCGGGGCCGTGGGGTCGCCGCCAACTGGGGCCAGGCCGGAAGCGCACGGTCTCATGCCAGCCTTTCCTCCCGTAGCGGCGCGGCCTCCTGCCCCCGCGCGCCCCAAGGGCCGGCCGCGCCTACTTTTTCTTCACTTCGACCCCGGCCAGGTCCTCAATGACCGTGACGATCCCGGAGTGGTCCAGCTCGCCCCGGCCCGCAGCCATGGCCGCCCCGAACAGCTCGTGGGCGAGGGCCGAGGCTGGGAGCGGCACGCCATAGGCGCGGCCCGCCTCGCGGATGATGTTGAGGTCCTTGTAGTGAAGCCGGATACGGAAGCCCGGGGCAAAGTCCCGCCCTACGACGCGCATGCCGCGGTTCTCGAGGACGCCGCAGCGGGCGAGTCCGCCGGAGAGCACCTGAACGATCTTTTCCGGGTCAACGCCGGCCTTGGTTCCGAGGACGAGGGCTTCGGCCATGCCCACGAGCGTCACGGCCACGAGCACCTGATTGCAGGCCTTGACCACCTGTCCGGCGCCGCTTTCCCCGCAGTGCACCGCCTTGCCCATGGCGCTAAAGATCGGCTCGACCTGCACAAAGACCTGCGGGTCGCCGCCGACCATGATGGAGAGTGTGCCCCGCTGCGCGCCGACGTCGCCGCCGCTGACCGGGGCGTCGAGCATGGGGCAGCCCTTCTCTGCGGCGGCCTGTGCTACGCGCACCGCCACGGTCGGCGAGATGGTGCTCATATCCACGAGAACTGTCCCCGGCCGGGCGCCCTCGAGCACCCCTTGCGGCCCGAGGTAGGCCTTCTCCACGTCGGGGGAATCGGGCAGCATGGTGATGACGACCTGCGAGCGGGAGGCCACGTCGGCGCTGGAGGTGCCGGGCCGGGCACCCTCGCGGACGATGGCCTCGACGGCCTCCGGAATGAGGTCATAGACCACAAGCGGATAGCCAGCCCTCAGGAGGTTGCGGGACATGGGCCTGCCCATAATGCCGAGGCCGATGAAGCCGATGGTGGGTCTAGTCTCGTCTGCCATCTGTGCGCGCTCCTTGGTGAACTGTGAGGGGACGGGGAGTACTATGGCACAACTCGGGGCGGGAGTCAATGAGCGAGCACACGGGGCGCCTTTCTGCAGGCGCGCTCCGGGTGTGACGCGCACACAGGCCGCTCTGAGTCCTGTCAACGGTGGACACGGGCCGTCACTCCTCGCAACTGTGCAGGCTCGGGTTCAGTGCATGGAGGGGAGGCAGGCTGCTGGCAGCTCTACGCGTCGCGTTCGGCTTTGCGCCGGCTCATCGGGGAACCCCCTTCCCCCTGTCCCCTTCAAGCGCGGACAGCCTTCTTCGGCCGTGGGGCGAGGGCCTTACCCATCGAGGGATCCCCCACCCCTAACCCCGCCCCCCGCGGCGCGCTATGCATTACCCATAAGCCGGGCTGCACAGCATCACGGGGCATCAGATAGCGCCCTGGCGCCCATCACAGCGGGCCACCCGCCGTACACACCGCTGCTCGGGACACGCCGAGCAGCAGCCGCGATGTGCTGCAACTGCGTGCCCCCACCCCTGCCCCTCCCCCAGGCAGGCGCGCGGCACCT
>DYEI01000454.1 GCA_020725765.1 Anaerolinea sp. | reverse complement strand
CCGAAGGCCCCGTAGCCCCGAATTCATTCGGTGGATTGCATGCGCCCTCTGCGCCGCACTCCGCAGAATATCCATGCGTCACATTAGGTTCGACGACCTGTTTACCCTGCTGTGCGTCACCAAACCTTACTCAAAGGAATATGTGCGGTTGGTGCTCTATGATCACAGACGCTACCCCTGGTTCCGCCCTGACGACAGCCGCGGTGCAGGCTGGTTTGTCTACGACCCAGCCGCCGCCAGCACAGCCCAGCGCGCACCGGAGGTAGCGGTCCAAGCCGCACCGGGAGCGCTGCGACAGGGCACCCGCGCCGGCAGCAAGGCGAGCGCCGCCGGTTTCTTCATCTTCGGTGAGAGTCCACCCAACCGGCGTCGCTCGGTGCCCAGGCAGTACTCCTGGATTGCCAAGCGCTCCCCCTCGGTGCAAGAGGGGAGTGAGTTCATCCACTACTCGCCGCAGGACCGGGTTTTCATTGGGCGCGGACACGTCGCGCTGGTGCGGCGACGCGTCGGCGCCGACGGCCGGACCCGTTGGAATGCACGGGTCGTCAGGTATGAACCTTGGGACCCTCCGGTGCCCTTCACCGGCGAACTGGCTACAAGGCCCGAGTTGGCCGCCTTGGCTAAGGCCACATCAGTCCCTTCCACGCCGTTACGCATCCGCCGAGAGGATTTCGAGGCGATCTGCCGGACATACGAGCTAATCCGTGCGGCTGACAGGACCACGCGCCCCGCGGCTGTCCAGCCAGACACTGAACGCCCGCCGACGGGTACGCAGATGCCCTCAGAGGACATGCCCACGATGCCACTGTTCACGGGCCAGCCTGACTCGCAGCCTGGGACACACGTCCAACCCCCACCGGTCGCTCATGACAGGCAGAGCCGGCCATCGAGTCCATGCGAGACCACAGCCGAGAGGGCGCCAGCAGTTGACGAGACCTCCGTGTCTCCTGTCGACACTGTCCAGCGGGTGGGGCCCGAAGGCCATGCCCGAGGACCTGGCATTCCCAGCGAGACTCCTCTTGGCCACACGGGAGCACAACAAGCACACGCCAACCTAGAGGCCGCCGGACTGTTGGCACCGCCAGGTGAGGCATGCGGCGAGGCAGCCGGAGGGATCCAGTCGGCCCAGAGTTCCACGGCAACCCGAACCGGACCACCTCCCCGGCCAGACGCAATCCGCGCATGCGCACCGCTATTCCCAGCACACCGCCTCGAGCGCTGCGTGAAAGCTCCCCCCGAGTGGGCGCAGGATGTCTCTAGGCCGCTAGCACAACTACGCGCGCTATATGAGGCCAAGCGCCACATCCTGCCGAGCTTGAACCAGGCACAGATGAATGTAGAGTTCATCGAGCCGATACTTGATGTGCTCGGATTCGTGTGCGCCACAGACGTATCCGGCGACGCGGTCAGTCTCGCCCGTCCCCAGTACGTCCTGTTTGGCGAAACGAGTAGCAGGGATGAGGCGTGCAGAGGCCGCCCGAATGCAGGTGCGTTCTATTCGCGCGCACTCGCCATCGCTCATACCCTGCGGTGGGACCATCCGCTTCGTGGCCCGGCGCAGGAGGATGCAGGCGGCCCGTCCACGAACGTCGACGCCGGCATCCAGATCGTGGCTGAACTTGCCGCGACGGGGGTCAAGTGGGGGATTCTCACCAATGGACGCGTGTGGCAGCTCTACCACTGTCAAACAGCTCCGACGGCCACAGCGTATCACGAGACGGATCTTGTCCGCCAGCTAGAATCGGCCGATCCGGATGGTTTCAGGTGTTTCTGGCTGCTATTCAGCCGAGAAGCGTTCGTCAGGGACGCATATGGCCTCTGCTTTCTGGATCGCCTCAGAGAGGCCATTTCGCAGAGTTCGTCGGCTGCGCGGCCCCGGCCGAGAGAGGCTCTCTTCGGAAGAGTTGTCCCTCTGGTCACTCGGTGGCTTCGTCACATGTGGCGGCTACTGCGCACAGTCAGCCGCCGGTGAAACGGGGGGTCCCATGAATCACTCAGGGCCGCGCACACGAGAGGCCTGACACGGTTGGCCGCACCATCGCGAGCGAGCCTGCCGAAGAGCGCTGTGTGGCCAGCGTGCGCTCCGGCGGACAGGACGCAGGAGGAGGACAATGAAGACTCAGGAGGCTCTTGACGCACTACTGCGCCCGCTTCGCGAGGCACTGGGCAACGCCAAAGAAACGGGTGCGCTAGCCATCCGCCAGGGCCGCTTCGCAGAAGCACAGTCGCAGCTGAGACGCGCAGAGGAGATAGCTGACAGAATCAAGCAGCTCGAGGAGCTCCAACACGACTGGGACAGGTTGCTCGGCCAGCCACCTCAGGCAACTGGCCCTCGCCCCCGAGCACCACGCGGCGAAAGAACCCCCGAGCCAGCCTTCTGGGTCCCGATTCTTGCAGCTCTCGAGGAGATGGGCGGCAGCGGCCCGGTTGGGGCGGTGCTCGACCGAGTGGAGCGGATCATTGGCTCGCAACTCAGCGATGTGGACCGGCAACTGCTCTCGGACGGGCGCAGCGTTCGCTGGCGGAACACCGCCATGTGGGCCAGGAAGGACATGGTGACTACGGGCCTGCTCGAGCGCAACTCGCCTCGCGGAATCTGGCGGATCAGCGACGCTGGAAGAGCCTACTTGCGAGGACAGAAAGAGGGCCGTTAGATAGAGCACTGCTCATGGCGCAAGCTCCGCAGGCGTTGACCGCACAAAGGGACCCGGCTCGCAACGTCGCTGTTTCGCTGGACTCGTCCCGGCCACACAGGGAGCGGTCGGAGGCCACGACCGCGGGAGCCACGTGCGCTCGGGGGAGATCCAACGCCGCGAAAGCACCTGAAACGGCCTCACTTTGCGGGTGCCTGCCTTGGCATGCCAGTGTCATGCTGGACCCGCGAGAGTGCCAATAGGCAGAACGAGCAGGGTTGCCGACTGCCCGAGGTCGGGGCTTGGCCTGCGCGCAGACTTGCCTCGCCCCGGTCCTCCCCGCATCCCGCCCGACGGCTCCCCCCACGGCACCCGCCCTCCCTAATGTGACCCACACATTGATTGGGGGTTGCGGGCCGCGCGGTGGCAGGCGCCACGACTCTGGCGATTGAAATCGCGCCTCCAGGGCGCCTGCGGCGCCAACCGTCCGCCTT
>DYEI01000453.1 GCA_020725765.1 Anaerolinea sp. | reverse complement strand
GGGCCGGCCCGGGGGAGGGGGAACTCTTCTTGGGGTGTTTTGCGGCGGCGCGCTACGCGCGCCGCCGCAAAACACCCCACTCTACCCATCTCCCCTCCCCTGGCGGACGCCGCGGCGTCCGCCTGGGGAGGGGAGATGCGTGGAGCGGGGTGTTTTGCGGCGGCGCGCTACGCGCGCCGCCGCAAAACACCCCATAGAAAAAGGGCTCCCTCCCCCGGGTCGGCCCGCAGGCCGATCCGAGGGAGGGAGCGCCGGGGGTAGGGGCCCTGCCAGCAGCGCAGAAGAGCCTGCCCCCAGACTGAACTACACCCCCTCTGGCCACCGGCATTGCCAGGTTGGCCTGGGCATGCTAGAATCGCCAGGCGGGGTGCCCACAGGGCAGTGTGCCGCTGCAGTTGCGCGAGCGGGCCGACGAGGCTGGCGCTCTGCGCGCCAAGCTGTTGCCGTGCCGCGAGTGCTATCGTGCGTCGCGAGCGCGATATCCCAATCCCACCCCCTACTCGCAGAAGGAGGGCATCATGTCCGGCCGTGCACGGAATCTGCTGGTCGCTCAGTCCGGCGGGCCTACAGCCGTCATCAACAGCAGCCTGGTCGGCGTTGTCGAGGAGGCTGGCCACTGGCGCGAGATCGGTACGGTCATCGGCGCCGAGCGTGGCATCAAAGGCGTGCTCGAGGAAAGCCTGTTGGATCTCTCGGCCGAGGATGCGGCCACGCTGGCGGCGCTGCGATACACGCCATCCGCCGCCCTGGGCACAAGCCGCCACAAGCTCCGCCCGGGGGACCTCGAGCGCATCGTAGAGGTCTTTGCGAAATATGACGTCGGCTACTTTTGCTACATCGGCGGCAACGACTCCATGGATACGGCCAGCCGGATCGGCGCCCTGGCACGGGAGAAGGGCTACGACCTCCGCGTCATCGGCATCCCCAAGACGGTCGACAACGACCTGGTAGAGACCGACCACTGCCCCGGTTACGGCAGCGCCGCCCGGTTTGTGGCCTCTACCCTGCGCGATGCCGGGCTGGACACAGAGGCCGGCGCCTCATCCACGCCGGTCAAGATCATCGAGATCATGGGGCGGCATGCCGGGTGGCTCACGGGAGCGAGCGCGCTCGCCCGCGAGCGGCCGGACGCCGCGCCTCAGCTCATCTATCTGCCAGAGCTGCCGGTCACGGTCGAGGACATTATCGGCGACATCGACCGCGTCGTGCGGAGGCTGGGCTATGCTGTCGTCGCCGTCAGCGAAGGGATACGGGACCCGGAGGGCAACTTTTTGGCGGCGGTCTCCGAGGCGGTCGATGCCTTCGGCCATCGGCAGCTCGGCGGCGTGAGCGCCTATCTGGCCAACCGGGTCACGGAGGCTACCGGCCTCAAGGCCCGCTTTGAGAAGCCCGACACGATGCAGCGCGCCTCGACGGCGCTCATCTCGCCCGTCGATGCGGAGGAGGCCTACGAGGTTGGCCGGGCCGCCGTGCGTGCCGTCCTCGAGGGGCATTCCGGGCAGATGGTCAACCTCATCCGTGAGCCGGGCCCCGACTACCGCGTGCGCACGGGGCTCGTGCCCCTCGAGAAGGTAGCCAACCGTGAGCGCCTTCTGCCGCCCGAGTTCATGGCCGGGCCCGAGGAAGGCGTGACGGAGGCCTTCCTCGCCTACGCAAGGCCGCTGATTGGGCCGCCCCTGCCGCCGCACGGACGCCTGGCGCGGCATCCTCTGCGTCGCTGAGGCGGCCGAAGGCGCAGACGGGAAGTCGAGGGCCGCTACCCCTGGGGTCAGGTGAGGGCACGTGCGGCCGTGCGCTCCGCGCGGACTGCTCCGATCCGAACAGGACCTCTCTCCTGTACCCCATTCAGGGACGGAAAGGCTGCTTTGGCCGCCGTCCCTCGGTCCTTGCCGGAGGG
>DYEI01000452.1 GCA_020725765.1 Anaerolinea sp. | reverse complement strand
TGCGCTGCCGGCAGGGCCCCCACCCCCGGCGCCCCTTCCCCCGGGTCGGTCCGCGGGCCGCCCCGGGGGGAGGGGACCCTTTTCTATGGGGTGTTTTGCGGCGGCGCGCGTAGCGCGCCGCCGCAAAACACCCCACTCTATCCTCCTCCCCTCCCGAGGCGGACGCCGCGGCGTCCGCCTGGGGAGGGGCCGGGGGAGGGGCTGATGACGGCTGGCCGCGTGCGAGGTGCCCCAAAACTGAACTACGCCCTGTGCCTGTGCTGCAAGGCCATTGCAGAAATCGTCCGCTTGCGGTATACTATGGTAACTTTTCTGGCCACAGGCCGATTGTACAGCCATGGAAGCTGAGCGAACCCTGCCCGAGATAATCGCAGCATTCGAGGGCGGCGAAGCCGATGCTATACGGTGCGCCTACGAGGTCGCGGCTGCGGCACACGCGGGGCAAGTTCGTGACTCGGGCGAGCCCTACATCACCCACCCTGTCGCCGTAGCAGCCATCCTCACCGACCTCCGCCTGGACGCCGCCGCCATACAGGCGGCGTTGCTGCATGACGTGCCGGAGGATACCTCGGTCACCCTCGCTGACATCCGTGACCAGTTTGGGGAGGAGGTCGCCCGGCTGGTCGACGGCGTGACCAAGCTGCGCAAGATCAAGCGCAAGAGCCGGCTGGACACAGCCACGACCTTTGAGCGCGAGCAGGCCGAGAACCTGCGGAAGATCTTTCTTGCCACCGTCGACGACATCCGAGTCATCCTCATCAAGCTGGCCGACCGGCTCCACAACATGCAGACGCTGGGACCCCTCTCGCGTGAGCGACAGGTCCGTACGGCGCGAGAGACTCTTGAGATCTTTGCGCCCCTCGCCAACCGTCTCGGTATCTGGCAGCTCAAGTGGCAGCTCGAGGACCTCTCGCTTCGCTATCTGGACCCTGAGGCGTACTATCAGATCGCGAGCTATCTCTCGGAGCGGCGCGAGGAGCGGGATGCCTACATCCAGCGGGTCGCCAGCATGCTCAAGGCCCGCCTTGAGGCCGAGGGCATCCCGGCACAGGTCACGGGGAGACCCAAGCACCTGTACAGCATCTACCAGAAGATGTACGAGAAGGCGCGCACCTTCGACCAGATCTATGACGTGCGGGGCGTGCGCGTGATCGTCAGCACCGAGCGGGACTGCTACGCCGCTCTCGGCCTCGTGCACAGCATGTGGCGCCCCATCCCGGGCGAGTTCGACGACTATATCGCCATGCCCAAGGACAACATGTACCAGTCCCTGCATACGGCTGTCGTCGGGCCGGAAGGGAAGCCGCTGGAGGTGCAGATCCGGACCACGGCCATGCACCAGGTGGCCGAGTATGGCATCGCGGCGCACTGGCGGTACAAGGAGCACGCACGGCGCAACGCCTCGCTGGAGGCCAAGATCGCCTGGCTGCGACAGGTCAGCGAGTGGCGCGGAGACGTGAAGGACCCCGAGGAGTTTGTCGATTCGCTCAAGACAGACGTGTTCCCGGAGCGCGTCTACGTCTTCACGCCCAAGGGAGATATTGTCGACCTGCCAGCCGGCGCCACGCCGGTCGACCTGGCCTACTACATCCACAGCGAGATCGGCGACCACTGCCGCGGCGCCAAGGTGGATGGGAGGCTCGTGTCGCTGGACTATCGGCTGCGCACGGGCGAGCAGGTCGAAATCCTGACGTCGAAGAAGGGTGGACCCAGCCGGGACTGGCTCAACCCCAGCCTCGGCTACATCACCACGGCGCGCGCCCGTCAAAAGGTGCGCCAGTGGTTCCGCCGACAGCAGCGTGAGCAGAACATCGCCCTCGGCCGGGAGATCCTCGAGCGGGAGATGAAGCGCCTCGGGCTCGAGCAGCAGTCCTTTGAGGAGATTGCCCGCCTGTTCAAGTACAGCCGGGTCGAGGACTTTATGGCCGCCATAGGTTACGGCGACATCAGCCCGATCCAGATCGCCAACAAGATCGACGATGCGGCAGCCCGCAAGCCGGACCTCAAGATCAGCCCCCTGCGGGAGAGCCGGGCCGACTTTCGCGTCACGGGCGTAGGCGACCTGCTGACAAGGCTGGCCAAGTGCTGCAATCCCGTTCCCGGTGATCGTATCGTCGGCTTTATCACCCGGGGCAAGGGTATCACCATCCACCGGGCCGACTGCTCCACCCTCAAGCACATCGAGGAGACCGAGCGGCTTATCTCGGTGAGCTGGGGACCCACGCGCGAGGTCTACCCGGTCGTCATCCACATCGAGGCGCTGGACCGACAGGGGCTGTTGCGGGATATCGCCGCCGTCGTCTCCGATGCGGGTATCAGCATGAGCGCCGCCAACGTCACCACGCACGACGATCAAACGGCGACGATCGTGGCCACGCTGGGGATCTCGAGCATCGGACAGTTGAGCGAGATCATGAGCAAGATCGAGAGCATCCGGGATGTCGTTGAGGTCCACCGGCAGATGGCATAGCCCGCATGTGGCGCAGAGCTGTAACCATTTTTCTACCGACCTGTAACCTTCCGGCTGCAATGAATCATCCCCATCCAGGCAATTCATAGCGGGCAGAAAGGTACAATGGCGTTACCGCGGCCTCGGGTGACCCCGGCCTCGGACGGAGGCGCTGCAGGGGAGGGCGGCGAGCGCTCTGCACAGCGCGCGGAGGCAGAGGGGGGGAAACCCATCCAGCAAGGGGTTGGGCTGTCGCCCCAACAGTTCGCTGCGCTATATCTGGACGCGGCTCCATCCCTCTATCGCTACTTCTGGTTTCATGTCGGCTCGCAGGCGGAGAGCGAGGACCTCGTATCAGAGACCTTTCTGGGCGCTCTGCGCTCATTAGACACGTACCGTCCCGAGCGTGGGTCCGTAGGTGCCTGGCTCTTTGGCATCGCCCGAAACGTGCTTGCGCGGCATCGCAGGGCGCAGAGCCAGGTCCAGCGTGTCGAGGCCGAGGCGCGCCTCGGCCTGCAGGGCACACAGCGCTCTGCTCCGCCGCTCGAAGAGAGGATCGACCTGTGGCAGGCGGTGGGCGAGCTGGCAGTTCCGGCGCGGGAGGCTCTGGCCCTCAAGTTCGGCGCAGGGCTGAGCAACGTGGAGATCGCCGAGATCATGGGCCGGACGGAGGCGCAGGTGGGCATGCTCCTCTACCGCGCGCTGTTGCGCCTGCGCGACCAGCTTGGAGGGAGAGGCAGTGCGCGATAGCTGGCAAATCCTTGCGGACCTCTTCGACACTGTGATCCGGCGGGAGCGGAGACGGATCCCTTCCGAGGTCAGCGAGCTCTTTGACCTTGGCCTGCGGCTGCACGCTGAGTGCCCGGACATCAATCCGGCGTTCATGCAGATGCTCCGGCGGCGCCTCGAGAGCGAGTTGAAGGCCCGGGAGCACGCACCCAGGCCGTCCGCCTGGGAGCCGATGCGCCTTGTTCCCATGCCATGCCTCCGGCGCGCCGCAATCGCGTTCGCCGTGGCTATCGTCCTCCTCATCGGCGTGGCGATTCCTTCGCCCTTGCGGGGCAAGGTGCAGGCGAGCCTGCGGGACATCGCCGCGACTCTGGGTGTGCGTGTGGAGCAAGAGCGCCGCGTTGCTGTCCCCGCGACGCCCCCCGCCGAGGACGTGCACTGCTTCCACGCCCTTGAGGAGGCGCAGCGTGCGGTAAGCTTCCGGGTGCGGGTGCCCACGGCGCTGCCGCCGTCCATCAGGTTCAGCCGGGCCTGCGTGGTGGAGGACGGAGAGGTGCTTCGGTTGCACCTGTACTACGAGTTCGCCGATAGCGATCTGGCAGGCGGACCCGAGGCCCGGCGGGGGACGGCCCTCTCGATCCAGGAGTATCCAGCGACTGAAGAGGGGGCTTTTTCGGTCACCATCGGCCCCGAGAGCGCGGAGCGCATCAAGATTGCAGACCGGCCTGCCCTGCTCGTGACCGGGTCATGGGGCATGACGGGGTTCTGGTCGCGGACGGCGTCCAGGGGAACCATCCTGATTCAGGATGGCGACCTGGTCATCTCCATTGGATACGACTGCACACGGGCCGAGGCCCTGTCGATAGCGGAATCGCTGTTCGAGTAGGGTCGCCCGTGCTGGCGGCTCCAGGAGAGGAGGCCTGGGATGATCCTCCGTCGCAGGCTGGCGCGGGCCGGGGCCGTGCTCGCTCTGGCCACGATGGCGATGGCGGGCCCGGCGGCCTGGCCGGCCCCCGCGCACGGTGACGTCTGCCCCCAGACCTATTGCACCTGCGTGTGGGACGCGACCCGTCACGAGTGGTGCTACCGCTGTTGCGACCTCTACGGCTGCTACGACCTCTACTGTGACCCCGGCGGCTGCTGACGCTCCTACGCCAGCAGCAGGTACGGCTCCTCCACGAGGGTGGCAATGCGCTGCAGGAACCGCGCCGCTGGCGCCCCATCGACCAGGCGGTGATCGAAGGTCAGGCTCAGCCACAGGCGCTGGCGGATGGCAATCTGCCCACCGAGCACTGCCGGCTCCGGCCGGATGCGCCCGACCCCCAGGATCGCACACTCCGGCAGGTTGATGATGGGCGTGAAGGCGTCGACGCCGTACATGCCCAGGTTGGTGATGGTGAACGTCCCGCCGGTGAGCTCGTCCGGTCCGCTCTTCCCCTCCCGGGCGCGTGCGACCAGCTCTCGCAGGCGCTGCGCGATCTCGACCACCCGCAGCCGGTCCGCGTTGCGCACGACCGGCACCAGCAGCCCCCGGTCGGTATCGACCGCGAGGCCGATGTGCACCTCGTCCAGCAGCCGAATCTGATCGCCCTCGAGGCGGCAGTTGACGTTGGGGTGCTCGCGCAGGGCGCGTGCACAGATGGCGATCAGCAGGTCGTTGTAGCCGATGGCAAAGCCCAGGGTGTCGCTCAGTGCGTCCTTGAGCTGTGTCCGGGCCTCGACGAGGCGGGTCGCATCGACCTCCGTCGTGAGCGTCACACGCGCCGTCTCCTGCGCGCTGCGGCTCATGCGCTCGGCGATGCGCGCCCGCACCCCGGCCAGCGGCACCATCTCCCCAGCAGGTGCGGGAGCTGCGGCGGGCACTGCCGCGGGGGTCGGCGCAGCAGGCCGGACCCGCTGCTCCACGTCGGCACGGACCACGCGGCCGCCCGGGCCGGTCCCGGCCACCTCCGTAAGCGCCACGCCCGCCTCCTCGGCCACCTTGCGGGCGAGGGGCGTGGCCCGCGGCTCGAGCGCTGCGGCGGCCAGCACGTCGGCCTCGACAATCCGCCCGCCGGGCCCGGATCCCCTCACCGTCCTCAGGTCGATGCCCCTCTCCCGCGCTACCCGCCGCGCCCTCGGAGAGGCGAAGAGGCGGCCTCCCTGTGCGGCGACCTCAGCCGGAGCCTCGGCCACGGCTGCCGGGGGCTCAGGGGCTGCCGGGGCGGCCGCTGCCGCAGCCACGCCAGAGAGATAGGGGGTGATATCATCCCCCGGCTCGCCGATGAGGGCGACCACCGTGAGCACTGGCACCTTGCTGCCCTTGGGATGGAGGATCTTGAGCACGGTGCCCCTGGCCGGTGCCTCGGCATCCAGCACCGCCTTGTCGGACTCGAGCTGGAAGAGCACATCGCCCTTGTTGACGGTATCCCCCTCCTTGACCAGCCACTGGACGATCGTGCCCTCGTTCATCGTCTCCCCGAGCTGGGGCAGGATCACCTCGGTGATCATGGCTGCGCTCACCTCCCTCGCAGCGCCTTGCGGATGCCCTCGATGACCGACTGGGTGCTGGGCACGGCCGCGGCCTCGAGCGTCTCGCTCATGGGTACCGGAACGTCCTCAGCGGCCACGCGGACCATTGGAGCATCGAGATAGTCAAAGGCCTCCTCGTTGACCAGGGCAAAGATCTCACCGAGGAAGCTGCCAGTGCGGTAAGCCTCGGTCACGCCCACCAGCCGCCCGGTCTTTTTCACCGAGGTCACGATGGTCTCGAGGTCCAGCGGTTTGAGGGTCCTCAGATCGATGACCTCCACCGAGATGCCCTCCCCGGCCAGCTTTTCGGCAGCCTCGAGGGCCCGGTAGACCATGCGCGAGTAGGTGACGACGGTGACGTCCTTCCCCTCCCGCTTGATGTCGGCGATGCCCAACGGGATGACGTACTCCTCCTCCGGCACGGGCCCCGTCACGCCATAGAGCATCTTGTGCTCGATGAACATCACCGGATTATCATCCCGAATGGAGGCTTTGAGCAGGCCCTTGGCGTCGTAGGGGGTGCTGGGCATGACCACGTAGATGCCCGGGAAGTGCACCCACAGCGCCTCGAGGCTCTGCGAGTGGTGCGCTGCGATGCAGCGGCCCGTGCCGCCCTCGGTGCGGATGACCATGGGCACGCGGGTCTTGCCGCCGAACATGTAGCGGTTCTTCGCGCCCTGATTGGCGATCTGATCCATGGCCAGCGGCGTAAAGTCCACGTACATGATCTCGGCGACGGGGCGCAGGCCGGTCATCGCCGCGCCGACGGCGGCGCCGGCGATCGTCGCCTCGGAGATGGGAGTATCGCGCACGCGCTCGGCGCCGAACTCGTCGAACAGGCCGCGGGTGGCGCCGTAGGCGCCGCCGTAGAGGCCGACGTCTTCACCCATCACAAAGACGGCCGGGTCGCGCTTCATCTCCTCCCGCAGGGCCTCGACGATGGCCTGCCAGTAGGGAATCTGGCGCATGGTCTTGTCCTCGCGGACTCGCCTGCGCAGTGCGCGCTCGGCCTCGACCATCTCGGGCGTCCAGAAATCGGGGGCGTACACGTCCTGTGCCACTTCGGATGCCGGAGGCATGGGCGAGCTGAGGGCGAACTCGGTGGCCCTGGCGATGGCCTCCTGGGCCTTGGCGAGGACTGCATCGACCTCCTCCTGGGTGGCCACGCCCGTCTCGACCATCCGCCTGGCGAGGCGGGGGATGGGGTCGCGCTCGCGCCAGGCCTTTTCCTCCTCCCTGGTGCGGTAGACGCGCGGGTCGGAGCGGGAGTGGCCGTACCAGCGGTAGGTCTTGCACTCGATGAGCGAGGGGCCCTCGCCGCGGCGAGCGCGCGCAACTGCGCGCGACACCGCCTCATGCACGGCGAGGACGTCCATGCCATCCACGACCTCGCCGGGCATGCCATAGGCGACGGCGCGATCGGCCACGTTGGGCACGCAGCTCGCCTTGTCAAAGGGCACCGACATGCCGTACAGGTTGTTCTCGACCACATAGACGACCGGCAGCTTCCACAGGGCGGCCATGTTCAGGGACTCGTGAAAGTTGCCGGTCTGCGAGGCGCCATCGCCGAAGAAACAGAGGGCGACCTGGTCGGTCTTGCGCATGGAGATGGCGAGGCCGGCCCCGGTCGCCACGGGGATGTTCCCGCCCACGATGCCGGTGGCGCCGAGGTTGCCGTTGGCCACGTCCGCAATGTGCATGGAGCCGCCCCGGCCCTTGCAGTACCCCGTCGCCCGGCCGCACAGCTCGGCCATCATCTTGTTGAGGTGCTCCTGCTTCGCCTCGGGGGTTGGAGCGTGCTTATCCCCATGGGCGTGGCAGTGGCCATGGCCGCGGTGGGTGCTGGTGATGATGTCGTCCTCGCGGATTGCCGCGATGGCGCCGACGGCGACGGCTTCCTCCCCCGCATACAGGTGCGAGGCGCCCTTGATGACGTTCCGGCCGAGGAGGTCGTAGACCGTCTCCTCGAAGGCGCGGATCTCTGCCATCTGCCGTAGCATGGTGAGCAGGTCTTCCTTGGTCAGGCCCTGCCGCTCCATGATTGCAGCCAGGTCTTCCATGATTGTACCGTCCTTTGGTTGCTCGTTCAGCCAGCCACGCGCTTGCCGGTGCAAAGCCGCCTGCCCCTACGAGTACTGCCCCATGAACTGTATGGTCTCCTCCAGGGAGCGGACGCCGGCGGTCGCGCCCACGGCGGTGACGCAGAGCGCCCCGACGGCGTTCGCCAGGCGGGCGGTGCGCTCGAGCTCCCAGCCGAGCGCCACGCCGGCGAGGAACCCTCCGGCAAAAGCGTCGCCGGCACCGGTCGCGTCGACCGCCTTCACCGGATAGACGGGCAGCCGGATCTCCTCATCCCGCGTCCGGACGTAGCAGCCCTGGCTGCCCATCTTGAGGGCCACAATGCGGATGCCATAGTCCAGGAAGAACTCGGCCACGTCGGCGGGCTCCTCACGGCCGGCGATCTGGCGCGCTTCCTCGATAGAGGGCACAAAGAGGTCGAGGTGCCTCAGGCAGGGCTCGATCAGCTTGAGCCAGCGCCCCGTAAAGTCCCACGCCGTGTCCAGCGACGTCACCACACCCTCGGCATGCGCCCGCTCCAGCACGCGCGCCGCCACCTCTCCATCGAAGCCGGGCATCAGATTGTGCCCGGCAATGTGGAGGATCCCCGCCTGTCGCACGAGGTCGAAATCGATATCCGCCTCGCGCAGCGCCCCATTGGCGCCGACATAATGGATGAACGTGCGCTCACCGTCCCGGTCGACCATGACCATCGTGCCCGAGGTGTTATTCACCGGGTCGCGGACCACCCCCCGCACGTCGATCCCGTGGCTCCGCAGGACGCTGAGGACATAGTCGCCAAACCCATCGCTCCCGACCTTGCCCATGACGGCCGTCCGCAGGCCGAGCCTGGCCAGGGAGATGCCGGTGTTGACGGCACAGCCGCCTGTGTGCAGCTCCATGCGCTCCACGGTCGCCAGGGTTCCCTTGGGCGGCAGGCCGCTGACTGGCAGTGCCACCACATCGGCAACCATGATACCCAGACAGAGAACGTCGAACCGCTTCTCTTCCCGCCCCGCAGCCACGCTATGCTTCCCTCCTGAACCCATCGTAGCCTCTGAGTGCATGCACTGGCGCTAGAGCACGCGGACCTGCACGCGACGCGCCAGATCGCGCACCTGCGTCAGCAAGGCGATGCCGGTGCCTTCGACCTGTGCTGTCGCCGTCCCGGCGGCAACCGCCAGGCGCGCCATCTCTGGGAGTGGCAGGCCCTCCGAGATCGCCCAGGCCAGTGCCGCCATGAGGGCGTCGCCCGAGCCAACCGGGCCGGCAACCTCAACCTCGGGAGGCGTCGCCGCCACAATGGTGCCCTCAGACCCCACAAGGGCGCCCTCAGCGCCGCGCGTGAGGGTCACCACCTCGATCCCCCGTGCCCAAAGCTCCTTGATCAGGCACACCGCATCCGCCTCGCTCTCGACCGGGCGGCCGGTCAGGTCCTGTGCCTCCTCCCGGTTCGGCTTGAGGAGGAAGGGCCGTGCTGCCGCACCCAGCACGAGGGGGCGGCCGCTGGTATCGAGGAGCGCCCGTGCGCCGCGCGACTGCACGAGGTGGATGAGGCGGGCGTAGGTGTCCAGTGGTGCCCCGATGGGAAGGCGCCCGGAAAAGATCCACAGGTCGTCCTTCTCCACCCGCGCCGTGATGCGCTCCTCGAGGGCATCCAGCTCCTCGAGCATGACCACCGGCCCGGGCTCGTTGACCTTGATGTAGGTGCCGGCGGCGGAGTCGATGAGGGTGATGTTGCTGCGCGTCTCCCCCTCGATCTGAACCGCCTCGCAGGGAACCTGGGCCTCCTCCAGCAGGCGCAGGAGCGTGGCACCGGTCCCGCCGCCCACCAGCGCCAGGGCGCGCACGGGGAGCCCCCAGGCGCTGAGGGCTCGCGCCACGTTCAGCCCCTTGCCGCCCGCATCCAGCCGCACCGACTGGGCCCGGTTGACGGCTCCCGGCTCGAGCCGGCCGACCGTCAGGGTGCGATCCAGGGAGGGGTTGAGGTCTACGGCAACGATCATGGCCACTCTCCTCTGCCGAGGCGCGCATGATGGTCGAGCACTCTCTGCCCAAGCGGTTCCCCGGGCCGAATCTGCGACACCGCCTCCAACGCCCCGGCCAGGCCGAGCGACGCAATGCGCGCCTGCAACTCGGCGGCGATAGGGTCCTCGGGACTGTCGAAGCGGTAGGCCGCGGCAATGGCCCAGGCCAGGGCGTCGGGCGCAAGCCCGGCGCGCTCTGCCAGCCGCGCTGCACCAACGAGGCGGTCCTCCGGCGCCAGCTTGCGCAAGGGGTCGCGAGCCAGGCGGATGATGGTGTCGCTGAGGGCCCGGTTGGCAAAGCGGCGGCGCAGGTCCGCGGCGTGCGCTTCCAGCCACTCCGGTGGCACGCGGTAGGCCGCAGCCACCCCTGCCTCCGCCTCGCGCCAGGCCGCGAGGAGCAGGCGCTCGACGGCCGGGTCCTCCAGGGCCTGATAGCCGTAGACATGGCCTCGCAGGTAGCCCAGGTACGCCAGCACGGCATGGCCGCCGTTGTGGATGTACAGCTTGCGCGCTACATAGGCCGGGAAGTGGTCGCAGGCCTCCAGGCCGACGACCGTGGGCACCTCTCCGACCAGGCCCGCCCGGTCGACCGGCAGCTCCTTGTAGGGCTCGGCCATGATAAAGGCCGGGTCCGCGGCGCGCTGCTCGGGCGTGAGCAGCGGCACCATGCGGCCGATCACCGTGTCCACAAAGCCCACGCGCTCCGAGAGCCGTCCGTGCAGAGCGGCTGGGAGCTCTGCCGTCACCAGGTCGCGGAAGTGCCGGGCGGCGTCCTTCAGGTTCTCGCAGATGATGATATTCAGCGGCGGGCTATCGGGCTGCGCCAGGCGCCGCGCCAGGCCTGCCGCAACGGTCCGTGCCACCGAAGGCAGGGCGCGCACGCCCGCCGAGGTGGCCATCAGGTCGGCCCCGGCGACCGCCTCGGCCACGCCCTCGCTGTCGTCAGCATGGAGCGCCCGCACCGGGCCGATCCACAGCTCCATCGCCCCGGCGTTATCCACCAGGCGCAGGCGGTAGCCGCGGCGCGCGTTCAGCGCCTCGAGGAGGGGCCGGTCGATGTCGACAAAGACGACCTCATAGCCCGACTCGCTGAAGAGCTGCCCGAGAAAGCCCCGCCCAACGTTTCCCGCGCCAAAGACCAGGGCGCGCTGCCCGGTTCCGCCCATGCTAGTCCATCACCTGCCCGCCGGTCACATTGATGGCCTGCCCCGTCATGTAGGCGGCCTGATCGGAGGCGAGAAAGACGACCACGTTGGTCACATCGTCGTAGGTGCAGCCCCGCCCGAGTGGCACCTGCGACTCGTACTTGGCCCGCACCTGCTCCACGCTGATCCCCCAGCGCCTGGCATACTGGGCGTAGAGCGAATCGACCCACAGCGGGGAGTCGAGCAGGTTCCCCGGGCAGATGGCGTTCACGCGGATGCCGTAGGGGGCCAGCTCCAGCGCCAGGCTCTGCGTCAGGCCGATGCCACCAAACTTGCTCGCCGCATAGGCCGAGTTGCGAAAGCTCCCCCGCTTGCCGGACTTGGAGTTGATCTGCAGGATAACGCCCCGCTTCTGCGGGATCATCACCCGGGCAGCCGCACGGGCGCAGAGGAAGTAGCCGTACAGGTTCACGTCGATGACCTTGCGCCAGGCGGCCGGATCGAACTCGAGAATGTCGCCGGAGATCAGTATGCCGGCATTGCACACGATGAGGTCCAGCCCGCCAAAGGCCCTGACGGTTGCGTCGACCATGGCCTCGGCGTCCTCCGTGCGCGTCACATCGACCCGTACGGCGAGGGCGCGGCCGGCTCCCTGCTTGGCCTCGATGGCCCGCGCGACCTCGGCGGCCCTTTCGGCCTGCAGGTCGGCGACCGTGACAAAGGCGCCCTCCCGCGCCAGCCGCCAGGCGATGGCCTCGCCGAGGCCCTGCGCGGCCCCGGTCACAATAGTGCGCCAATCCTTGAGGTGTTGCTCCATGGGGCGATCCTCCGCGCTTGCCTGTACGCTACAAGGCCACATAGGCGCGCAGCAGCGCCTCCTCTGCCTCGTTGGTCCAGACCGGTCCCTCCGCCAGCCTGGCCGCGACCTCCGGCATGGCTGCGGGCATTTCCTCCAGCCGGGTCAGGGGGAGGTTGACGGCCTGCGGATAGACAACGACCTTCCCGGGGAAAAGCTGGGCCGCCATACCCTCGAGGCCCTCCCGCGCTGCCTCGAGGCCGCAGACGGCCGTGAGAGCCTGCCCCGGCGAGAGCAGCCCCTGCTCCGCCTTCTCCAGCACCCGGCGCAGGTCCGCAATGGCCGACCCGCTCGAGCCGACGATGCGGAGCTGCCGCTCGTCGCGAACCGCGTTCAGGTCGAGGGTCGCCAGGGTGCCCCGGTTCAACCCGGCAAAGACGTTGAGCACGCCTCGTGGCGCCAGGTACCCGTAGGCCCGGGCCACGACCTCGGCCACGGGCGCCAGCACCACGATGCAGTCTGCGCCACGGCCGTCGGTCAGTTCGAGGATCCTCTCGCGGAAGGCCTCGGGGCTGAACTGCGGCTCGGCCAGGCACACCAGATCGACGCCGCTCCGGCGCGCCAGCGCCCCGAACTTGCGCTCGACAATGGCCAGCCGATCGGCGAGCAGATCGGAGGCGATCACCCGGCGTGGCCCCTGCGGCCCCATCTGCAGGGCGCGCTGGACGTGCATCTGCCCCATGGGCCCCGCCGCCCCGATGGCCCACATCACGCTTCCGGGGCGCAGCTCGATGTCAAAGGCCGCATAGGCCGCCGAGGGGTCGGGCGAGGCCGTCCCTCCGAGGAGAATCCGATCATAGTGCAGCCGCCCGACATCGACCGGCACCGGCTCGGGCAGCGGCTCGACCGAGGCCACGATCAGAGCACCGCCCATGGCCACAAGCCCCATGGCGGCCGCGACCATCGCCGCCCGGTGCGGCCCGAGGAGGATCACGTCGTCAAAGGCCGATACACCTGCGGCCGCTGCCACCCGCCCAGGCTCCTCGGACCCCGAGGCCTCGCTCTCGATCACCCTCGTGCCGTGCACGGCCGCCTCGTCGCGGAGCGCGGCCGCAAGATCGGCGGGCACGCCGCTCAGCGCGAGGACCCGCGGATAGCCGGCGGCGAAGAGCTCCGTCAGGCGGTAGCGGCCGGCAGATGGGGCACCCAGGATCAGCGTCGCCCCGCCCTCCTTCGGGGCGCGGCGGTAGCGGATGGCATAGGCCGCCTCGACACAGGCCCACGGCTCGGAGAGGGCCGCTTCGGCGTATCCCCGCTCCGGCGAGAGCGGCAGGAGGTAGCAGCCTTCGTCGCCGTCGAGGATCTCCTTGCCCATGACGTTGTACTGCTGCAGGCCGCCGGGGAGCGCATAGCCGACGGCGAGCCCCCGCCCCTTGTAGATCACATCGGCCTGCACCACGAACCGGTCGCCCACGTGGAAGGCATGCCGCCGGTTCTCGCCAACGCCGACCACAGTCAGCGCAATCTCATGGCCGAGGATGACGGGTTTGGTGCGCATGTCCTCGTAGATGCGGGGGTGGCTCTGCCCGGCCTTGATCACCTTGAGGTCGGAGAAGCACAGGCCTACCGCATCGTGCCGCACCAGAATCTCATCGGGGCCAAAGGCCGGGAGTGGAGCCTCGATCGGTTGCCCCCCAACGCCAAGGTTCTCGAAACCTGCGCCGTAAAGGGGCCATACCTTGTGCGTTGTGGGCAGCGGGCCACTGCCACGACGGTAGCGTTCGAGCCTGTCATCGCCCATCGGTACACCTCCCATGCCGCCCGGCCGGACCTCAAGGAGAGGTGCGGTACGCGGCAACGCTCTCAGGCTATCCAGGGAGGCCGGACCCGGCCCGCCCCGTGATAGCGGCGCCTCTAAACGAGCAGGACCTCGATCCCCCGCTCGCGCAGCGCAGCGACCATATCCTCAGGCGCCGCCCGGTCGGTGATGACCCGGTGCACGGCGCTCCACGGCACCAGCGATACCAGCGCCACCCGCCCCCACTTGCTCGAGTCGGCGACGACGTTCACCTCCCGGGAGGAGCCGATCAGCGCCCGCTTGAGCTCCACCTCGTATGAGCTGACGTCGGTCAGGCCGTCGAGGGTGAGGCCGCGCACCCCGAAGAACCCCTTGCCGGCGTTACACCTTGCGAGGGTCTCGGTGCCCAGCCCCCCGACGAGGGAGATCGTGTTCAGGTCGAGCACGCCGCCTGGCATGACCACGGTGATCCCGGGCGAGTCGATCAGGTGCAGGGCGACCATCAGCGAGCTGGTGATGACCGTCAGCTCGCGCCGGTTGCGGATGTGGCGGGCGATCTCCAGGGCGGTTGTGGAGGCATCGAGAGCGATGGCATCGCCATCGGCAATCATCTCAGCGGCCGCGGCGCCGATGCGCCGCTTCTCCTCTACCTGTGCCCTCTCGCGGTTGAAAAAGGAGAACTCGCGGCCGTTGCGCTCCACACGGACCGCCCCGCCATGCGTGCGCATCACCAGCCCGCGGCGCTCGAGCTCGTCCAGGTCAGCGCGGATCGTCACCGGCGAGACGTCAAAGCGCTCGGCGAGCTCGGCGACCGACACGGCGTGGTGCTCGGCCACCAGGGCCGCGATGCGGGCCAATCGCTCCTCGGGGAGAAGCCTGCGCGGGCGGGGCTCTGTCATTCGCTTGCGCTTTCTTGCCTTTGCTGTGCTTTGCTGGCGTCTATTTACGATTCTAGCAGAGAATGGGGAGAGTGTCAAGGTTGTGAGAGGGGAAAGGGCCGGGCGGGATCGGTTCTATCTTGTGTTGGCACAATGCGGGCTTGTGGGAGTGCTCGGCGCCACCCGCGCTCTGACGAGGCTGGCGACTGAAGTCGCGTTGCGCGCGCTTCGCGCGCTAGAGGCGCCTTCGG
>DYEI01000451.1 GCA_020725765.1 Anaerolinea sp. | reverse complement strand
TGCCACCGTGCGGCCCGCAACCCGCAATCAATATGTGGGTCACATTAGTCTCCCGACGGAGCCCCCGGGCGCCCCCTGGGCGTGTCCAGTGGCTTCATCTGAGTCTGGGCCTTGTCGGCCGTCGCCTTCACGAGATCCAGCTGTCGCTGCAGGTACTCCAGCTCAAACCGCCACAGGTCCAGGCTAACGGCGCGCGCCGCGGCGGCTTCCTCGGCGAGGGCCCTGCGGAGAGCGTCCAGCTCCTGCTGAATCAGCGTCCTGGCCGCCTCCAGGTCCTCAATCCGCGCCGTGATCGCCTCATCGGTCTTGCGCTGCTCGTTCCAGCGATACTCCCACTGGGCCAGATAGCGGGTCCAGCGCTTCTCGTTCTCGCCCTGCCACTCGCGCAGCTCCCGGCGCTGCTTCTCGCTCGCCAGCTCGAGCGCCTGTCGTGCCTCCTCCTGGGCCACCCTCAGCTCTTTGGCCAGGTCCTGGATTGCAGCCAGCGACTTTTTGGTGCGCTCGTGCTGTTCGGCAAAGATGCGAAGCTGGTTGGCCCAGGTATCCTGGTCCCGCGTGATGCTTTCGGTGATCGTCGCCCACTCCCGGATCTGTCGCTCGACACGCTGCTCGCTGCGGCGCTGGCCCTCCAGCAGCTCATTCTGAACCCGCTGCATGTCGGCCCGGAATGCCTGGAGCTGTGCCGTCCGCTCGGCGCTGCCCTGTGCCCACCGCTCAAGGTACTGGAAGCGTGCCGCATAGGACTCGATCTGGGAGCGAATGCTATCGACGGCCTGCTGCAGGCTATCCATGCGGCCCAGCTCGCGCTTGTGCTCCTCGGCGTCCAGTCGCTGCTGATCGGCCCGTCGGATCAGCTCTTTCTCCATAGCCTCGATGCGCTGACGCAGCGCGCTCATCAGCTCATTCTGGCGCTGCAGCTCGGTCGCGTGGACGGTCACCCTGTCGTCGAGGGTTGAGAGCACCTCGACCCGCTTGGCCAGCTCAAGCTGCGCCTTGATCTCCGCCTCACGCTCCACCTGCCGCGCCTGCAGTGCCTGCTGGTCGTGCCGCCGGAGCTCTTCGCGCACGTCCTGTACAACGGAGGCCAGCTCGGTCTTGAGCTGCTGGATCGCCTGGTCAACCTGCGTCATCCGGCTGACGTCCGCCTGCAGCCTGGTCAGGCGTCCCTGCAGGTCCTCATAGCGCTTGCGCTGATCGGCGAGCTCGATCGCCTGCTTCTGCAGAAGGTCATGCAGGTCCGCAAGCTCGGCCTTGGTCCGGCGCTGCTCCTCATCGAGCCAGGCAATCATCTGGGCAGCCTGGGAGGGGTCCATACTTGGCCTTTTCTCCTTAGCTAGGCGTGGGCAACGACTAACGGACAGCAAGCCACGTTCTGCCTCTGGGCTGGTTCAGAGATGGGTATGTGGGAGAGGACGGGGCCGGGTGCTGTGCGGGGATTATAGATGTAAAGGCCCGCTTTGACAAGAGCGGCCAGATGAGGGTGGAGTTGACCCTGGGGGCAGACTCATCTGCGCTGTCGGCAGAACCCCATCCCCGGCGCCCTTGCGTTTGGCCTTTTCGAACAGCCCCTACGTGTAGTAAGGAGAACGCACAGCGCCTTCCGGGTCCAGGCCCTTCCTGGGCCGCACCATGGGGCGCAGTCTGCCACAACCGAGAACAGGCCAGACTCGAGGGCCCTTTCTCTACGGGCTCGACTTTGGCGTTTCGGAGCACGACCCGCGGTACCGTCCAGAACTCGCCGCGATGACCTCCAGCCACGCTGCGTCCT
>DYEI01000450.1 GCA_020725765.1 Anaerolinea sp. | reverse complement strand
TGGGCTCCGCTGGCGCGCCGCGGCGCGCCAGCGGAGCCCAAGACACCCCTAAAGAGGGGCCCCTCGCCCGAGCGGGCACGGCGTGCCCGCTCGGGCGAGGGGCGCGGGGTGGGGGCAGCAACCGCACAAGCGGCGCCATACCACCTTTCAGGAGCGCTACAGAAAGCAATAAAGAAGGAGCACATGAAAAGGCCAAACTCCATCGCCGACTCTCTCCTCGACGATTTAAGGTTACAGGCCCCTCTCGGCAGTCCGGCAGGCACGAAATGTGTTATAATAGCCGTGGCTCCCCACGACCAGTCCCTGGTCTTTCTCATTGCCGGCTGTTGTTGACCACTGGAACGGAGTGACCCTCACAGAACCCTGGAGCGCACGATGTCGCCATTCGTCCACCTTCACGTGCACAGCGAGTACTCGCTCCTTGACGGGCTTGGGCGACTCGACCAGCTTTGTGCCCGTGCCCGCGAGCTGGGGATGGACGCCCTGGCCATCACCGATCACGGCGTCATGTATGGCGCAGTCGAGTTCACCAAGGCTGCTGTAGAGCATGGCATCAACCCGATCATCGGCTGCGAGCTATACATCGCTCCCCGCGGCCGTGAGCAGCGCGACCCCAAGCTCGATACCAACCCGTACCATCTCGTGCTGCTCGCGCGCAGCGAGCAGGGCTATCGAAACCTGATCCAGCTCTCGACGCGGGCACACCTCGAGGGCTTCTACTACCGGCCCCGAATCGACGCCGAGCTTCTCGAGGCCCATGCAGAGGGGCTTGTCGCCCTCAGCGCCTGCCAGTCCGGCGAGATCCCTCGCCTGCTGCTCCAGGGTCGGCGGGCCGAAGCGGAGCGCCGGGCTCGCTGGTATCAGGAGCTCTTTGGACCGGATGCCTTCTATCTCGAGCTACAGGTCCACGAAGGCCTGCCCGAATCTGCCGAGCTCAACGCGGCCCTTGCCGACCTCGGCAGGCGCCTGAGCATCCCCCTGGTCGCCACGAACGATGTGCATTACGTCCGGCGCGAGGATGCCGCGGCCCATGAGCTGCTCCTCTGCATCCAGACCGGCACCACCATGAGCGATCCGCGGCGCCTGCGCCTCCCCGGCGCCGACTATTACCTGCGCTCACAGGAGGAGATGCAGACTCTCTTTGCCGGATACCCAGAGGCGCTCGAGAACACCGCCCGTATCGCCGGGCTCTGCACCTTCCGCCTGGAGCACAAGGGATACCATCTGCCGGTCTTTCAGGTCCCCACCGGCGAGACGGCCCAAAGCTACCTCCGGCGGCTCTGCGAGGAAGGCCTGCCCACCCGATATCCCGAGGTCACGCCCGCCCTGCGCCAGCGCCTCGACCACGAGCTGAGCGTCATCCACGAGATGGGCTTTGATGACTATTTCCTCATCGTCTGGGACCTCGTCCGCTACGCCCGTAGCCGCGGGATGCTCGTTGGCATCCGCGGGTCTGCAGCTGGCAGCCTGGTCTCCTACGTTCTCCACATCACCGACCTCGAGCCGATCTCCAGCGGGCTGATCTTTGAGCGCTTTCTCAACCCCGGCCGGGTGACCATGCCCGACATCGACATCGACCTGCCCGACGATCGGCGCGATGAGGTCATCGCCTACGCCGTGGAAAAGTACGGCCAGGACCGGGTAGCCCAGATCATTACCTTTGGGACCATGGCGCCGCGCGCGGCCATCCGTGACGTCGGGCGAGCGCTGGGCGTCCCCCTGAGCGAGGTTGACCGGATCGCCAAGCTCGTCCCGGGCGGTCCGAAGGTGACCTTTGCCAGCGCGATGGAATCCTCCCCAGAGCTTCGCCAGGCCTACGAGCAGAGCGACTATATCCGCGACCTGATTGACAAAGCGCGGGCGCTCGAGGGCGTGTCGCGACACGCCTCGACCCACGCCGCGGGCGTCGTCATCAGTGACCAGCCGCTCACCGCCTACGTGCCACTGCAGACCGCTCCACGCGGAGAGGGCCTCATCACCCAGTACGCGATGGAGGCCCTCGAGCAGATTGGCATGCTCAAGATCGACTTTCTCGGGCTCTCCACCCTCACCATCGTGCAGCGCGCCCTCGACCATATCCGCCGCACGCGCGGTATCGAGTTGCGTCCCTCGGACATCCCTCTTGACGACCCGGCCATCTACGAGCTCTTGAGTTCGGGCGAGGTGACGGGCGTCTTCCAGGTCGAAAGCGCGGGCATGCGCAAGACCCTGCGCGAGCTGCGCCCCACCACTTTTGAGGACATTGTCGTCCTCCTCTCCCTCTACCGGCCCGGCCCCATGCAGTTCATCGAGACCTACATCCGGCGCAAGGAGGGCCGCGAGGAGGTCACCTACCGGCACCCCGCCCTCGAGCCGATCCTCAAGGATACTTACGGCATCATCGTGTATCAGGAGCAGATCATCCGCATCGCGACCGACCTCGCAGGCTACTCGAGCTCCGAGGCGGACCTCATGCGCCGGGCCGTCGCCAAGAAGAAGGCCAAGGACTTGCAGGAGCAGCGGGCCAAGTTCGTCGAGGGAGCGACCCGGAGGGGCATTCCCCGCGAGACGGCCGACCAGATATTCGACGACATCGAGTACTTTGCCAACTATGGCTTCAACAAGGCACACAGCGCGGCCTACGCAGTGATCACCTGCCAGACCGCCTACCTGAAGGCCCACTACCCCGTCGAGTATATGGCCGCGATGCTGTCGGTCGAACGCGGCAACATCGAAAAGGTCGCAGGCCTCGTCGCTGAGGCCCGCCGCCTGGGAATCGAGGTGCTGCCGCCGGATGTCAACCGGAGCGACCCGGACTTTACCATCGAGGCTGCACCGAAGGGGGCCTCAAGTGGCTCCCTCGGCGCCATCCGCTACGGGCTCGCAGCCATCAAGAACGTCGGCGAGGGGCCGACAGAGCTGATCTGCCAGGCCAGAGGCACCAGACCTTTCGAGAGCGTGGACGACTTTTGCCAGCGGGTTGACCTCCGCCAGATCAACAAGCGGGTGCTGGAGTGTCTCATCAAAGCAGGGGCTATGGACTGCCTTGGAACCCGCGCCCAACTGCTGGCGGCGCTCGACCGGATGCTCTCGGCCGCTCAGGAGGTGCATGCGGCGAGAGAGGCCGGGCAGCTCAGCCTGTTCGGCAGTCTGGCCGGCGCGGAAGGTCGCGCAAGCCTGCTGGCCCTGCCGGAAATGCCCGAGGTGCCCCAGAAGGACAGGCTCGCCTGGGAGAAGGAGCTGCTGGGGCTCTACCTCTCACAGAGCCCCCTGCACTTGCTGCCAGTCAATCAGCCCCACGTCACGCGGACGAACCAGGTCGACGAGACGATATCGGGCCGGCGAATCCAGCTCATGGGCATGGTGACGCAGGTCCACACCATCATGACCAAGAAGGGCGACCTGATGGCCTTCGTCACGATTGAGGACCTGAGTGGGTCGCTTGAGGTCGTCGTGTTTCCACGAACCTTTGAGGAGACCCGCGACCTCTGGACGGAGGACCGTCTGGTGGTCGTCAAGGGGAAGGTCGACGTCCGTGACGAGCGTCCCACGCTGATCTGTGACGCCGCGCGCGAGTACGACCCGGCGATCGATGGCCAGCCTGCCTCCGCTTCGGCGCCCATGCCCCTCGTGCCTGGTGATGCCGTGTCCGGGCCCGACGAGGATATGCTCGATGAGGCCGACGAGGGCCCATCCCTCGTGCCGCCACCTGCAGCCCCCGCGACCGAGGTCCCTCCTGCCCCCGCCGGACCATCGCCCGGCCCTGGCCGCAGGCACCGCCTCCACCTCACGTTCCGACGGAGCGGCGACGACGCCCGCGACCGGCAGCAGCTCAAGGCCATCTACGGCCATCTGATAGCCAGGCCGGGAGACGCCGAGTTCTACTTCTACATCAGCCTGGCCGACCGCAAGATCGAGCTCGGGTTCCCAAATGCCACCACCGCTTACTCGGAGTCGCTGCCCAGAGAGCTCATGAGCCGGTTCGGCGGAGACCTCGTCTCCGCCGAGTGGGCGCGGTGACCGCCGGCCATGCAGGTGCCGCTCCCGACCCGGGCCAGAGGCCGGCTGCGACTTCCGCCCAGAGCCAGACCGTGGTAGAATACGCCCGTGGCCGGCATCACCTTCCGGGAGTAACCTGGTCTTGAGGAGTCCTATGTCCCTGGTCTATCGCCTCTTGCGTGCAGTTGTTGCGCTGTTCTTTCGGGTGTGCACACACTATGTTGTCGTCGGCCGGGAGAACCTGCCCGAGCGCGGGCCCCTGATCGTAGCCGTCAACCACATCCACACGCTGGACTCGCCCGCCGTTATGGCTGCCCTGCCCTGGCAGGTGGCCACCCTGGCAGCCCGCAAGTGGGAGCGCCACTTCAAGGGCTTCCTGCTGCGGCTGACGGGAGCGATATTCGTCTCTCGAGGCAAGGTCGACCGGCAGGCGCTGCGCAGGGCCCTTGCCGTCTTGCAGGCAGGAGGCGTGCTCGGCATGGCGCCGGAAGGTACCCGGAGCCGAACTTTTGATCTCCAGCCCGCGCGGGGCGGCATCGCCTATCTGGCGCACCTCTCCGGCGCGCCGATCCTGCCCGTTGGCGTCACCGGCGTCGAGAAGGTGATCCCGGCGCTGCTGCGCCTGCGCCGGGCAACGGTACGGGTCACCATCGGCCGGCCCTTTGTGCTGCGCGGATTCGACAGCCGGCCGCGGACGCCTGAGCTCCTCGAGGAGGCCGACACCGTGATGAGGCATATCGCCGCCCTCCTCCCACCCGAGTACCAGGGGGTGTATGGCAAGGGCGGGCATATGCCCGAGCACAGGCCGGTGCCGCAGGACTGAGCCCCCGCTGCAGCAGGAACGCAAGAAGCAGGAGGTGCCCGGCCAACCACACAAGAGCTGAGGAGTGAGTCAGATGCCATTGCTGGTCGACATCCAGGTGGCCCCTCAGTACGACGCTCTCGTCAACCCGGAGCTGCTGCAGCAGGCGGTCGCAGCCACCCTCGAGCACCAGGGCTGGCGCGGCGATGGCGAGGTCGTGCTCGTCATCACCGACGACGAGGGCATTCGCCGCCTGAACCTGGAGTTCCGGGACACCGACAGCCCCACGGATGTGCTGGCCTTCTCCGGCGCTCTCGGGGAGGGTTTTGTGACCCCGGAGGGCTACTCCGGCTACCTCGGTGACGTCGTCATCTCGTACTCCCGGGCCGAGATCCAGGCCGCCGAGGCCGGCCACTCCGTCGACCGCGAGCTGCAGTTGCTTACCATCCACGGCGTGCTGCACCTGATGGGCCTTGACGACTCTGACGAGGCGGGCTGGCAACAGATGACCGCCATCCAGAACGAGATACTGGGCTCCCTGGCACCGCCGCCAACCCCAAGGGAGGGAACTACACGTGAAGGTGCTGCTGGCAGGCAATGAGGCCATCGCACGGGGTGCCTGGGAAGCCGGCGTGCGCGTGGCTTCCGGCTATCCGGGCACTCCCAGCACCGAGATCCTCGAAGCACTGGCACAGTACGACGGGGTGATCGCCGAGTGGGCGCCCAATGAGAAGGTCGCCCTCGATGTGGCCGTCGGTGCCGCCTACGCAGGCGCCCGGGCCATGGCGGTGATGAAGCATGTCGGCCTGAACGTCGCCGCCGACTCGTTCTTCGCAGCATCCATGACCGGCGTCGAGGGGGGGCTGGTCATCGTCTCCGCCGATGACCCCGGCATGCACAGCTCGCAGAACGAGCAGGATAACCGTCTCTACTGCAAGTTCGCTCGCGTCCCCTGTCTCGAGCCGTCCGACAGCCAGGAGGCCAAGGACCTGGTGGGGATTGCCCTCGCCCTGAGCGAAGAGTTCGACACCCCGGTCCTCCTCCGCACCACTACCCGCATAGCCCACTCCAGTACCCTCGTCGAGCTGGGCGAGCGGCAGCCGCCGGCAGCGGTGCCAGACTATCGCATCGACGCCTCCAAGTACGTCATGGTGCCAGCCAACGCGCGCCGCCGGCACCCCGTGATCGAGGAGCGCATCGCACGCCTCGCCCGGTGGGCAGAGTCCTTTCCCTGCAACCGAGTAGAGTGGCGCGACCGCTCGCTCGGTATCGTCTGCAACGGCGTGGCCTACCAGTACGCCCGCGAGGTCTTTCCACAGGCCTCCATCCTGCGCCTCGGCATGACCTATCCCCTCCCCAAGGACCTCGTGCGCCGCTTTGCCAACGGTGTGCAGAGGCTGCTTGTTCTTGAGGAGCTGGACCCGTTTCTCGAGGAGGAGATACGCCTCCTTGGCCTCCCGGTGTTGGGCAAGGAGGTCTTTCCCATCTGTGGAGAGCTCGATCCCTCGACCGTCCGGGAGTGCGCCATCCGTGCCGGCCTACTCGCCGAGAGCGAGAGGCCACCTGCGGTCGAGATCCCCAGCCCGCCCCTGCCTGCCAGGCCGCCCATACTCTGCGCCGGCTGCCCACACCGCGCCGTGTTCCACGTGCTTCGCAAGCTCAGGCTCCTGGTCGCCGGCGACATCGGCTGCTACACCCTGGCCTACCTGCCGCCCCAGGCTGCGGTCCATACTTGTGGGTGCATGGGCGCCAGCATTGGCGTTGCGCACGGCATCGCGCAGGCTGGCTCCCCTCAGAGGCGGGTGGCCGTCATTGGCGACTCGACGTTCCTGCACACCGGCCTCCCTGCGCTTATTAACCTGGCCTACAACCAGGCCCGGGCACCGGTCATCATCCTCGACAACTGCACGACTGCAATGACGGGGCATCAGGACCACCCCGGCACAGGGCGCACACTACGGGGGGAGGAAAGAGCCCGCGTTGACCTCTCCGCTGTTGCACGCAGCCTCGGTGTACAGCACGTCGAGTGCGTAGACAGCTATGATCTGGCCGCTGTCGAGCGGGCAGTCCGTGCCGCCCTGAGCGCCGAGGGCCCGGCGGTCGTCATCGCCCGGAGGGAGTGTGCCCTGCTACCGGCAGTGCGCCGCACGTGGCAGCCCCTATCCGTCGACGCCGGGCGCTGCAACGGCTGCGGCCTGTGCCTCCAGCTCGGCTGCCCCGCACTGGTCCGGAGCGATTCGATCGACCAGGCCACAGGGCGACCACGCGTCCGAATCGACTCGCTCCTCTGTACAGGGTGTGCGGTGTGCTCGCAGGTCTGCGCCCGAGGGGCCATCCCCCGGAAGGACAGGCACCACTAGGCTCAGGGCTGAGGGAGGACTGGGGTGTCCGGGTATGACTTTTTGCTTGTCGGCGTAGGGGGCCAGGGTACGCTTCTGGCCAGCGATGTGCTCGCAGCGACGGGGATGCGAGCCGGCTTTGACGTGAAAAAGTCCGAAGTGCACGGCATGGCCCAGCGGGGCGGCAGTGTGACCAGCCACGTGCGCTGGGGCGAGAAGGTGTTCTCGCCTCTCATCGGCCGTGGCGAGGTCGGCTACATGGTAGCCTTCGAGAAGCTCGAGGCGGTGCGCTTTGCCGGGCTCCTGCGGCCCGGCGCAGTCATCATCGTCAACGATCGCGCCATCCCGCCGATATCGGTTAGCGCTGGCAACGACCGTTACCCGAGCGATGAGGAGGTGCGCGCTGCCCTGGCAGCCGTCTCCACCAGCGTGCACTTTGTGCCCGCCGTCCCCATTGCGGAGCGCCTCGGAGAGGTCCGGGCCAACAACGTCGTGCTGCTGGGCGCACTCTCGCGTTTCGTGGAGGTACCTCTGGAATGCTGGCTCGCCGCCATTGCCGAGCGAGTCCCGGCACGCACCCTCGAAATCAACCAAGCAGCCTTCCTGGCAGGCCGGCAAGCTGACCTCTGATCCGGTATCCGCCTCGTGAGGGGGCAACGCCCGCTGCTGACCTCACGGCGTACCTTCGGATGCACCTTGGGCAGCGGCGCCCCCCGGGCCGCCTCTGGTACGCACCTTGCTGCGTCCCAAGATAATCTGATGTGTAGAGACTCCGCCGGGCCGGGCGTGCGCCGCCTCGGGGCACGGTACGTGCCGCCTGGGGACCGTCAGGAGCCATCTCGTTGCCCCGACGGGGGAGGGTTGTGACGGGCAGCAGCCTGCGGCAGCTGTGCACATAGGCCGCAATCCGCGCCGGAGATGCAGCGTTAGGTGCCGCAGGATGGCCAACAATGCAGGACTGCCGCACAACTCTTGACATAGATACATAACTGTGCTATAATAAGCAAGCTTTGGCGGGCGACGCTCACACTCGGCGTGGGCGTCTTGTAGTGTGGAGGAGGCACGGATCAGGGTCGATACCGGGGAGCCGGCCCGGTCTCATTGGCCAGGCATGAAGCGAATACGGCTGGCGCTTCCCAGGCCACACGATGGGTCCGCCGATGGGCACCTGCCGCGGCGGATTCTGTGTGCCCGATACCGGCCCACCTGATCACAACGCATAACAACGGCCGGGTCGCAACCGGCTGTGAGGGATGGGTGTTGTAGATGGGCAAGACTGAGTTGACTGAGAAGCAAAAGCAATCGGCCAAGCAGATGCTGCTCAGCAAGGCGGAGCAACACGGGTGTCTCACTCTGGACGATATGATGGAGGCCTTTCCGGAGGCGGAGGAGAACCTCGCCGAGCTCGAGGATCTGCTGATCTACCTCAACGAGGAAGGCATCCAGATCGTCTACGACGAGGAGGAGGCCAAGGAAGAGGTGAAGGCAGAGGCCACAGAGCAGCAAGAAGAAGAGGAAGTGCTCGACCTCAGCGAGATCGCGAGTGACGACACGATCAGCCTGTACCTCAAAGAAATGGCGCGTGTGCCTCTGCTGACTGCTGAAGAGGAGATCCGACTGGCCAAGCAGTTTGAGCAGGGTCGCAACGCCCGGCGCCGTCTGAGCAAGGGCGTGGAGGACCCCGAAGAGCGTGAGCGACTTGAGACGCTCGTCGAGCGCGGCGAGGCCGCCCGTGCACACCTGATCAAGGCCAATACGAGGCTCGTCGTCTCCATCGCCAAGCGGTACCTCGGCCAGGGCGTTCCCTTCCTTGACCTCATCCAGGAAGGCAACCTCGGACTGATCAAGGCTGTCGAAAAGTTTGACTACCGGCGGGGCCACCGCTTCAGCACGTACGCTACATGGTGGATCCGTCAGGCCATCACCCGGGCTCTCGCCGATCAGGGCCGCGTCATACGACTGCCCGTGCACTTGAGCGACCGCATCCGCAAGGTGTACCAGACGTCCCAGCAGCTCGAGCAGGACTGGGGCCGTCAGCCCACACCCGAGGAGATCGCCACTGAGCTGGGCCTGCCCGCTCAGAAGGTGCAGTGGATGCTCAAGGTCTCGCAGCGACCACTCTCGCTCGAAAAGCCGGTCGGTGAGGAGGAGGATAGCGAGCTGGGCAGCTTTATCGAGGACTCGAGCTCGCCGACCCCGACGGACTCGGCCTACCATCACCTGCTGCAGGAAAAGCTGGAGGACATCCTCACCAGCCTGACTCCGCGCGAGGCGCGCATCCTGCGCCTCCGCTTCGGCCTGCAGGATGGCCGCAGCTACACCCTCGAGGAGGTCGGCCAAAAGTTCGGCCTCACGCGCGAGCGTATCCGGCAGATCGAGCACGAGGCACTCGACCGGCTGCGACACCCAAGCCGCAGCCGACAGCTCCGCGACTACCTCAGCTAGGGCAGCTAACCGCACTGATTGCAGAACCCAAGGGCCCGCCAACAGGCGGGCCCTTGTCGTTTTTCGGGTCCGGCCCCCTCATCTCCGTCGCCGGAATGACCAGTCTGCGATCACTGCTGCGGGTCACCCATAGATCCAGCGATCCACATCTCGCTGCCAGGAGATGAGCTCATCTTCCCGGAAGAAGAGCCCGATCTCAAAGCGGGCTGTCTCGGGCGAGTCCGAACCATGCACCAGGTTGCGCCCGACGTCAATCGCATAGTCCGCCCGGATCGTGCCCGGCTGCGCTGCAGCCGGTCGGGTTGCTCCCATCGTCTGGCGCACAAGCTCGATAGCCCCGGGCCCCTCGAGAACGGCAACGACGACCGGCCCGGAGGTGATATAGTCCAGCAGCCCCTCATAGAAAGGCTTGCCCTGATGCACGGCATAGTGACGCTCCGCGAGGGCACGGTCGATCTGCATCAGCTTCATGCCCACGAGCTTGAGGCCCCGCGCCTCCAGCCGCCCGATGATGGTGCCGATCAGTCCACGCTGCACCCCATCGGGCTTGATGATCACCAGTGTGCGTTCCACTCTCCTTACTGCCCTCCTGCATCATCGCTATGGTCGTCTCGGGCCAGCAGCCAGCGGTACATGCGCATCGCTTCCTGAAAGCGTCCAGCGCGGGCGTAGGCGTCTCCCATCAACTCGCGAAGGCCCACGTGTTCGGTGTTGACCGCCGCGACGGCTTCCAGGTCGGCAAGCACCCTGTCCAGCATCCCTGAAACGGGCGTCGCCAGGCTGTCGTAAAGTGGCAGGGCCTCGTCCAGCCTGCCCTCGTCGACCAGCGCCCGCGCCAGCGCCAGGCTCGCCTCGCGATCGTCGGGCGCGGCCTCGAGCCTGCGCCGCAGGACTGCCACCTGCGACAGCGGCTCAGGGACCTCCCCTGCTTCGGCCTCGCCAGCCGCCTCGTCAGCGGAATCGGCTGCCGTCTCTCCCGGGCCCGCATCGGACCCGGCCTCTGCTGACGACTCCTGGTCATCTTCCTGGGAGTCGGCATCCACAGCTCTGGCCAGAAGCTGCTGAAGGGCCTCATCGGGCGGCGGGGAGACGATGGCCTCCACTTCCTCCGGCAGTTCAGCCTCTGGCGCTTCGTCCGCCGCGACGAGCCCACTTGCTTCAGGCGCCGGCTCTCCGTCCTCCTGCTGCCAGCCGGCCGCCTCGGTCTCGTCGCCCGCGAGGTCATCGGAGGGCGCCTCCAGAACCCCGAGATGCGGCTCCCGCAGCCGGAGGGGCGACTCACCCGCGAGCAGACGTGCCGCCTCGCGGTTCTCCGGATCCAGTTCCTGCGCGCCCTGCAGCAGCGCACGGCCCTCCTCCTCGCGCCCCTCCTGGCACCAGTAGGTGCCGAGAATGAGCCGCGCCACCAGACAGTTGGGCGTCTGATCGAGAATGGCCTGCGCCACGCGGGCGGCTTCCTCCCGGCGGCGTGCCCGCCACAGCGTCCGTGCCAGGGTGACCCGCAGATCCAGCCGGTACGGCTCGCGCGCGAGGAGCTCTCGCAGCTCGCCGATCGCCTTGTTCCACAGGCCGCCCCGAGCGTACAGCCTGGCCAGTGCTGCGCGGGTCAGCTGCACCCGCGCCGGAGACCCTCGCTGCTGGTACAGGCGTGCCAGCTCTCGCCGGAGCTCATCCCGGCTCGGCGCCAGCTCAAAGGCGCGCTCGATCTGCCAGATCGCCTCCTCCAGCAAGCCCCGCTCCTCAAAGATGATCGCCAGGCCCGCATAGGGCACCGGGTCCTCGGGGTCAACCCCAAGAACCCGCCTGAAAAGCCTCGCCGCCTCTTCGGGTTCGGCCAGCCCCAGGTACGCCTCACCAAGGATGCGATAGCAGCGCGCATAGCGTGGGTACCGGCGGAGGATCGCCTGGCAAAGCGCAATCGCCTCCTGGTAGGACTCGTTCTGCACGAGGCGCTCAGCCTGATTGACAAGCGCTCGCAAGGTCGTGTTCATACCGCGCCTCCGGCGCCCACTCGCCAACGCCACCCGGCGCCCGGACGCACACCACCCGGGCGCCGGCGTGCCTATTATCCGCCAATAGGGGTCGCCTGTCAATGAACCCAACCCGCGTGAGCCCAGTTCAGGCTTGGGGCAACTCGAGCGCAGCCACGCTGCGTCCGACCCCCTCCCCTACCGCACCCTATGCGTTACCCATCGGTCGAGGTGCAAAGCATCACGGCGCATGAGATTGCGCCCATCCCAGCGGGCCACCCAGCACCCACGCTGCTGCCCGGAACGCGCCGGGCGGCTGCCGCGGTGTGCCGCAACTGAGTGCCCCCACCCCTGCCCCTCCCCCAGGCA
>DYEI01000449.1 GCA_020725765.1 Anaerolinea sp. | reverse complement strand
CTGCTCGGGTGAGGTCGACGGGAGCGCGGCTCCTCAAGTTAGCGCCTATGGGGGCCAGGGGTGGGGGTAACACGTAGCAACCGGCGCTGCCCGGAGGCGAGACCGAACAGGCGCGCGGCCCGCCCTACTTGCCAACTTGGTAAAGTTGAGTTACAATGACGCAAGCTCATACACTGCCCGGGCAACCGGACACCACACCCGTGCGGATGATGGCAGCCTGCATGGCCACCAATGGCCGCATCATCCGTTATCAATTTCACACCTCGGTGCTCACGGGTAACCAGGGAAGTGCAGGCCATGGCTAAGGACCAACGGTTCCACGTCGATCTGGACGAGATACGGCACCGTCTGCTGGCCGAGCGCAGGGAGTTGCTCGCCCGAGCCGTCCTCTCCAGCGGAAGCAGCCCACTGGCCCCCGACGAGCGGGACAGTGACGATGCCGATGCGGCCGTCACAACCGACATGCGTGAGCACGCCATGTGGCTGCTTCAGGACCATCGCCAAAAGCTTGAGCTCATCGAGCGGACCCTGCAGCGGCTGAACGATGGCAGCTACGGGCGATGCGAGAGCTGTGGCGGGTCAATCAGTCCCGAGCGGCTCGAGGCCCTGCCATATGCCACCCAGTGCATCGCCTGCCAACAGCGAGCAGAACGCCAGGGGCGCCGTCTGAACCGCGGATACAGCTCCGCAGATAGGTAACCCCTCGTGTTGCAACTGCTTCACCTGCTAGCGCCGCACGTAGTCTGGCTGTACCCGGTTGGCGTGATCATACTGCTCGCCTACCTCCGGTCGTGGCTCGCTGCCAGCCGTGACCTGCGGGCCAGCCTCTTCAGCCTGGAGCGCGAGATGGCGGCTGCGCGCATGCGCCGCGCGGCGACCGGCGCCTTCAGCGTGTTCGGCGTGCTCGTAGGCCTGTTCGTCCTCCAGTTTCACTTTGCCCGGAGCATTGACCTGAACGCCTGGATCCGCCCCACCCCAACGCCCGAGCTGATCGGCACGGCGCTCTGGATCCCGACGCCCGGACCCAACACGCCCAGTCCCACAGTCCCGGCCGGGCCGACGCCCACCCGGACCCCGACGCCGACACCGCGGCCAACGCGACAGCCGGTGACTCCCACCCCTTCGCCCACCAATACGGTCGAGGCGACGCCCACGCCTCCCCCGGCGAGTTGCCCGAATGAGAACGCTCGCATCCTGCAGCCCGGCCAGGGCGCCCAGCTCAGGGGCCGTGTCGACATCCGCGGCTCCGCCAACATCCCCGGCTTCCAGTTCTACAAGATAGAGCTCGGCCTGGGCGAGAGCCCAAATCGCTGGACCAGCATCAGCGACGTGCACCGCAACCCCGTGTCGGACGGGCTTCTGGAGGTGTGGGACACGTCCGATCTCCCTGCAGGTACCTACACGCTCCGCCTGGTTGTGGTGGATGTTTCCGGCAACTATCCTCCTCCATGTGAGGTTCTGGTCCACGTCACACACTGAAGCGGGCAACCGCCTCTGAGGGGACACGGATGGACGCGTCCATCCGTGTCCTTTGGTGTCAGGGAGTGCCAGCACGCACGACTGAGTCGGATGGTGCACGAGGTGCCATGATCCAGGCTTTGCTTCTCAAGGGGACCGGAGCGCAGCAGCTGGAACCCACACTCGAGGGCCTGCAGGCTGCCATCAGGTGTAGCGAGTGCGCCCTCTGGGTCGACGTCGAAGGCGGGCCAACGGAGGAGTTTGCCACGCTGGGCAGCGCCCTCGGCTTCCACCCCCTCGCCATCGAAGATGCCCTCGGCCACGTCGAGCAGCCCAAGCTCGATGACTATGGCTCCTACCTCTACATCGTGGCGCATGGGCTCGAGTGCTCCACAGACGCCAGCGACATACGCGTGCTCGAGCTGGACCTGTTCCTTGGACCCAACTATCTCGTGACCTACCACCACGAGCCACTGCACTGCATCAAGGTGCTGTGGGACCGCACCCTGCACGACGGCCGCTACCCGCAGCGCGGCGCCGACGGCCTCGCCCACGCCGCTCTCGACCTCCTCGTCGACGATCTCATGCCGGTGCTCGACAGACTCGATGCGACGATCGAGGAGCTGGAGGATGAGATCCTCACCAATCCCACACAGAAGACGCTCATGCGCATACTCGACGTCAAGCGGGCCACACTGCACCTGCGGCGCACCATTGTGCCCCAGCGGGAGGTAGCCTACCGCCTCGGGCGCGACATATCGCCTCTGGTGCGGCCCAAGACCCAGCCATACTTTCGGGACGTGTATGACCATCTCGTCCGCATCACCGATATCAACGAGTCGCTACGCGACCTCGTGAGCGGCGCGCTGGACATCTACCTCTCTGTCACATCGAACCGGCTGAACGAGGTCATGAAGTTCCTCACCCTCGTCGCCACGGTGTTCATGCCCCTAACACTGCTCTCAGGCATCTATGGGATGAACTTTCACTACATGCCCGAGCTCGAGTGGCGGTATGGGTACTTTGCTGTCCTCGGGGTCATGGCGCTGGTCGCCGTCTCCATGGTGCACTGGTTCAGACGGCGGGGATGGCTGTGACGTACATGCGGGACCTCCTCGCAACCGGCCTGGCACAGGCCGGGCTGCTCCTCTCCGTCGTTGGCCTGTGGCTCGGGAGCCTCACCTGGACGCAGACCGGCCGCTCCTTTGACCGCCGCGCCTTCCGGGCGATCAACCACCTGCCCGAGCTGCCGGTGCTGGACTGGGCGATGTGGAGCATCACACACCTGGGCTCGGCCTGGGCAGGCATCGCCGCGCTGACCCTCGCCATCGTGGCGGGCCGCCCCCGCTTCGGCCTGGTGATCGCCGCGTCGCTCCTCACGGTCGGGACGATCACGGGCGTGGCGAAGGTCCTGACCCAGCGGCGCAGACCCTACGTGGAGCTGGTGGGTGTACGCGTCATCGGCCTGCGACCGGTGGACCTCTCCTATCCCAGCGGGCACACCACAGTGGCCTTCAACCTGGCGACTCTCCTCGCTTTCGGCCTCACCCTCTCCTGGCCGGGATGCGTGGGGCTATACCTCCTCGCGGCAGCCGTGGGCTACAGCCGGCTGCACCTCGGCGTCCACTATCCCTCCGATGTGCTGGCCGGGGCCGTCTTTGGGACGGGCTGGGGCCTCCTGTGGGCCTCCTTCCTGGCATAGAGCAAGGCAGGCCACCGGGCGCCTACCTCAGGTCTGGGCCGGGAGGCGGCAACGCGGAATGCCCCGCTGTCGCATGGATACAGCAGCCGGGTGTTTTGCTGGGCCACAGTCCGGCCCTATCCCGGGACGGGGGTCT
>DYEI01000448.1 GCA_020725765.1 Anaerolinea sp. | reverse complement strand
GCGGGGGGGGGGGTAGGGGCATTCCCCGCTTTGCCCAGGGGGCAAAGCGGGGAATGCCCCAGGGGGGGGGGTCCCTCAATGGGCCATGCCCCGGCCCTACGACCGAAGAAGGCTCTCCGCCCTTGAAACCCGGCGGCGGGGGCGGGGCCAGGGGTCCAAGTCCCGCGATCGGCGACGTCCTCGGCTCCTGGGAGTGGGGAAGGCTCTCTACCCCTGGTTCGGTGCGGGGGAGAAGACTTGAGTGGGATGTCGGGTGTGAGCGTGCAGCGTTCCCCAGCCTGACACCCTCAGCCTTCGAAGGAGAGTTTGACCCAGTCAATGGAGGCATGGTAAGATGAAAAGACCAAGGACGGGCGGGCAGAGGGAGACCCTGAGCCTGGGGCCGCATCGGAGTGGTGCTCCTGGGGTGTCTCCTGTGCGGCTGTCTCTGTGGGGTACGAAGGAGGGCACTGTGCGCATCCGTGACTTCCAGGAGACGGACTGCGACGCACTCGTAGCCATTCTGCGTGCCAACCTGCAGTATGGCGACCCGGAGAGCGAGGGCCCGGAGGCGATGCGCAGGGTAAGCGCCTGCCCGGCGGCGCTCTTTCTGGTGGCGGAGGAGGAGGGGATTCCGGTCGGGCTCCTGCGCGGGGTGTACGACGGCTCCAAGGCGCTGATACACATCGTCTCCGTGCGCCCAGACCGTCAGAGGCAGGGTATCGGCTCAGCGCTGGTCCGGGAGGCGGCCCGGCGGTTCCGGGAGCGGGGTGCCCGGAGCCTGGCGGTCACGGTGCCGGGGGACAATCTCGCCTTCTGGAAGCGGTTGTCCTTCCGGCTGACCACGCGCATCATGGTCGCCCACCGCATCGATGAGGTGATCGGCGGGTAGGCCGCGGGCTTGCGCCTCGAGTCGCGCGTCATGTAGGAAGCGAGCGACCTGCCAACTGGGCGCCTCGATTTCTGACGCTCTGGCAGCAGAAGCCTGGCGAACGCAGCGTACCGACCGCCTCACCGGTCTGGAGGGTGCGCCCCGGGGTCAGAATACGCGACCCTGCTGTTGACGCTGCTGCAGGTGAAGCCTGAAGAGCGCTTTCAGGTTGGCCTGATGGAGTTGGCACACGAGGCCGTCGAGGGCAATACGGGAGCGCCCGCACGTCTCGATGTCGATCTTGCGCAGGTCCGCCTCTGTGCCGCCGCGACCGATGATCTCCTCGACACGCTCCTTGATGTTATCGAGATAGCTGATGCTGGACTCGACGGCGTCGGCAATCTCGCCGCGCAGCAATATGTCCCCATGGCCCTGGACGATCATCTCCGGCCGCATGGTGAGCACTCGGCTGAGGGAGCTCCGCAGTTGGTCCCGGTTGCCCCAGGGGATGTAGGGGACTGGCATGACGGCATCGCCGGAGAACAGGACGCGGTCGCCCTCGATGAGGACGCCGATCGAGTCAGCGGTGTGTCCGGGCAGGTGCGTCAGGAGTAGGTTCCGCCCGTCGACGTGGAGATGCATTTCGTCGTCAAAGACCACGTCGGGCAGGCGGAGCTCAACCTCCTGCAGGGACGGGGTGACGACCTTGGCCTCAGCGAGCCGGCGCTCGCCCCACTTGACGAGAGCGTCGCGGCAGGCGCGATGGGCGATGACTGTGGCGTCGGGGAAGAAGCAGGTCCCATAGGTGTGGTCGCCGTGAAAGTGCGTGTTGATCACGAACCTTGCACCTGGGATGCCGTGGTCCCTGATGAACTGCACTATCTCGGACGTCTCATGAGGGAAAGGCAACGTATCGATGACAATGGCGCCACCGGGGAGAAGTACGATCCCGGCCGCGGCCTGCGCATAGGTGTCGCTGTAGAAGACGAAAATGTCTTCAGCGACTCGTTCGCGCTTCACGCAGCCCACCTCCTAGCTAGACCCAGGGCGAGAATAGCACATAACGTGAAAGGTGTCAAGGGAGAGAGCGAGCAGGCCTCCTCCAGAATCCTTTGACATGCTCCGCTGGCCTTGCTAGAATGAACCAGGTGGGGGGCGCAGGCGGAAGGCAAAGGGGCCTTATGGGGGGGGACCCCCTCGGTTGTCGCGGGAGGCACCAACAGTGATCCTTGAGAAGATCCGACAGGCCTATCCGCACCTGACGAAGAGCCAGAAGAGGCTGGCTGACTTTATCGTCAGCTCATACCAAGAGGCGGCTTTCCTGTCAGCGGCGCGCTTGGCGCGCCGTCTGGACCTGAACGAGGCTACGGTGATCCGCTTTGCGCAGCGGCTGGGATACCCCGGGTATCCCGAGTTGGTCCAGGACATGAGATCGCTGGTGCTCGACGAGCTTCGCACGCCCGGCGGGTCCATTGGAGAGCCGGCTCCGGAGTCCGGCCTTCTGGCCAGCCTTGGGTGGCAGGTGCAGGCGCTGCGCAGGGCGATCAGCCACGTGACGCCCGAGGTGGCGGACCAGGTCGTGTCAGCGCTGCGAGGGGCGCGGCGAATCTATGTCGTTGGCGAGGGGCTGGCCTGCCATCTGGCGAGTGTGGTGGCGTGTGGTCTGGCCAGGCAGGGGCTGGAAGCGTGGGCTGCGCCGGTCGGTGCGGAGGGGCTCAGCTCGGTACTGGCGAGGCTCGGACCCGGGGACCTGATCATCGGGATCTGTGTGGAGGAGGCCCCAGAGGTGGCGAGGGCCGTGGCCTTTGCCCGGCAGCGGGGGGTGCACACCATGGTGGTCGCTCCCTCGGCTGTGTGTCAGGCGGCACAGGAGGGCGAGCTCGCGCTGACCTGCGCGGCAGCTGACGCCTCGCAGGTGGAGGCGCTAGGGGTGCTCGCGGGCTTGCTGGGCGCACTGGTGCACGTCGCAGCCTCGCTGGAGCCCGAGCGACGCAGCCAGTTCGCGCTGGCCGCGGATGCGGCCAGGCGGGCGCTGCGCGGGGAGTAGAGGCCCGGCACAACGGTACCCGGCAGGGCGCAGATTGCACACAGGGGAGGCCTGATATCGAGCCTCCCCTGTTGCTTACGGAGTGTGCCCGGGCGGCCCCGGGCCAGACACACCCCCGCCGTGCCGTGTGCTCGAGTTTTGAACCTGCTCTCGCAGGTGGGTCGCCTTGCCTATCGGTTATTGCCTTGCCCTTGCGGGCTACTGCAGCCCCGAAAGGACCCCGGCTCCCTCTTTACGTGTGTTGGCTCAAAACTTGCGTTGCATCACGAACACAGCAGGGGTGTTGTGCGTGTAGTGTAGCACGAAACCGCGGCCAGCGCAAGCGTCGGGGGGTGCGAGCGTGCGGCCTTCTTCCGACTTGCCGTGGCGGGCGAGGTGTGCTATAATGGGGCCACGTGGTGAGCGTAGCCGAGTGGTTTAAGGCACCTGGTTGTGGCCCAGGAGACCGTGGGTTCGAATCCCATCGCTCACCCCAGCAGGGAGCCCCGCAAGGGGCTCCTTTGCTTTTGGGGGCGCGTGCCAAGATGAGGCGCCTGCGGAGGGCCGGGCTTGTGTGCATCCTGCACACATTCCTGGGGGAGGCCGGGTCGGCAGCACTCGCGCAGTCGTTCGGTGCCCGGGCAAAGGCGAGAGGCTGCTCCTGTGGAGCTGCGGCTACCCCTCAGTCCCGTCCTCGCCGCGGCGAGGACGGGACTGAGCCATAACGGGGACCGTCGGCGCGTGGCAAAGCCGGGTGCGGCCACCCCCGGCGGGAGGAGGACCAGGCCCATCAGGCGTACCTCTGCTCCTTCCAGGGATCGGCCTCGTTGTTGTAGCCGTTCCGCTCCCAGAAGCCGAGGCGGTCCTCGGCGACGAACTCGAAGCCGCGGATCCACTTGGCGCTCTTCCAGAAGTACTTCTTGGGTACGACGAGGCGCAGCGGCCAGCCGTGCTCGGGAGTGAGGGGCGCATCGTCGTACTCGTAGGCCAACAGCACGTCATCGTCCATGAGGACAGGTATCGGCAGGCTGGTGGTAAAGCCTGCCTCGGCATGCACAATCACGAACCGGGCTTGAGGTCTGAGGCGAATGCCGGCCACAAAGTCCCGGAACCTTATCCCCGTCCATACCGTGTCCAGCTTGCTCCAGCCCGTCACGCAGTGCACGTCGGCGACGATGCGGTGACGAGGCATGACCAGAAGCTGTTCATAGGTGTATCTCACAGGTTCCTCGACCAGGCCGAAGACTCTAAAGTCCCAGTTGGCCAGGTCGATGGCTGGCACAGAGCCATAGTGCAGCACTGGAAACTTGTCTGTCACCTTCTGGCCGGGGGGAACTCTCTCCCGCAGGATGCTGGCGGGCGGCTGACTGCCTGAGGCTCCGGTGCCGCTTGTCACTCTCCACCTCCACCGCAAGAATTGCTCTTGATGGTGTCTGCCGTGAGCTCACGTCAGGCGTATCGTCCCATCGCCGCGGACTGCCTCGCCGACAGGCCAGGCCCGGCCACCTGCGGCCTGAAGCGTCTTCTGGAAGACGTCGACGCCGCTCGGTGGCACGGCAACGAGAAGCCCTCCCGAGGTCTCGGGCGTGAGAAGCAGGCGGATGAACGCTTCATCGAGATTCCGTTCGAGGCGCAAATGGGGCATGTAGAAACGATAGTTCCGCTCGGTGCCCCCAGGGAAGAGCCACTCGTCGGCATACCGGGCTGCACCGGGAACGAGCGGGAGCGAATCCACGCTGAGCACCAGGTCGACCTTGCTCTGGGCGGCCATCTCCCAGGCGTGCCCGACGAAGGAAAAGCCCGTGATGTCGGTTGCGGCGCGCGCGTCGGCGGCCTGAAGCGCTCTGGCGGCCGGTCGGTTCAGAGTGCTCATGACCTCGATCGCTGCCGCGAGGTCGGCGCTCTCGGCCGCCCCGGCCTTCGCCGCCGTAGTCACCAGACCTGTGCCGAGCGGCTTGGAGAGGAAGAGCTGATCGCCGGGCCTTGCGCCGTCCTTCGTTGCGATGTGTTCCGGGTGTACGGCGCCGGTGACCGCGAGGCCGTACTTGGGCTCGCGGTCGGTGATGGTGTGGCCGCCGGCGATGACGCCGCCTGCCTCCTGCACCTTCTCGGCGCCGCCCCTCAGGATGCCCTCCAGGATCGCCGGGTCCAGGCCCTCTGGAAAGCACACGAGGTTCAGGGCCAGCAGCACTTCACCCCCCATGGCATAGACGTCGCTCATGGCATTGGCGGCGGCAATCGCCCCAAAGGCGTACGGATCGTCGACGATCGGAGGGAAAAAGTCGGCCGTGGCAATGATCGCCGTGTGGTCGTCCAGACGGTACACGGCGGCATCGTCAAGCGCAGCAAGGCCAACCAGCACGTTGGGATGCTGCCCGGCTACGAAGAGCTCTCCCAGAGGGCGCAGAACCTGCGCCAGGTCCTCAGGACCCATTTTCGCTGCTCAACCCGCGCACGAAGCGAGGGCTGTCAGCCGTATCTCCTCTTTCTTGCTCATCTCACTCTTCCGGCATCCCGTCGGGGGAATCATCAGGGAGGCGGATCCCGACGAATGGAACTCCCGCCTGCCTGAGGCTGGACTCCACCCGGGAGGCCAGCCCGTTCGCGGCGTCGAAGCTCAGGGCTGTGCTGCACTCTGCGCTCAGGTGGCGCGGCGCAGGAACGAGTTGGACCGCGAACCCCTCCCGGCGTAGCACCGCCTCCGCGCGCATGGCAGCCTGCGGCGATTGGAACAGCACGTAAGCATTCATCGTGTGATGCGACCCTGCCTCTGGTGCGGGTCTAGTGTACTCTGCCTGGGGCCTCGATGCAACCCAGGCTTGCTTCAGCCGAACGGCTCGATCGGCACGAGGCTCTCGGCCTCGACGCTTGGGGCCGGTCGGCCGACGGGCAGCTGCAGGTAGGTTCGGGCAAAGAAGGCGTACATATCGCGGGCGTTGCCCACCGTCTCGGGGTCCCAGGGCAGGTGCCTGGGGTAGATGATGAAGGGGTAATCCTGGGGCCCCCCGAGCCCACCGTGAGACGCCCACTGCTCCTCAAAGCACACCACGGTCTCCGTGGCGGGGTCGTACCGCCCCAGCAGGATCAGGTCTCCCGAGTGGGGGTACCGGGCGAGGTTCGCCAGCTCGCGGCGGGCGTGACCCGGTTCTGGCAGGCACTGCAGCGGGTCCGAGCCCTCCCTGGAGAGCACCTGGCCGTCGGCTCCGAGGGAGAGCACGCCTTCGCGGGAGAAGACGTGGACCTCGTCGCCCTCGATGCCGACGACCAGCCATATTCCGGGATGGCTGGCGAGCGTGACCACAAGGTCGGGGAAGAGCGCGCTGATCTCGCTCACCCGCAGCCGGGCCGTGCTCACGTTAAAGTACACATGGGCGAGCGATCCCGAGTTCTTGACAACGACATCGCCGCGGCGTGCGAGGTTCCAGGATGGCTCGGCCTCGGTCACGTACACCCGTCTGGTAACGAGCTGCCGTATACGTCGGGCGATGTGAGCGAGGGGGTCCCGCAGCCCGGACTCTATTCCCTGCAACTCCTGTAGCAGGTACTGAGCCTGGAAGACCGAGTGCTGCTCGTCGCCGGACTGCTCGTGAAGGACCAGCCCGCCGCCGAGACAGGCTCGGATGAACTGGCCGAGGCTCTGCCCGTAGCGCTGGGAGAAGGGCTCGGAGGCCGTCTGCCCGTGATCGGCGAGGATGATGAGGTCATAGTCGCGGGTGAGTCGGGCGCGGCGGAGGCGGTCGATCTGCCGCACGCGCTTGTCCAGCTCGTGGAGGGCACGGCGCGCGGGGCGCGAATCCAGACCATAGTGGTGCGCGAGCTCGTCGTAGCTGTAGTAGGTCGTGTAGATCGCTGGGACCCCCCGGTAGATATCCATGAGGACGGCAAAGGTCTGGACCTCGCGGAAGATGACGTTGCTCACGACCCTGAGCAGGGGAAAGATCCCCTGGAAGGGAAGGCGATGCTCTCCGCGGAGGCGGGCGAGCACCCGGTCGAGCAGGTCACTTGAGTATTCAAGCGCCGAGAGCAGCAAGAGCTTGATGCTGCGGAAGGGGTTGAGCAGGAAGAGCAGAAAGTAGCCTACGCCGCGGCTTGTGGCGAAGAGGCGGTCGCGGTTCAGCGCGCTCAGTGTGAACAGCGACAGAGATGCATCGCCGTCGAACATGTTGAAGTAGCTTGAGCCTCCGCGCAGGATGCCCGGCTGCCTGCCTGCCACACGGTCCTGCAGCAGCTTGCTGCTTGCGGGCAGCTTGCAGACTACTGAAAGACCGGTCTCCTTCTCGTACCAGCGGAACGCGGGGATATCGTGGTTGCACCCAAAAAGGAGGCCCGCCTGTGCTGCGGGTGTGGTCGAGGGGAGGCCACAGCGCCAGCGGGCCAGCGTCAGCCGACCGCGTCGGAGCTGCCCGGCGAGGTAGGGCATCTGCCGGCTCTCGATTGCACGCTGAAGGTGCTCGTAGGAAAGGCCGTCGATCTCGAGGACGATAAAGCCTCGCGAGGCGCTGTCCACGCGCATGGCCGGCCGCCCGAAGCGGCTGGTCAGCATCGCGAACTTGCGGGAGTAGTAGAACCCGGAGATGGCCGCAAAGATATCCACCGCCTGCCGTGCGCACCACAGGAGCAGGCGCCGCAACTGTCGCAAAGGCTTTTCCCGGTCCATGGTGCTCACCTCGTGACCCCGGCATGCGCACTCAGGCAGGTGCTTGCTGAGGCTGGATCGCCTGCTTGAGCGAGGGCCGTGCCAGCTGTGAGATGAGGCTGAGTCGGGCCGGATTACGATCCGCTGGCTGCCCGGCGGCCTGGATCTCCCGGTCTAGAGCACCACAACCGAGTTGTCGCCGCCGTATGGATTGGGCACGTAGCGATCGGCATCCCAGTCGTTGCACCACTGGGTGCCATTGACCAGATAGCGGAACTGGTACTCCCGTCCACGCTGCAACTCGATGGTGGCGTGCCAGCCCTCCTCGTTTCGCCCTCGCGCCATCGGCAGTGCTCTGGGGTCCCAGCCGTTGAAATCACCCACCAGGCTGACCGACTCGGCCCAGACGGTAGCGGGCAGCTCGAACGTAACCCGGACGAGGTCCGGTCTACTGCCTGGCTCCTTCCTGATCATCCGCGGGCCTCCAGCTCCGGTGCTGAAAGGTTTCGCTGACGGTTCAGCCGTCGCGGAGTGCAGACATTATAGACGACGGCCTCCACTGCAGCAAGTGCAAAAAGAAGAACCCCCCGCGCAGGCAGGGGGCTCTCGAGGTTGTGCCCGGCTACGCGGGCTCCTTTCCGGGATGCAGGCGGCGGAACTTGGCCAACAGCTCGTCTTGAGTCTCTCTGTGCTCGGGGTCGGGCACGGGGGCATCTACCGGACAGACCTCGACGCACTGCTGCGTGTCGAAGAAGCCGACACACTCGGTGCAACGGTCGGGGTCGATGATGTAGATCTCATCCCCCTCGCTGATGGCCTGATTGGGGCACTCGGGCTCGCACGCTCCGCAGGCGATGCACTCCTCGGTGATCTTGAACGCCACGGCATTCCCTCCTTGATTGCTGGGCGTGTAGCGGTTAGCGGGGTGAGTATACTCTGGGCGGTCCTGAGGTGTCAAGCCTGCGAGTCTTGCGGGGGGCTCGCTGACTGCGCATGGCTCTCCTCATCCTCCATGGCGGCCAGCGTCTTGGCAACCTCTTCGATGGCAATGCGCTGCTTCCGGTAAAAGTCCGACTCGCTCATAGCGAGGCGCGATGCGATGTCGCGGATGCGCTCGCCGCGCAGGTACCTCAGGCTGAGGATGTTGTACACGACCCACTCACTGGCGGTGAGGCTGGGCTCGGAATCTGGGCGCAGCCGCTCAATCGCTTCGCGAAGGACCGCTCGTAGCGCTTTGCTGGGCACCCTGTCGCTCTCTGCCATGGCCTTCTGCACAATCTTGAGCCGCAGGAGGGGGCTGCGGCTGAGCTTGGGCCCGCCCCAGTAGTGACTCAGCGCGTCCCTGACCATTGCGGCAAAGTTGGGCGAGGAGACTGGACTGGTCTCAAGGCCTTGGAGCGTGCCGGGCTGTGCGTAGCGAGGCGTGCTTCCCCAGCGTTGCAGCCTTTCGATCTCTGGCTCCATTCGCCTGAGCGCAGCGAACACCTGCTGTTGCAAGCGCATATCGTCCAGAGCCAACTCTGCCCGGTGCACCAGGGCCTCCACCGCCTGAAGCTCTTCGGCGCTGACCGGGCCAAGCGGAGTCCAGCTCTGGATGCCGAGTATGCCGAGGGTTAGTCGGCGATCCTGGCTGCGCAGGGGGAGCAGGGTGTAGCCGTTGCGCACGACCAGGTCCCTCTCCTCCAGGCGGTCGCCCCGTCGGCGATCCTCCAGACTCTTCACCAGGTCGGAGGGCAGGGCGCGACTGAGGAAGGTAGTCGCCGGCTCTCGTGGCCCGCAGAAGACCTGCAAGTGCAACTCCTCGCCCCGCATGGTTACGATAAACCCTGCGTAGGCCCTCAGCAGGTCGCACAGTGCGACCAGCACGTTCTCCAGAATCTGCTCGAGGTCCGATGTGGTGAGCAGGCGCTTGTCGAGCTCCTGGATCCAGGTGATCTCGGCCCGATCCTTGCGGTAGACGAGCCGGTCGATGCCGGGCTTGGCCAGGATGATCAGCACCTGCAGGAGCACGCCGACGACCACGATGGCGAAGATCAGGACGGTATCCCGGGGGATGCCCAGGATTCGCTCCATGCGGGGGATCACCAACACCAGGACGAGCATAATGGCTGCGACCAGGGGGCCGCGCAAAAGGTAGTGGAGCAGGTTGTGCTTGATCACGCGGTCGGGCAGCAGCACCCCCTGGTAGGCCACGATGTAGCCCATCACCGTGGTCATCAGCGCGACCCCCACGTTGCCGATGAGGGCGAGGGCCAGCACTGCGTTCACCGAAAGGTGCTGGGACATCGTCGCGCTCAGCAGGTAGGGGAACACGCCCAGGCCGGGCGCCGCAAACGCAATGGCCAGGTAGCCCATGCGGCGGCGCGAGGTCGAGGTGAGACAGCGCGCCCGTGCCCGCCGGATGTTCAGCACTCCGAAGAGCGTTACGCCAAAGTAGTAGACGGCAAACGCCCAGAACAGCGGGCCTGCACGCAGGTGAAAGATCACGCTCACCTGCACGCCATCGCGGACGATCCAGTCGGTGAAGCTTGCCAGCACAAAGCCAGCGGCCCCGAGAATGTAGCCGATCGCCACCAGTGCCCGGCGCATGGGGGAAAAGTCGCCCGTGGTCTGCAGCAGCGCGTCCGAGAGGTGCAGGTACGCAGCCGGTATGAAGGCAATGCCGAGCCACTGCAGCCGGAGCCAGGGGGCGGCGGCTTCGAGGGTATCGATGCTATCGAGGATGACGTCGCCCCCGAACACGATGAGCAGACAGGTGAGCAGCGCGCAGAAGGCACGTGCGACGGAACTGCGCAGGTTGTGCGTGGCGATATAGGCCAGGAGCGAGAAGGCGACGATGACGTTCGCAGACGAGAGGAATAGATTGCCAACGCTCAGTATGGCACCCAGCCATTCAGCGATCATAGTCGGACCCCGGCTACCCAGATGGCATAGTAGTAGACGGCAACCGCGGCGAACAGCAGGCTGTCGATGCGGTCCAGAGCGCCGCCGTGGCCCGGTATGAGGCGGCCAGAATCTTTGACTCCCGCCTGCCTCTTGATCAGCGACTCGGCGAGGTCACCATAGGTCGTGGCGAGGGACAGCACCAGGCCATAGCCGACGGCCAGCGGCGCCGAGAGATGCAGGAGCCACACTGCGAGCCCGAATCCCGTCGCCGTACCTACGACGACGCCGGCAACGGCCCCCTCCAGCGTCTTACGAGGGCTGACCCGCGGGTAGAACGGGTGACGCCCATACAGCGTACCCGCAAAGTAGGCTGCAGAGTCCGATATCCAGGTCGTCGCAAGCGTCACGCCGACCCAGGCCAGCCCAAGGGGGAGCCCTCGAAGGAGCACGGCGTGGCTGAGCATGCCGCCGATGTAGGCGCTACCTGCCACCGTCGAGCTCCAATCGAGCAGGAACCCGTCGGTCTGCTGTCTGAGGACGCGCTCGAGCAGCAGCACGCCGAGAGCCAGGATGAAGAGTGCTACACCAGCCCCGCTACCAGGGAAGAGGGCAGCAAAGGCAAGGCCGGCACTGAGCGCAGTGCCCGCATAGAGAGAAGGGTTTGCACCGAGTCGCCTGGCGAGCTGGTAGAACTCGAGGGTGGCCAGTGCGGCGAACACAGCTACCAGGGTAGCAAACCACACGCCGCCGAGGTAGGTCGCCGCCAGGGCGATCGGGATGAGCACCAGAGCGCTCAGGATACGCATGCTCAGCACGAGCCGCACTCCGCTCCGCCTTCGCGGCGGCCGATGTTCAGGTCTGCTTGACCAGGCCGAAGCGGCGCTCTCGGGCCGTGAAGGCTTTCAGCGCCTGTAAGAGCTCTTCGCGGTCAAAGTCGGGCCAGTAGGTCGGCGTCGAGTAGTACTCGGCGTAGGCCGCCTGCCAGATGAGAAAGTTGCTCAGGCGCATCTCGCCCGCCGTGCGGATGATCAGGTCCGGATCTGGCAGGTCAGCGGTGTAGAGATAGCGGCTGAAGAGGGCCTCGTCGATCGCCTCCGCGGGCACGCCATCGGAAACGATGCGCCGCACGGCATCGACGATCTCGGCGCGCCCTCCATAGTCCAGGGCCACGTTGAGGATCAGGCGACGGTTGTTACGCGTGAGGGCGACTGCCTGCGCGATCTTGTCGCAGAAGAGTGGCCCGAGGCGGTCGGTGCGCCCGATATGGCGGATCTGGACGCCGTTCCGATGGAGATGCTCCGTCTCTCGGTCGATGCTGCGCTCCAGGAGAGCGAGGAGCCCACGAACCTCCTCGGGCGGCCGGCCCCAGTTCTCGGTGGAGAACGCATAGAGCGTGACCACTGGGATGCCGAACTCCACACATGCCTCAAGCACGCGGCGGATGTTCTCGGTGCCGGCACGGTGCCCTGCCAGGCGCGGGAGCCCTCGTTTCTGGGCCCAGCGCCCGTTGCCGTCCATGATTATACCCACGTGCCGTGGGATCACCAGCTCCGGTGGTGCCGTCGCTTCCCTGCTCACCAGTGATGCCTTCCCGTAGCCCGGGGCTAGACCTCCATGATCTCGGCCTGCTTTGCGCGACCCAACTCGTCCATCTCGGCCGTGTATTTGTCGGTCAGGCTCTGAATGCGGTCCTTGGCCCGGAAAAAGTCATCCTCTGAGATCAGCTTTTCCTTCTCGAGCTCCTGCAAGTCCTTGAGGCAGTCGCGGCGTATGTTGCGCAGGGCCACATGGCCCTCCTCGACGCGGTGGTTCACCACGCGGGCGAGTTCCCGACGCCGCTCCTCGGTCAACTGCGGTATCGGCAGGCGGATGACCTTGCCGTCGTTTGATGGCGTCAGGCCGAGGTCGGACTTGAGGATGGCCTTTTCGATTGCGCCAAGGATGCTTGCATCCCACGGCCTGATGACCAGCAAGCGCGGCTCCGGCACAGAGATCGTGGCCAGTTGATTGAGGGGCGTCGGTGTGCCGTAATAGTCGACGCGCACGCGTTCCACCAGGGTCGGTGACGCGCGGCCGGTCCGAATGCCCATCAGGTCCTCTCGGAGCACCGCCGTGGCCCGCCGCATCTTCTCTTCGGCTTCACGCAGACAGTCTTCGATCATGGTGCATCCTTCCCTCAGCGGCTGATCAGTGTGCCGATCCTCTCACCTCGGATGACCCGCACCAGGCTATCCGGGGGCTGCAGTTTGAACACGATGATCGGCAGGTTGTTGTCCATGCACAGGGACAGAGCGGTGGAGTCCATGACCTTGATGCCAAGGTTGAGGGCCTGGATGTAGGTGAGATGCTCGAAACGACGGGCTTCGGGGTGCTGGAGCGGGTCTTTGTCGTACACCCCATCCACCTTGGTCGCCTTGATGAGCACCTCGGCGTCAATCTCCATGGCGCGGAGGGCGGCGGCGGTGTCGGTGGAGAAGTAGGCGTTGCCCGTTCCGGCGCCGAATATGACCACCCGGCCCTTCTCGAGGTGGCGGATGGCACGTCGTCGAATGTACGGCTCTGCGACCGCGCGCATCTCCACTGCGGTCTGTACCCGCGTGATGAGGCCGGCGCGCTCGAGGGCATCCTGCATGGCAAGCGAGTTGATGACGGTTGCCAGCATGCCCATATAGTCCGCAGTGGCTCGCTCCATGCCGTGCTCGAGGCCGATCCTGCCGCGCCAGATGTTGCCAGCGCCGATGACGATGGCGAGCTGCACGTCAAGGTCGAGCACCGGCCTGATCTGAGCGGCGATAGCCTCGGCGAGGTCAGGCTCGATGCCAAAGCCGGATGGCCCCGCAAGGAAATCGCCGCTCAGCTTGAGCAGCACCCTCTTGTATCTGGCCTGGCTCATACCCCTCCCGGTTGATTGCGCGTCGCGCTGCTCTGCTACTCCTCGCCGATGGCGAAGCGGGCGAAGCGGCGCACGACGATGTTCTCTCCGAGCTTGGCGATACTCTGGGTGATGAGATCGCGGATTCGGACGGCCTGGTCCTTGATGAAGGGCTGCTCGAGGAGGACGATCTCCTGATAGAAGGTCTGGAGTCGACGCTGGACCTCTTCCTCAACGGCTGCCTCGGACTTGCCCTCGACGGCCGCCTCGGCGCGAAAGATGCCGTGCTGAGCCTCGGTGACCTCCGCCGGCACGTCCTCGAGGCTGACGTACAGCGGTTTTGCAGCGGCGACCTGCATGGCCAGATCGTGGGCCAGCGCTCTGAACTCGGGCGTGCGCGCGACAAAGTCCGTCTCGCAGTTGACCTCTACGAGCGAGGCAACCTTCGAGCCGGGGTGGACGTATGCCTCGATGAGGCCCTCACGCGCGACGCGTGCGGCCTTCTTGGCCGCGGTAGCGAGGCCCTGCTGGCGAAGGATTGCTATGGCGCGCTCGATGTCGCCCTGTGCCTGCTCCAGCGCTCGCTTGCAGTCCAGGATGCCTGCGCCGGTGCGCTCGCGCAGGCCTTTGATCATCTCCGATGTGACGGCCATTCAAGTTCCTCTTCTTGAGAGATTCTGGGTCAGCCTTCGTCCGGCTGGTCGTAGCTATCTTCGGCCTCGTCGTCCGGCTCATACGAGTAGGTGCGGCCGAGTGCGATCTCGTCGGTCAGGTCCTCAGGCTCGCCCAGCTTGGCGGCGTACTCGACCTCGGGCACCTCCTCCCCCTTCTCCTCCGCTTCCTCGGCCATGACGACGCCGCGCATCTGCTGGCCTTCGATCACGGCATCGACGATGCGGCTCGTGATCAGGCGGATCGCACGGATCGCGTCGTCGTTGGCTGGGATTGCGTACTGGATGGGGTCGGGGTCGCAGTTTGTGTCGACCATGGCGATGACGGGGATGCCGAGCGAGTTGGCCTCGCGGACGGCGATCTCTTCACGGCGCACGTCGGCGATAAACAACGCCTCGGGCAGGCGCCGCATGGTCTTGATGCCGCCCAGCCGCTGCTGGAGCCTGGCAAGCTCGCGGTCTCTCTGAAGCGCCTCTTTTTTCGGCAGGCGGTCGAACTCGCCGCGGGCTTTGGCTGCCTCGAGGTCGGTCAGGTAGTCGATGCGCTGGCGGATGGTGCGAAAGTTCGTCATGGTGCCGCCGAGCCAGCGCTGGTTGACGAATGGCATCCCGCAGCGCTGAGCCTCCTGGGCGATGGTCTCCTGAGCCTGCTTCTTGGTGCCGACGAAGAGGATGGTGCCACCCTCAGCGGCGAGGTTGCGAGCGAACTCGCAGGCTTCCTCCAGCCGGGTCATGGTCTGCTGGAGGTCGATGATGTGGATCCCATTGCGCTCGGTAAAGATGTACGAGCGCATCTTTGGGTTCCACCGCCGGGCGCGATGGCCAAAGTGCACACCGGCTTCGAGTAGCTGCTTCATGGTAACGACGGGCATTCTCTGGTCCTCTCCCTTCCGTTGTCCTTCCGCCCCCATCGTTCCGTACGGGGACCGACGCCACGTGGCGTCGGCACGGCCCGATCGGTCAGGAGGCGTGCTTGATCGGCGCTATGCCCAAGGGGTGAGTATACACGATTCTGCGGGCGGGAGCAAACTATTTGTGGGCAGTGCGTGCTCAGACTGGCCTTCAGCGCATGGCACGGAGACAGGCGGCTGGTAGCCCCGTCCATCGGGATCGGCCTTGCGTCGGCCCGTCGGGGAACCCCCTCCCCCTGCCCCTTTCAGGGCTGGACAGGGTGCTTCAGCTGCCATCCGTCGGCCCTTGCCGGAGGTTACCCGATCCCTCCGTCGCCGTTCCCCGCCGCCGAGGCGGCGGGGTTAGGGGTGAGGGGCCCTCGTTGGGCCATACCCTCGGCCTACGACGGAAGAAGGCTGTCGGCCCTTGAGCCCTGGGCGGGCACGGCATGCCCGCTCGGGGGAGGGGAGCGGAGTAGGAGCAGCGCGTAGCAGCCGGCGGTGCCAGGATGCGGGTCTCAACGCGTACTGTGGGGATGCG
>DYEI01000447.1 GCA_020725765.1 Anaerolinea sp. | reverse complement strand
GGGTTTCCTCGATGGGCCGTGCCCTCGCCCTACGACCGAAGCAGGCTGTCCGCCCTTGAGGCCCCATTAGGGGACGGGGTTCCCGGATGGGCCGGTGCAAAGCGGATCCCGACGGGCAGCGCGACCAGCAGCCTGCGTCCGCTCCATGCGCAGAGCGCGAGTCTGAGCATACACAGGGATTCCTTCCCTTGAATCGCACCCCAAACTGTAGTATACTCGCAGCCCGATGTAGCAAAGAGGAACGAGGGGAAGGAGCGCTGCATGAAGGTCTCTTGTCTGCAGGAGAACCTGGCCAGGGGCCTCTCCATTGTCGGGCGGGCTGTGGGTGCGCGCACGACGTTGCCTGTGCTCTCCAACGTTCTGGTGGCGACGGACGACTCGCGCCTCAAGCTTTCCGCCACCAACCTGGAGCTGGGCATCAACTGCTGGGTCGGGGCCAAGGTCGAGCAGGATGGGGCCATCACCGTCCCGGCACGGCTGTTCACCGAGCTGGTGAACTCGCTCCCTCCCGATCGCATCGACATGGAGCTGCAGACCCGCACGCAGACCCTCAACCTGCGGTGTGGCCGCTTTGAGGCCTCCATCAAGGGGATCGACGCCCAAGAGTTCCCCATCGTCTCAGCAGGTGAGGATGGCCGTGCCGTGTCCGTCGAGGCCGAGACGCTGCGGGACATGATTGCCCAGGTCACCCTCGCTGCAGCTACCGACGAGAGCCGGCCGGTGCTGACCGGGGTGTTGACCGCCATCACCCCGACCGGCATCACCATGGCTGCGGCCGATGGCTACCGTCTTTCGGTGCGATCGACCGGGCTGACGGTGCCGCCGGAGGCGCAGGCCCGGGTCATCATCCCGGCGCGGGCTCTGCAGGAGCTGGCCCGTATCAGCGCCGACGAGCAGGAGCCCATCAAGATCATCATCTCGCCCTCGCGCAGCCAGGCGTTCTTTCGCCTCAGCAACATCGACCTGGTCACCCAGCTCATCGAGGGCACCTTCCCCGACTATGAGAAGATCATCCCACGGTCCCGCACGACTCGCACCGTGCTCAACGTTGGCGAGTTCCTGAAAGCGGTGCGCCTCGCCGCGCTATTTGCCCGGGACTCCAACAACGTCCTCCGCCTGAAGGTCGAGCCGGCAGGTGACCTGGCGCCGGGGCGTGTGGTTGTGTCGGCGACCTCGTCGGAGGTGGGATCGAACGTGAGCGAGCTGGAGGCGACCATCGAGGGAGAGCCAATCGAGATCGCCTTCAATGCCCGCTTCCTGGCGGACGTCCTTGGTGTGCTGGACGCTGCCGAGGTGGCGCTGGATACGATCGCGCCGACCAGCCCCGGGGTGCTCACTCCGGTTGGCGGGGAGTCGTTCCTGCACGTCATCATGCCCATGCACCTGAACCGATGAGGGGGCAGTGGCGCTTTTCGGGGGCCGCTTCAGGCCAGCGCGGGGCGTGCGCAGCCACAGCGGGTTGGCTTCCGATAGCCGGCCATCGCCTGCCGGGGCTTGCGCCTCGAAGAGTGTGGCATGTATCTGAAGCACCTCTCGCTGACCAACTTTCGTAACTATGCGCGGCTGGAGCGGGATTTCCCGGAGCGCACAGTCCTCGTACAGGGGCAGAATGCGCAGGGCAAGACGAATCTCCTGGAGGCCATCTACTACCTCGCCACGACCCGCTCCCCGATCATCGCCTCGGATCGCCATCTGATCAGCTGGGGTGTGGCTGCTGAGCCGCTGCCCTACGCCCGCCTGGTCGGGGACGTGGAGCGGAGCTCCGGAGCCGCGCATCTGGAGGTCACACTGGTGCGGGAGCCTGCCCGGCCGGAGAACCCCGCCGGCCGGCTTGCCCGTCACATCCGCCTGAACGGCGTCGAGCGGCGCGCCATTGACCTCCTTGGCCAGCTCAACGTGGTGCTGTTCCTACCCCAGGATAGCGACCTAATAGCCGGCGCGCCGGCCCTGCGTCGCCGCTACCTCGATGTCACGCTCTGTCAAGTTGACCCGGCCTACTGCCGGCACCTCCAGCGCTACAACCGGGTACTGGAGCAGCGCAATCACCTGCTGCGCAGGCTACGCGAGCGGCACGACGATCCGGCGCAGCTGACGTACTGGGATGAGCAGTTGGCTCGCTGGGGCGCGCTCATCAGCCGGCGGCGCCAGAGGGCGGTCAGCGACCTGGAAGCCGCGGCTACCCTCATCCACGGGGAGCTGACCGGGGGTAGCGAGCGCCTCGCGTTGCAGTACGAGGCCTCGCTCGCCCTGCCGCAGCTCGAGGCCGATCCGGCAACTCCCGAGCCTGACCAGCCCCCGCCCGCGCTCTACGAGGCCGCCCTCTCGGCCATCGCCCGCACAAGGCAGCGCGACCTGGCGTCTGGCGTGACCACGGTCGGCCCGCATCGCGACGAGCTGCGGTTTGTGGCTAATGGCGTTGACCTCGGGCTGCTTGGCTCCCGGGGTCAGCAGCGCACCGCTGCCCTTGCCCTCAAGCTGGCCGAGGTGCGCTTCATGGCCGGGCAGACGGGCGACATGCCGATCCTGCTCCTCGACGACGTCATGTCCGAGCTCGATCGGGCACGTGGCCAATACCTGCTCGCGGCGCTTGCCGGTGCGCGGCAGGTTGTGATCACCACCACGGATATCGAGGTCTTTCCCCGCGAGTTCGTGCGGCAGACCGTCCGCTGGCAGGTGCGAGAGGGCACCATCAGCGAGGAGCGCTCCTGACCCGCTACCGCGCGGCTACGCCACATCCAGCAAGGTCTGCGCGTCAAACAGGTGGAAGTGGGTGATGTACCGCTCCATGGAGCGGGCGATACGTGCCACCACAAAGTGGTGCGGGTCCGGCATGGCGGCCGAGAGGTTCTCATAGAGATGCTCCCGCGCCTCGCGCACCCGCGGATCGGTCCAGATATAGCGCGCGCCGGTCTGCACCAGCCAGACCCGGCGGTCTGCGGGCAGGTCGCGCAGATCGCGGCTCTGCTCCTCTGGTCGGAGCCACTTCCGCCAGCGGCCGGACTCGTGAACTGCCTCTTCGAGCGCCTCCATGATGCGCGACGCCTCGCGCAGGGGCCGGCCCCGGAGCATGTCGGCTTCGCGGGCTGATAGCTCTTCGAGGGCGAGGTACTCCTCCGTCGTGAACTCGGGGCCGACGTTGGCACCGCCCATCCCACTCTCGGGGTAGGCGGCGGGGTTCTCCACCCAGTCCGTGTAGTGGCCCTTGATGAGCGAGCCGAGGGGGGCGACGATCTCGTAGAGGCGACGGGCGACCCCGGGGTCAAAGACCGGGTTCCCGAGGTCGGTGCCGACCTTACCGACGATGAGGCAAGGCCACGCCTCGCCGAGGCCCTCCTCGTCCAGCCGTCTGCGCAGGCCCTGGACAAAGGCGCAAAAGCTGTCCAGGTCGACGAGGCCGCCGTGCACCTCCTCCGTCCCGACCTCGTAGGACACCGGCTCGAGGCCAAGCCGGGTCCGCTCCGCCTCGCAGTGGGCGATCAGCTCGACCGTCCGCTCGAGCACCGTCTCGATGGCGATCGGCTGCCCCGGCGGGAGCTCCCGATCGACCGTAGGATCGATGTGGAGGAGCGCGTAGCCAGCCTCGAGGCAGGCGGTGAGAGTGGCCTTGACCTCGGCCATGGTCTCGGCGAGCGACAGGCGGTCGGTCGTGTGCCGGTCCTTGAGCCAGGGGCCGCCGTGGTCGAGGCAGGGGTAGAGGGGCGCGCGGCAGGCGTACCGGGCCGCATGGGTCTGGAGCTCACGGACAAAGTGCGCGGGGGTCCAGCCGGTGTAGCCGCCGTCGCGGTCGACCTGATTGAGCGTGGCCGCAAAGAGCATGGGCGTGTTGTTGCTCGCTGCAACCATGACGGCCGCCTCGAGCACGGCGCTCGAGTTGGGGCAGGCCGCAAGGAGCGTCATCTGGGCGCGGCCCTCTTGGCGCAGGCGGATGATGCGGGCGATTACGTCTCGCAAGGGCAACATGCGATCACCTCAGACCGATCCGCGCAGCGGTGGCAAGCCGGGCGCGGATTGTTGGGACTCGGACCGCCTACTCGGCCGCTGGCTGTGCCGTGGCCCGGAGCGGCCGCTTGGCGGGTATGCCGGGCCGGCGGGGGTAGGCAGGCGGGGTGTGCGCGACCTTGTCGATGACCACCAGGGCCCGCCGCTCTCGCTGGCCGGGGAGGCAGACCTCCTTGATCTCGCGGAGCCTCCCTCCCAGCTGCTCCATGGCGGTGCGGGCGTCCTCGACCTCCCTCTCGGCCTCCGGTCCCTTCTGGGCGATAAAGCGCCCGCCGATGCGGCAGAAGGGCAGGCAATACTCGCTCAGGATGGGCAGGTCGGCGACGGCGCGGGCGACGACTACGTCAAAGCGCTCCCGGTAGGCCGGGTTGCGCCCGAGCGACTCGGCCCGGTCCCAGACCACCTCCACCTGTTTGAGGCCGAGATCATCCACGAGGTGCAGCAGGAACTCGACCTTTTTGCGCGTGGCCTCGAGGAGGGTCAGGCGCAGCTCGGGGCAGACGATCTTGAGCGGCACGCCCGGAAAGCCCGCCCCCGCGCCGACGTCGAGGCACTGCCAGGGCTGCGGCTGGCAGACGATGGGCAGCTCGCAGCCCACGACCTCGCGGCTCCAGCCGGGGAGGGCGAGCAGGCAGGAGAGGGAATCGAGAAAGTGGCGGAGCTGCACCTCCTCGTACCCGACCACAGTGGTGAGGTTGAAGCGTCGGTTCCACTCCACCAGCTCTTCATAGTATCGCTGAAAGAGCCGGATGTGCTCTGCCGTCAGACGAAGCCCCAACAGCGACGCCCCGTACTCCAGCCTGGCCATCGCCTTCATCGCTCGCGGCCACCTCCAGAGCGCATTATAGCACAGGAGGCGATGGGCGGCCAGACCGCCGCTGGTGTGCTGCACCCGGAGCCAGGCCCCCTGTGCTGCGATATCAGCGCGCGTCGGAGCACTCCCCTAATGTGACCCACACATTGATTGCGGGTTGCGG
>DYEI01000446.1 GCA_020725765.1 Anaerolinea sp. | reverse complement strand
GCCCCTCCATAGCATAAGGCGCCCCCTTCCCCGCCGCCGAGGCGGCGCAGGAAGCGAGGGACGGGGGGATGAGGTACCCTCCGGCAAGGGCCGAGGGACGGCGGCCAAGGCAGCCTGTCCGCCCCTGAAGGGGACAAAAGCCAAGAGGAGCATCCTGCGCACAGCATGGCTGCGGCTCATCTTGGCGAGTTCAGGACAGCATCGCAGGCTGCGCTACGCTGCGAAAGGCCAGACCCGAGCGTAGACCTGGCAGAACAGGCGCCAGTAGGGAACGCCGCTCCGCCTTCGTAGAGCTCCCGCCGCCGGCAAGGGATGCAGGCCTCGCCCCCTGCACGCGCCAGTGCCCTCCAGCAGCGATGCGTCCCATGCGAGGGGATCGCCGAACGCTTCTGACGTTGCAGCCCGAAGGGCTTCTCTCTTTCAGCGCTGGGCTTCCGGCTCTCGCGCGGCCCCCGCCACGCACCTCAGGCCGCGCACTCCCTCTGCGCCCCTACCTCCGCGCGCTTCGCGCCCGGGCTGCGGGGCGCCTCGCGACCGCCCTCTTAGCCACGGCAGCCCGCGCGAGCGCGGCCCCGAATACCAGTGAGGCCGCGCAGATGGCGAGGAGCAGGATGGCGCCGAGGCCCACGAGCTGCGCCCACAGCTGCCCGGGGACGTCCGAGAAGCGGCCGGGGGCGACCAACAAGCCAGCCACGCCCTGCTGCGGCACGCCGGGGGGCGAAGGGACGCCATTCCAGCCTACACCCCACCGGCCATCGGCCCACAGGGCCACCCACAGCGCCCCGATGATCCCGGGCAGACCATGTGTGGCCAGGATGCCATTCGGGTCGTGCCAGCGCAGGCGGTGCTCCACCCCATAGCTCACGAGGGGCAGAAAGCCGCCTGCCGCGAGGCCTGCGGCGAACGCCGCTGCCGGTGTCATGAACCCGCAGCCGGCACTCGCAGCCACCAGCCCGGCCACCACGCCGCGGGCCGCAACCTGTGCGTTGGTACGACCCGTCGCCAGCCAGCAGTAAACCAGCCCAGGCGCCGCCCCGCCGAGCACCCCCACAATGAGCGTGACCGCCACAAGCCCCGGTGCCAGGTCCGGCGTTACCAGCGGGTTCGCCAGGACCATCCCCGCCCACCCGACCGGCGCAAGCAGCGCGCCCGTCAGCGCAAAGAGCGGGAAGTAGGCCGGCGGCAGATCCACAATCCGCGGCGCCCGTGACGGCCTTCGGCGCCCGGCGGCAAGAATGCCGACCAGGGCCACTCCCGCTCCCAGGACGTGTATCGTGGCCGAGCCGCCGAGGTCCACGAAACCATGTCCCCAGCCAAGGTTGGTCCCGAGGAACGCCAGCCACCCTCCGCCCCACACCCAGTTTCCGACCAGCGGATGGAGCAGGCCGCCCACGAGCACCGCCAGCGCCATGAGCACACCGCGGGACAGGCGGGTCCCCAGCGCCAGCACCGGCACCAGCACGGCGAGCGCCACAGCGGGCATGTGCACGGCCGCCAGCGCGTACAGGTCGGCCGTTGCCCCGGCCCCACCGAGGAAAAAGCCCTGCAGCCCTACCACTCCCCACGCGCCGGTCCCCGGCGACGCGGGGGACCACTCCGCAGCCAGGGCGGCAAAGCCGGGCCAGTTGACCTGCAGCGCTATCCCACCGAACTCGAAGGCAAAGCCACAGGCAGCATAGGCGAGGAGGCCAGCTGCCACCGCACCCAGGGCCGTTGCCACCAGCTCCCCCGCCTCCTCAGGCGGCGAGCCGGCGGCCGCGATCAGGATGACCGCCACAGGCGCCAGGAACGCCAGCACTCCGGCCAGCAGATTCCACATCGGCCAGTGCGGCGGCGCCCCGCTCGCCGCGAACACCGTCGCCGGGCACAGCCCGGCCAGTCCCAGGCATACCAGGAGTGCCACGCCCTTGCGCATGTCCCCTCCTGAAGATGCGGATTGACGGGATGATACAGGATGAGGGGCACGTCGTCAAGGGCGCCGGTTGCCGGGGGCGCAGTTCACCATGGGGGGAAACGCCCATCTGCCCTGCTGCCAGAACCCCCCGCCCTCTCGCCCTTCAGGGGCGGGCAGCCCGCCCTGGTTTGATGGACCTGCGGACATCGCCAAATGCAACACCGCCACCCCTGACCCCGCCGCAGCGCTGTACATTGCCCGCCAGTGGCGTGGGGGGGAGCGAAAGCGCCCGTGGCCTGTGCAGCATCTCGCGGAGCCGCCCCCACTCCTGACCCCTCCCCCTGGCGGGCGCGTCGCGTCCGCCAGGGGGAGGGGAACTCTCTTTCT
>DYEI01000445.1 GCA_020725765.1 Anaerolinea sp. | reverse complement strand
CGGTTGGCCTTCGGGCTGCCCGCGGGCAGCCCGAAGGCCCCGTAGCCCCGAATTCATTCGGTGGATTGCATGCGCCCTCTGCGCCGCATTCCGCAGAATATCCATGCGTCACATTAGCGCCCGGGGCGGACGGAGCTCTACCGTCGGGGCGCGGCCGGCGAGAGTCGCGCCCCGACGGCTATCCAGTCGTCAGGCTACTATGTGAGGGCGTGAGCGGACATGGCACAGACCCGGATTGTCCCGGTGGGAAAAGCCGGAAAAGGCGCTGAGGCACAGGTGCTCTCCCGGCGAAAGGCGCGGAAGGGCCAAAGGGAGAGGCAGGAGAACCTCATTGGGTACCTCTTTCTCTCCCCCTGGCTGATAGGGTTCTTCCTCTTCACCTTGCTTCCGATCCTCGCGTCGCTTGTCCTGGCCTTCACCGACTATAACCTCTTCTCGACGCCCCGGTGGACAGGGCTGGCGAACTTTGAGCGGATGTTCTTTGCCGACCGTCGGTACTGGCGATCGGTCAAGGCGACGTTCCAGTATGTGCTGACAGCCGTACCGCTGCGGCTGGTGGTGGCCCTGGGTATTGCCATGCTCCTCAATCGGGGGCGCCGGTTCATCAGCCTGTACCGCGCCGCCTACTATGCGCCCTCGATCGTGGGGGGGAGCGTGGCGGTCGCCGTCATGTGGCGGCAGGTCTGGGGGGGCCAGAACCAGGGGCTGGTCAACTATGTGCTGCAGGCGCTGGGCCTCCCCTACGTCAACTGGCTCGCCAACCCGGCAACCGCGATCTGGACGCTGGTCATTCTGGCAGCCTGGCAGTTCGGCTCGCCCATGCTGATCTTTCTGGCGGGGCTGAAACAGATACCGATCGAGTACTACGAGGCGGCGTCGATAGACGGAGCCGGGGCGTGGGCCAGGTTTTCCAGCATCACGCTGCCTCTCCTGACGCCCGTCATACTCTTCAACCTGGTTATGCAGATGATTTCCGGCTTTCTGGTCTTCACACAGGCGTACCTGGTCACCGGCGGCCGTCCGCTGGACTCGACCCTGTTCTACGCCCTCTACCTGTATCTGCGGGCCTTCGAGGTCCATGAGATGGGGTACGGGTCGGCGATGGCCTGGGTGCTGCTTCTGATCATTGCCTTCTTCACAGCGCTCGTCTTCCGATCGTCAACCGGATGGGTCTACTACGAGTCGGCAGGGGGCCGGGCATGAGCACCACAGAGGTCGCGAGGCCGAGGGGCCGGGGCATGAGCAAGAGGACGCGTGAGGCCCTCAAGGCCTGCCTGTACCATCTCATCGTGGCATCATCCTGCTTTGTGATGCTCTACCCCATCCTGTGGATGGTCGCGAGCTCGCTGAAGGAGACCTCGGAAATCTGGACCAAGACCGCTTCGCTAATCCCCTCGCGGCCCACGCTGGATCACTATGTGGCCGGCTGGGCGGGATTTGGCGGCCTGTCCTTCGACCTCTTTTTCCGGAACTCGTTCATCGTTGCCGGCGTTGGCACCGTCGCAACGGTCGCATCATCCGCCTGCGTGGCCTACGCCTTCGCCAAGCTGCGCTTTGTGGGGCGGGACTTTTGGTTCTCGGTCATGCTGCTCACCCTCATGCTTCCGGCACAGGTGCTGATGATCCCGCAGTACATCCTCTTCAGCAAGCTGGGCTGGATCAACACCTTTCTGCCGCTGCTCATTCCCCGCTTCTTCGGAGGCGCCTTCTTCATCTTTCTGATCGTCCAGTTCATGAGGGGGTTGCCCGCCGAGCTCGATGAGGCAGCCGAGATCGATGGGTGTGGCAAGGTAGGCATATTCTTTCGGATCATTCTGCCGCTGATTCAGCCGGCGCTCATCACCGCAGCGATCTTTTCCTTCTACTGGACATGGGAAGACTTTATGGGGCCCCTCATCTACCTCCAGAATCCTCGGCTGTACACCGTCTCCCTGGCGATCAGGGCCTTCTCCGACCCCTCAGCCGGCACCAACTGGGGCGCCATCTTTGCCATGTCGACCCTGTCCCTCGTGCCGGTGTTCGCCATCTTTGTCAGCTTCCAGAGGTACCTGGTCCAGGGAATCAGCACCACGGGGCTGAAGGGGTAGGCGGGACCCCGGAGCGACAGCGCAGCCCGTCCTGCGAGAGCTGCGCAACAGGAAAGGAGGGCTCCTATGGACACGTGGGAGACAGTGTTCACGTCTCTGCGAAAACTGTGGCCGACGCCGACAGGAGGGAGGACCGCCATGAAGACGCTGGAAACAGTACTTGCAGTCTTGCTTGCACTTGCCTTGTTGCCGGCCCCCGCTGCCCTGCCCGTGAGGGCACACACTGTCGCAGGTGACCTGAATGCGGCAGTTGTGCCCGAGGCCAGGGCTTTGCGGCCAATGGAATACCTCGGCAGAGGGCTCGTTGCTGCGAAGGTGAGCGGCGGCGTCTTTCTGAGTTGGCGCTTCCTCGGCAACGAGCCGGACGATGTGGCGTTCAACGTCTACAGAGACGGGCAGAAGATCGCCACGGTCACGGGCAAGTCAAACTACCTCGATCCTGATGGTCTGCCCAGCTCCCTCTATGAAGTGGGAGCCGTCATCAATGGTAGGGAGTACAGCCGGGAAGCAAGCTTCAGGCCGGTTATCACGAGCGTGGCGAGCGGCACGAACCCCGGTGCCTACTTCGACATTCCTCTGAAGCGGCCACCCGCGGCAAGGGTTCCGGCCATTCAGGCATATGCCACCACGGTCACCGGCAAGCAGTATGAGCCGGTGAACATGAATCTGCTGCGTGAGTTCAGGGTAGCCTACACTGATGCACTCACCGTCACACAGGCGCAGTTTGAGAGTTGGGTCAACGCGTTCAGGGGCTATTTCAACGACCCAGCGTGGACTCCGACGAACGTGTTCACCGATGGTGCCGTCCTGAGCGAGGCGCTGTACAGGGAACTGGAGGCGGCCTTTATCCGCTACTGCGACGAGCTCGACCGCGGTCCCAAGCTCCAGTGGCGCCGCAACGCTGATGGCACCCTGTACACCACCTCGGCGACCTACACGGTGAACGACATATCTCCAGCCGACCTCGACGGTGACGGGGAGTATGAGCTCGTCGTCAGGTGGGAGCCAAGCAACCAGAGGGACTCGATGTACTCCGACCCCGTGTATGCTGGTGTGAACAACAACACGGCATCGAGCCCCACTATCATCGATGGCATCAAGTTGGACGGTACGGTTCTGTGGCGGATCAATATCGGCTACAACATGCGGGCCGGGCAGCATGACACGCAGCTCCAGGTGGCCGATTTTGACGGCGATGGCAAGGCGGAGGTCATTCTCAAGACGGCCGATGGGACTACGACGGGCACCGTAGACGAGAATGGGAACTATACGGTTACGGGCGTCGTGGGTGACCCCAATGCCACCTTCCTGAAGTTCGAGGAGTATATGACCAATGGCGACGTGGAGTCGATCGAGAAGTACTGGTCGGTGATCAACTCCTACTCCATCGGCTACAGGCAACCGGGCGGGAACGCCTCTCCCAACGATCCGACGTGGGTCAAGATATACTGCTATGGGCCGATGGGAACTGGGAATGAGTATGTGACGGCTTTCGACGGTGAGACCGGTGCGATCATCGACACGACAGACTTCCCGTTCCCGTACGGGGATAAAGCTTGGGGCGCTCTCCCCGTTCAGGAAAGGGGCGGATACGTCACGCGCATTGAGCCCCAGGGGCGTTACCCCGCCCAACTGGACCCCAATGAGGCTTATTGGCTGGAGCACCCGTGGGGGCACTACCCCTGGGGTGACCATCAGGGGAACCGTGCGAACCGCTATCTGGGAGCCGTGGGACTGCTCGATGGCCAGAGATGGAGCGCCATCATCTCGCGGGGGTACTATCACAGGACGACGATCTCGGCGTTTACCATTGTCGATGGAAAGCTGGTTGTCCAGGGTACCTTCGACTCTGCAGCCGAGGAAGACTGGTACCAGTGGCAGAACCGAAGCAACCACAGCCTGGCGGTCTACGACATCGACGGCGATGGTCGCGACGAGATCCTCTACTCCGCCGCGAACTTTAAGCTCATCGATGGTGCGATCAGGCCAGTGCTGCTCGTTGGCACCATGATGCCTGGCCGGGGCACTGCCGAGCCTCCAGCCAACTCGAACCTGATCACCCCGGAAATAGAGAACGCTCCGACGAGTGTGTGGCTCCCGATGCGTCACGGCGATCGCCACGCCTTGCTGCCGGTCGATGCAACCAACAGGCTCCTCTACTACTCTTGCCGCGAGGAGTGGATAGCCAACGACATCAGAGATGGCAAGAACTATGGCTGGCTGCCCGGGTGGACCCTCCACGACCCATTGACTGGAAGGGTTCTGGTGGCCATCTATTCGGGCAATGACTATGACGGCGGGACTGCCGGGAACTTTGATCCGAGGTACGAGAGCGTGGAGGTCTACACCGGAAGGGGCAATGCGTACAATGCATCCACACTTCAGCCGCTGCCCTATGCGCTGAACACCAACGCGCATGCCTTCTGGTGGGATGGTGACCTCATTCACGAGTTGATCGACACGACGGTCGTGAGAAAGTTCAATCCAGCCACAAACTCTCTCGTTACCGTGTTCCAGCCCTCGGGCGTCTCTTCGGGCGCGGGCAAGAACATGCCACAACTGCAGGCGGATCTGTTCGGTGACTGGCGCGAGGAGTACATCGTGAGGTATGGCAACACTGCCCTGCGGGTCTTCACGACCGTCACTCCCACAGAGTATGGCATCCGGACTCTCATGCATGACCCGCTGTATCGAAATGATGTGGCGCTGCAGAATAGCACCTACAACATGAGCCCACATACCAGCTTCTTCCTGGGTCCGAACTCGCCACTCCCGGCGAGAAGGGCCGACATTGAGATCACCCTCTCGGGGATAGTGTCAGAGGTCCTTCAGCCTGAGCCGATCACCGTGCTGTATGGCACCGGGTGGTCGGAGCTCAGTCTGCCCGGGCAGGTGCTGGTGAAGGTCGATACCGGGGCTTACAGGCGGGTGGGGGTCGAGTGGGACAGCGCCGGCTACGACCCGCTCTCCGCGACAGCCCAGACCATCTGTGGGAGGCTCTTGCTCACGGACAGGATCTTCAACCCTGATGAGCTTGAGGCACGGGTGCAGGTCAACGTGGTATATGGGTTTGCTGGCGTCTTGCCTCCTCTCGAATCTGCCGGAGCCGCTGCGCTCAAGCTGGGCAGCACAGTCCCGGTGAGATTCCGGCTCGTGGATGCGCGAGACGCCTCGATCACAGACGCAGAAGTACGCATCTTCGTTGCCAAGGTGTCCGACGGAGTAGCAGAGCAGTTCAGCGAAGCCGTCTCGACCGTGGCGCAGCAGGGGAATGTGGCCCGCTACGACACGGAAGAGGCCCTGTACATCTTCAACCTGAGCACAAGAGGCCTCACGCCCGGCACCTATCGCATCCTGATAGACCCGGGCGATGGCACGCAGCATATGGTCGATATCAGCCTGCGGTAGGTCCCACGGCTTGCTCGGGTGGCACGCAACCGTCTGGCCTCGCCGGGCCCGATGGCCCGGCGAGGCTCGGGCGGAATGTGGCCGTGCTGGGCCGGACGCATTCGGTTTCTCTGTCCGTGGTCTTTCCTGCAACCCCGATCACGGAGGCAGAGATGAGGTTCGCAGCTTGGGTGCATCTCGCGCCTGCGGGCTCTGCGGCGACCGCATCCACGTCGCCTGACGCCTCTTCGGCACTGCCTGCGCATTGCTCGCGCGACCTCGCCTCAGCGATGGCTTCTTGGGCAGAGCCGCCGCCCGGCCGTCGTCAGGCAGCACCAGATGGCTCGCGCGGGCCGTCCGCCCCCGAGGAGAGCGTACCTGACCTCGAACGGGGCACGCCCGTCATTCTGGTCGTAGACGATGACCCATCCCTGGTTCACATGTACACCCGCTTCTTGGAGCGTGCAGGCTTTCGGGCGCTGCAGGCGTGTCACGGACGGGCAGCGCTGGACGTGCTTGAGCACACCAGGCCGGACCTCATCCTGCTGGACCTGGCGATGCCGGAGATGGATGGCTTTGCGGTGTTGGAGGCACTCCGTGCTCGCGAGAGTACGCAACGCATTCCGGTGATCGTGCTGACCGGGCACATGCCCGGGGAGGGTGAGATCGGTCGCCTGCACAAGAGCGCGGCGATGGTCCTGGCGAAAGGCCTCTTCAGCCCGGACGAGGTGCTCGACTGCGTCAGGAGGGTCCTCGCCAGAAGCTCTGTGCTGGGTTCGCCTGCGCGATCGCTCGTGCGGCGTGCCGTCGGGTTCATACATGGGCACTATGCCGAACCCCTCACGCGGCAGCAGATAGCGCAGCAGGTCTATGCAAGCCCGGGCCACTTGTCGAACTGCTTTCGTCGGGAGCTTGGCGTGTCCCCCATGGAGTACCTTCGGCGCTACCGCGTCCTGCGCGCGTGCGAGCTCTTGGAGAGTACGGACCAGACCATCACGCTGATCGCCTTTGCGGTCGGGTTCTGCGATAGTGCGCACTTTAGCAGAGTGTTCAGGCGGCTGGTGGGTGTCACGCCCCGTGCCTACCGCAGGGGCGAGCGGGCGCGCGTTGTGTCAGCTCCATCCCTGGAACCGTAAGAATCGTCAAGAATGCCGTACACCTGGTCAAGACGAGCCTGGATGGCTGATGATAAGATGGTGCGGGATACCGGGCGCACCTCGCAGGTCCAACCTCGCTGGAGGGAGGCGATTGTGGTGCCGATTCTTCATCGCGGTAACCGTGCGTGGTCGGGGGTGAGGTGTGAGCGGTGAAAGGGTGGCACGGCCTCGTGAGGCCCCATGGAGAAGGAGGAGAGTCAGATGTCGCGCAGCCGATCGACTGGGTTGAGGAAGGCCGCTATCGCTCTTGCCTTCCTCCTCTTGCTCGTGTTGCCAGGACGACTGGCGGGACCGGCCTCTGTTGCCGCCGAGGACGGCTTCGATGCATCCCTGGTGTTGCAGGCAATGGACATGGACCTGGAAGCCGCCCAGAGTGCAATGCTGCCCGCGGCAGACGTCGAGGCCGGCGTCCTGACACTGGCGCAGAGTGTCCTGAGTCTGGATGGCGAGCCTGGCTTTGAGGCCAACCTCGTGCGGGTCATCGACATCAGTGCCGGCGGCAACTACACAAGGCTGCTATTGGGTGACGTGAGCGGGAACGGCCGCATGGAGATCGTCACCATGCAGGCGGACTATATGGCCAGCGACTCTACCACTGGCCACTATGTGCAGTGTCTGGCTGCCTTTGATATCGCCACAGGCGAGATGCTCTGGCGCATCGGCACGCCGGAGACTCGGTTCGGCAGCCAGGCTACCGACATACCGGCACAGATCTATGACATAGACGGCGACGGCTACAACGAAGTGCTAGCAGTGATGAACAACCCGTCGCAGCTCAGAATCTTTGACGGCAGGACTGGCCAGCTCAAGGCGACCCGCCCACTGCCGACCGCAACGGCGCGCGACGCCCTCATGATCGCCAACTTCCAGGGGAAGCCTTTCCCCCAGGACGTTGTGCTCAAGGACAGGTACAACAACCTCTGGGCCTACGACTATGAGACGTGGACCCTCCTTTTCAAGTGGACAGGCAATGTCGGCCACTATCCGTGGCCTTATGACTGGACGGGAGATGGCCGCGACTGGCTCATGGCCGGCTTCGACATGCTCAACTATGATGGGACCAGGCTCTGGAGTGTGCAAGGGCTGGCCGACCATGCCGACTCGATGTGGATCGGCGATATGAATGACGACGGGGAGCCGGAAATCGTGATCGGCGGAGGCACGAACGCGGTCGTGCTATACAGCAAGGATGGCTACGAGATATGGCGGACGGAGGGGATCCGAGAGTCGCAAAACGTGTTCATGGGCAGGTTCCGGGATGACCTGCCTGGAATGCAGGTCGCCGGGCTGGACCGCGTCAATCGTAGCAGCGGCCCGGAAGGCCAGGATGCCCTGTTCCTCATCGGCTATGACGGGCAGCTCCTGTGGAAAGAGGACAGGCATGCAAGAGGAGAGTATGGTTGCTGGAGCACCATTCCGGAACCCATTCATAACTATACAGGCTCGGGCCTGGACGAGATCCTTACCTGGTTCCGCGGGTGTGGGGTGCTGCCTGGGATCTACAACGGGTATGGAGAGAGAGTTGCCACCATACCCATAGATGGCCGCATGATGCGGGGGAACATGTGCGGTGATGAGAGGGAGGAGGTTATCGTCTACCTCGGAGGTGACAAGGCCTACATCTACTCCCTGGACACATGCGCCGACCTCGACGCGCCCCCTCCAGGGGTACCGCTCCGCCAGACCCAGCCACGTGTGCAGTACAACTATACGCGGTATACCGCCGGTTCGACTCCTGTTACAGCGCCACCACAGCCGAGGGTTGCAACACCTGTTGAGCCTGGAACGAACCTCGCCCTGCGCAAGCCGAAGACGGCGAGCACCTCCCAGACCAGCTATTCGGCGATGTATGCCAACGATGGGAACACAAACACTTACTGGCAAGCCAGTACCACAGGCAACAATCAGTGGTGGGCGGTTGACCTCGGAGCTGTCTATGAGTTGACGGGGTCTGAGGTCATGTGGCAGTACGCAAGGGCCTACAAATACAAGGTCGAAGTCTCTGTCGACAACAAGAACTGGACTTTGGTTGCCGACAGGACGGGTAACACGAGTGCAGACCAGGTTCAGCGGGATAGTTTTGGTGCAGCAGGAAGGTTTGTGCGCATCACCGTGACCGGGCTGCCGGCGAACACGACCCGCGCCGGCATCCGCGAGTTCCAAGTGTTTGGCAATGCCCCTACGCCTCCGGTGATCACGCCTGTAGTGAACGGCGTGTCTGGCAACAACGGGTGGTACGTGAGCGACGTGGAGGTGACCTGGGAGGTCAGTGATCCCGACACGCCCGTCACGCAGACGGAAGGCTGTGGCCGCGCCGTGATCGACTATGACACGGGTGAGGTCATCCTGACCTGCACGGCCACGAGCGCTGGCGGCACCGCCTCGGAGACCATCATCATCAAGCGCGATGCCACCCCGCCCGTTCTGACGATCCTGGGCGCCGAGGACGCCGAGCTCTGCTCCGGGCCCGCGCGGCCTAGCTACGAGGCTGTAGACGCCCTCTCGGGGATCGCTGAGGAAGGTGACTTGTGGCTCACGCCCGGGGCGGCTTCTGGTGCCGGCGCGTACGCGTACAGGGCATGGGCGGTCGATGCCGCGGGGAATCGCACGGAACAGGACGTCGGGTACACGGTGACCTACGGCTCGGCCTTTGGCGGATTCCTGCCGCCTGTCCGGCCCGATGGTACCAGCCGCTTCAAACTCGGGAGCACAATACCCGTCAAGTTCCGGCTGCTGTGTGGCGAGGAGCCGATAGCTGATGCAGTTGTGAGGCTCTATGTGTCCCGAAGGAGCACGGTGCCCGGCGAAGGTGTGATGGAGCCGATCTCGACGGCGGCGGCGACCACGGGAAACCTCTTCCGCTACGATCCTGTGGAAGGCCAGTACGTATTCAACCTGTCGACCAAGGTTGCCTATGCCAATCCTGGCGACATCACAACTGTACCCTTCTCGGAGGGAACGTGGGTTCTGACGGCCCTGTTGGATGACGGCACGAGCCGTTCCGTGGAGGTCCAGATCGTCAAGTGAGTCCGTGACTCAGACAGCGCACCGCACAGGGCCGGGCCGACCATCGTCGGCCCGGCCCCGCCATGTGTACGCGCCTGCTGACCTCTGCGCGAGCTTGCGCCGGCCGAGCAGTACGAAGTACCCGATGCTGCACCGCGCGCATTTGAGGCTCTGGCGCCCGCCGGCATAGAATGCCGCTACTGCCACAGCAATCACCTCTGGGCTTTCCCCGTCACCCCTGGCCGGCTTCGCCCTGAGAGAGCAAGGACGTGACTCGCTGGCATCTGCCATCGGTGAGAGCCAGCTGCCAGCCATGGATCGCCCGTGAGGAACCCGGCCAATAAGGCGAGTCCAAGGACGGCCAGCACCTCCCACAGCAGGGAGTAGAGCGAGGCTGCCATTGCAGGCGGGGCACCGAAGGCGCGAAGGAGCGTCACAGAGCCCAACAGCATGTACAGGGGGTAACCGGTGTAGTGCACCGTCCCCCATCGGGCCAGCGCGACCTGAGACTTTCCCGTGTCGAGGCAGTACTGGTCCGCGCAGCCGCTGATCGCCGTCATAAGCGATGAGGCGTAGATAAGCGCGGTAGCGACGCTGAATAGCGGCAGCGGGACGGCAGGCCCCGCTGCAGCCCTGCGCGTACCCAGGTACGCAGTGTTGTCATCCTTTCATGCTCGCAAGGATCATCTTTCTGTGCTTGCCCCGCAACTGCGGCGTCGCGACGAGTACCGCATCACACGTCGCCCGCGCCCGTCTGAGTGTGGGATGGGGCCTCGCCTGTCGGTATTGTAAGGGAACCTAAAGTGAGCGCAGATGCGCAGGTGTGCACCTCTCAGAGTCTTGTGCTAGAATCGGCTCCGCTGACCATCCGCAGTTGCCCGTCTGGGCCGGTACGTGGGCGCTGCCCGGGCCCGTGTTGCTCTGCCAGCCTACTCCGGAGGTGACCCATGGCCAGGATGCTGCCACCCCGGGTTCCGCCCGACCTGCCAAGCCGAGCGGAGGTCCGGCTCTTCGAAGCGATCCGCAGCGGGCTGGGAGAAGAGTGGACCGCGCTCCACTCCCTCGGACTTGCCGGGCACGACCGCAAGCCGTGGGCCGAGGCGGATTTCGTGTTGATCGGCCCCGCAGGCGTGTTCTGCCTCGAGGTGAAGGGTGGGCGTGTGCGCCGTGAGGAGGGCCTGTGGATCTTTACCGACAGGGACGGTCGGGAGCATTCCCGCCATGAGGGACCGTTTGCGCAGGCGGCCGGTGCGGCTGCGGCGCTGAGGGAGCACCTGGTGTCGCAGCTTGAGTGGATGGACGAGGTGCCCATCGGGTATGGCGTGGCCTTCCCCGACGTACGCTGGGATATCAAAGGTCCGGACATGCCCCGCGAGATCGTGTACGATGAGCGGGACCGAGAGCGCCCCTTCCGAGAGTATGTCGGCCGGCTGGCGGACCACTGGCGGCAGTGGAAGGCCGCACGATCGGGTCGGGCGGCCCGACCTCTCTCACCCGCAGACTGCGCGGCGGCCGTCCGAGCCCTGCGTGGCGACTTTGACTTGCGTCCCTCGCTGCGTGCCCAGATCGGGCAGGCCCAAGACGAGCTTCTGCGGCTCACGGAGGAGCAGTACCGCGTGCTGGACGGCCTGGCCGAGAACCGGCGCCTCATCCTCTATGGAGGAGCCGGCACCGGCAAGACGTGGCTCGCGGTCGAGGAGGCGCGGCGCCGGGCCGAGGACGGGCAGCGGGTGTTCTTCATCTGCTACAACAAGCGGCTGGGCCAGTACCTGCGACAGGTGCTCGCTGCTGTATCGGGGCAGGTGAGCGTGTGGCACCTGCATGGCTTCACACATGCGGCGATACATCGGGCCGGCCTCACCGACCAACTCTCATCGCCGGACCATCCCGATCACTGGCTCGTGCATCACCCCCAGCTTTGCCTCGATGCGCTCCTCAAGCTGGACGAGGTCGAAACTGCCGACGTGCTGATCGTGGACGAGGCGCAGGACCTGCTGCGGCCCAGCTACCTCGAGGTCTTCGATGCTGTCCTCAAGGGAGGCCTCGACCGAGGCGAGTGGCGGTTCTTCCTGGACCCCAATCAGAACATCTTTGGGGGCCTCGAGAACAGTGCCCTGGCACGGCTCAAGGCAGCCCATCCTGCCGAGTTCCGGCTTACGATCAACTGTCGGAACACGGCGCAGATTGTCGAAGCCGCGACGAGGCTTTCGGGGATCAACTGTGGCCCGGCCCGGGTCAGCGGGCCCGAGGTCGAGTTCGTGAAGTGGCGGGATGCGGCTGAGGCCCGTCGCGAGGTCTCGCGCCGTCTGAGCCGCCTCTTGAGCAATGGCGTCAGGCCGGAGCAGGTGGTCATCCTCTCGCCACACCGAAGGGAGCACAGTTGCCTGGCAGAGGGGCTGGTCGGCGTCACCTGTGAGCTGGTGGAGCCGGAGGGTCCGCCGGGCGCCGGGAGGGGCGTGCACTACTATACCGTGCAGGGCTTCAAGGGTCTCGAGGCGGATATTGTCCTGCTCATCGACCTCGAGGAGCCAGAGGACGACAACGACCGACTCCTGAACTATGTTGGGGCTTCGCGGGCCAAGGCGCTCCTGGTGGCCTTTGTGCGGGAGGAGGCGATGGCGTAGACGAGTTGTTCAGAGACTCTTGACATCCGAACGCCGCAGCTTGCGCCGTGGGCGTCAGGTTGCTGCTAGTCGAGCACATTGCGCCTCACGGTTGAACGTGCCAGAGGAGAGGCGGATCGGCGGGCTAGCGATCGCGTGGGGGTGGTCGGGAGCCGGGAGTGGGGTGAGATGCAGCGCGACGGAGAGCGGGTCTGCTGCCATGCTACTGGGGTCGTCATGGGCTGCTGATGCGGCCAGGCTGTAGGCCTGTGCGGAGTAACTTCTCTGGCTGTCCGTATCAACTCATCCAGGGCGTGGTGTTGTGCCAATGCCGCAGTCTCTGGTCAAGCTCTCGCGCAGCCGGATGCTGACCAGCCACGCTGGCGAGGTTCCGAAGCTGATACGGATCCCGACCAAGGTCGAAGAAGTACAGCGCCTTCTCCCCTAGGCCGCGCTCTTGCTCGGCCCACGGAAGAGCATACAGGTACCTTGGGGTACGGATCCCAACTCCCTCATATGCGGTCTCTACGAAGGCACAGTTGCGGTCGAGCCTGCCCTGATCTCCGCGCAACATGGGAGCAAGGCTCTGCCCGTGCATGTGAGGGGGTACAGGTAGGCCGATGAGGTCGAGGATGGTCGGGGCAAGGTCGACCAAGCTTGCCACCTGGCCACTTACGACTCTTGCGCGGCTGCCCGGCAGCGTGGGCCAGCGGAACAACAGCGGGATTCGAATGGACTCCTCGTGGAGGCCACCTTTTTGAACTCGCCCGTGGCTTCCGAGGTAGTCGCCATGGTCAGAAGTAAAGACCACGATCGTGCTCTCGGCCAGACCGGACGAATCGAGAGCTGATAACATCCTCCCGACGGCGTCGTCGACCCAAGTCGTCAGTCCGTAGTACATCGCGATAAGCTGACGCAAGCCGAAACCGGCGGGCAGATGCTCGGTGTAGGGGAGGTGGAACCGGTAATACTGGTGGTCCCATAGGTATACCTTTAGCCACTTGTCCTGTTCGGGCAACGGGCGGCTCAAGTCTACGTTCGGACGGACAGGAATGTCCTCGGGGTCATACAGCCTCAGATATCGTTCGGGGGCATCGGCGAGCGGGCAGTGAGGTGGCGAGATGTTGTAGAAGAGAAAGAAGGGCTGGCTCGAGGAGGATCTCTCGTGGAGAAAACGCTCGACACGCCCCGCCTCAAAATCTACGCTGTAACCGGGTGGCACAAACTCTGGCCCGCCATTCTCGGTATAGCTCTGCCCGGTATGACGATGGTAGACGCGGCACATAAGGCAGTAGTCAAACCCTAACTCGTGCGGCCAGACATGAACGTGCCACTTCCCGATCAGAGCGTTGTAGTAGCCCGCGTTGCGCAGTACCTCTGGAAGGGTGGACTCCTTGAGATGGAGGCGGCCCGGGACGGGATACTCGGGTAACTCGGGTCCCAGAGGCCCCATACACGCCGCATTGCCAACGCCACCAGTGCAGCGACGCGCGAACTGTCCAGAGAGCATCGATGACCGGGCGGCCATGCATACCGGGTAGCTTGTGATCGCGACCTCGAACCGCGTGCCCTCTCTGGCGAGACGGTCGAGATTCGGGGTACGGATCAGGCCGTTCCCGTAGCAGCCCACCTCAAAGGGACGCAACTGGTCGCAGGTGCAGAGTATGATGTTCGCGAATGTGCCCATGGCGAAACACCGTCCTCTGCGGCGAATCCCCGCAACTCCCAGTATGCTCCGTCGAATCCTAGCCCTAGTACCGAAGGCGAAGCGAACGGATCTGACAGGGCCGGAACGATAGGGAGAGTCGGCAACCGTCCTCCAGATCAAGGCTGCTGGTAGTTTCCTCGACCAGGGTGGTCTCGGCTGCCTCTCGACACGGCGTTGCTAAGTACAGAAGGGTGTTGGCTGGCTGCCCGTGCGCCTCGTATAGGCGAAGGATGAGATCTGTGCTTCCTGCCGGCTGTTCCTCCGCAAGCTTGAGCGTAGAGGGCAGCACGCTATCGGCTGTACACCTCAACAGGGGCCTGCCGGGCTGGAGCTTTCCCGAGTGAGCCGATTCGACTGTGCATAGCAGCGGTTGGTTGAGTTCAGCGGCGCGTCGTGTGGTCTGCGAGTCTCGCCATGTCCCTGCATGTGGGTATAGGCTGTAGGTGAAGCGGTGTAGGCCAATGTCCGGTACGGGATCCGGATCATACGAGGAACGTACCAGCGTCATGCTCAGAGTGTGATACAGTGCGCTGTGCCCATATTTGCCGTTATTCAGGAGGGAGAGACCATAACTGTCATCGGAGATGTCGGCCCAGCGCAGTGCCGGTACTTCGTCGCCATTAGCTGGCCGTTGGATCCAGCCGAACGGGATCTCGAAGGTCGCACGGGCGTCCTTCAGCGCAGGTGTGCAGCTTAGCCGGAGCATCGGAGCGTCCACGCTGGGGCCGCCTCGCTCATTCCATTCAATCTCAGTCTCAACATCGATGCGGCGCATGCCCCGGTAGAGGTACAGCCTCTGCCGCACAAAGGAGTTAAGGACGCTTCGCGTGATCTCGGCGACACTGAAGACCGGGCCCTGTGCAATGCGCCGTACAGACGCACCTGAGATGAGATAGTCGGTCCGGCTCGTATCGCCCAGGTTCCAGGCCGACATCGGATGGGGCTGCTCATAGACGAGTTGCAGGGAACCGATCCTTCCCGACTCGACCCGGCGCTCGGCGCCGCGTCCGGGGCTCGGCCTCGTGACCCATCGGTTGCTCTCCTTGTCCCATAGCGAGTCGATGGCACCAGATCCTGGGTGGAGCGTGAGCCGCAGCAGGTCATTCTCCAGTGTCAGATCGTCGCCGGCAGGGGTCTCGGGAGGAACAGTTGGCGGCTCCTCTGAGGGTTGATAGACCTGGAACCCGTATGCGGGGACGTCTCGGGCCACGAAGACAAGCTCGTCGGCCATGACCTGTACTGGGTGTCTCCTGCCCTGGGAGTCTTCCAGACTCTTCGGAAGCTGCTTCGGAAGGTCCCTGAGCGGAACTCGCGCAACGTCGGTACGCGGCCAGCCCAAGGGGTTGAACACAACGATGCGAGGCTCGCCTCCCTCGCCTGTGTCCAGGGTTGCTGCGAGCCGTGCCAATGCCGCTTCTGTCTCGGATGCCACCATCGTCTCAGCCTTCGCAAGGGCGTCTCTCGCCTCGTCATAGGTCGCTCCTATGCCGGCTCCGCAGAGTATGTCGTGAAACTGATGAACGAGGAGGGTCTCCCAGGCTCGTGCCAGTCGCGGCTGGCGATTCTCGTCCCCAGCGAAGAGACGGCTGAGAGCCGCCACCGACTCCGCAGTGGTCAGCATGTTTTCGAGGCGCCGGTTGGCCGTCTTGATATCAGCATGAGTGGTGTAGCACCCTTGAAAGATGGGGTTCAGTTCACCCCTGAAGACCGGCAGTCGAGTTGCCTCACGCTCCGCCCGAGAGAAGAAGTCTAGCGTCGTGCTGAGGCGAACGCGGGGCACAAAGGGCGTGTGGTCCATGTTGCGTGCGGCTTCGATGTCGCGTGCCGTTGGGCCGCCACCATGATCGCCCACACCAAAGACATAGAAACCTGACGACATCCCGTAACGGGACGCCAGGTCCGCCACGGGCTGCACCATGCTGCGGGGCGCGATGTAGCCGTTGTAGCCGTAGGGGCTGACATGGGTCAGCACCCGGGATCCATCAGGGCCCTCCCACCAAAAGAGGGTCTCGCCCTGGCCTCCGCGGCAACAGTAGTAGTACTTTACTCCGGCGGCGGACAGTATCTGGGGCATGCTGGCCGGGTGGCCGAAGGTGTCGGGTTGCCAGCAGATGAGTGGCCGCCGCCCGAAGTGCGTCTGGACGTAGCGCTGCGCGTAGAGTAGGTGGTGGGCAATGGCTTCACCCGATGCCATGTTGAGATCGCCCTCGACCCAAGTGCTGGCTGTGACTTCCCAGCGATCCTCGCGCACTCTCTGCTTGATCCGCGAGAAAAGCTCGGGGGCCTGGGTCTCCAGGAACTGGTAGACGGCTGCCTGACTCTGGGAGAACCGAAAGTCAGGGTAGCGCTCCATGAGCGCGTCCACGGAACCGAAATCCCGTTTGCAGATACGGATGGTCTCGGCGGTGGTCCATAGCCAGTTGATGTCGATGTGCGAGTGGCCGGCCAGGTAGCAAGTGTACTGCTTGGCAAGCGATGCAAACGGGGAGAGGGCCGAGCGTGCACGCTCGACTCCTTGCTGCCACTCTACCCAGTCGTCCTGAAGGAGAGCTTCCGCGGAGAGGCACTGTAGGGCCGCCTGCCACGCTGCCGTAAGGCTCCTCTCATGACTGTTCTCAGCGAGCCAGTGGGTGAATGACATCTGCTCCAGGAAAAGCTCCAGCTCCCAGAGGTGTTCCTCGAGGCGCGGGTACCGGACGTGTGCGGCCAACAGCGCCCCGAATCCGTCGTGACGGTCGGTGTTTATGGCCACTGTGATGGCGTTTCCGGGCCGGAGGTGTTGGGCGAGAGTCAAAGGCACGCCGCGTGTGTCAGACCACCAGTCATCCTGGTAGGATAGACGCCCGTCAACGAAGATGCGCGCACCTATCGGCAGGACGATGACCAGTACAACAGGCGTGCCGGCGAGTCCTATGCCCGCAATCTCTCCAGGGGGGACAATGGAGGCCCTCAGCCAGGCAGAGGTCGCCGCAGATGACCAGGTGATGGGAATCTCGCCCACTATCCAGGTCTCGTCAGGATAGTCTGGGGCCGCAGCTCCAGGGACATCTCCGGCGAAGAACCGCCAGCGCTTCACTTCGAGGCTCCTGCGTATGGTGGCCACTTTGTCGCCGAGCATCCCCTGCAAACCGGCCAATCCGGAGAACGTCATCTGTGACCTCCTTGCCGCTCTGCGTGCGATTTGGAGTGCCTGGGTGTTGCGGCCTGCACGGGCAGGGCTGCTGGACGGCTGGCGCCCTCGCGGTGGTTTGACACGGGCCGTTGGGGCCCAAGTCTGCTGACGTGGCGACCAGTGTCTTACATCTGTGATGCCGGATGCCACCCAAGCTCTGCCTGTCACGTCGGGCTATACTCTCCATGTGATGGATGGATGGGGACCATGTGGGGCGATGGCTCATAACCGTGGCTGCAAGCTATCGTTGCCGCCAGGTGCCGGAGTGCCAGCAGGCTACCTCATGGTGGGTGTCGTCGGCAATGATCTCCACCCGGAGCAGTTCGGGAGCCTTTGACGTGCATTCGACGGTGGCCATGGCACACCGCGGTGCGTACAGGCAGCGGTCTCTCTCTGTTGTGACTTCTGCTCCTATGTCGACTCCTTGCGGCAGCTCGTCTGCCCAACGACAGGTCGGATCTGGCACAGGGATGGAGTTCATGAGCAGTTGCGTGTAGGGATGCAGGGGCGTTCGCAACACCGAACGTGTGGGTCCCCGCTCGGCAATCCGCCCCTGGTACAGGACGATGATCTCATCGCCGAGGTACTCGGCGGTAGACAGGTCATGCGTAATGAAGACGGTAGAAATGCCGTAGTGATCACGGAAATCGAGAAGAATACTCAGGAAAGAGGCTCTCATGCCGGCGTCAACTGACGTCGTAGCGGAGGCGGCAGTCTGCACTCCTGCGAGGGTGTTGGCAGCACGGCGCAGAGGCTGGCGGCGAGACACAGTTGGGCTCATCGGGTGGCCTGCTTCGTACGACTGGCCCGGGGCGACAGGCGCGACCTCCCTGGCTTTGCAAGTAGGCTCTCTTGCCTATTATACCACTTACGAAGACAGGATGTCAATACCGGTAGTATCCGGATGTGCTGATTGGCCGCAGTGGCTGCACTGGCGCGGCGACCGAATGGCCGACAGGGTACTTGCGACAGGCTGAAGGCGTGGCGGCGTTGCACCCGAGGTGGCTGTACGTGGGATGATGGGCGGATTGGTGCGCGAGTGGCGCGCCGGCCATGCATGTTTCGGGGCGTCTTGGGCCATCGCAGGTATTCGGTAGGGCGGGGGGCCAGCGTCAGGGCGGAGGCTGTAGTACACGTCACTACCGGCTCTGACGGATATTGACAACTGTCCTTAGCTGTGATATAATCGGTACAGGCGGTGCTATGCTGCCAATCGCTTCCCGAGGGTGGTGGACGTCGTGTCTGAACTCTTGAGCAAGGCTGGCCCTGAGCCTCTCTATCGGCGGGTCGTGCAGTACCTCAAGGACCGCATCGCTGATGGGACGTATCCCCCGGCGACCATGTTGCCTTCAGAGATGGAGCTGGTAGCCGCTCTGGGTGTCAGCCGCCCTACGGTACGGCGTGCCATAGACATGCTGATTGACGAGGGCCTGGTTGAGCGCGTCGTTGGGAGGGGGACGTACGTATGTGAGGCACGGGGCGGAGTGCGGCCCGGAAGAACGGGGAACGTGGGCCTTGTCGTCCTCGAGATTCGGGATGACTTTGTGTTGCGCATCCTTACCGGTGCCGAGCATGCCCTGGCGGAGAGGGGCTTTCGACCGGTGCTGGCCAGCAGCCGCAACGAGATCGGTGTTGAGCAGGCCAAGATTCGGGACATGTGGGAGGATGGTGCTGTCGATGGCTTCCTGATCATGCCCGCCGACAGCCCCGAACCCCACCGCGTGCTGACCGAACTGGCAGCACAGGGTATCCCGCTTGTACTCATGGACAGGTACTTCGAGGAACTCGATGCTCCGAGTGTTACTTCCGATGATCTCACCGGCGGCCGGCTGGTGACCGAGCACCTCCTTGGCCTGGGCCACCGGCGCATCGGGTTTGTCACCCGGCCCAATCTGTATGTCTCCTCGATGGCCCAGCGACTTCGCGGATACAAACAGGCGCTCGAGGGGGCGGGCGTACCCTACGATCCCAGCCTCGTCTTCCAGGGTCTGCTGCCCTATATCAGTGAGATGCACGTCCACGAGCAGGCCTCCGCTCGCCTTGCCCAGTTCGAACGGGATGCGCTTCGCGAGTACCTCAGCCGGCCGGACCGGCCCTCCGCTGTCTTTGCCTGCAACGATACAGTAGCCGTCCGCATAGTAGAGGTCTGCCGGGAGATGGGGCTGCGTATCCCCGAAGACCTCGCGCTGGTAGGATACTCCGACGATCCGATTGCCTCGATTCTAACTCCCCCCTTGACTACGGTGCGTCAGAACCCATACGAGATGGGGGCTCGTGCAGCGCACATCCTGCTGGACATGCTCGATGGCAAGCCGGTCCAGCGCAGGACTTTTCTGCCAGTGGAATTGGTCGTGAAAGAGTCTTCCGAAAGCTCTCGCTAGCCAGACGTCCGCGCGCGACCTGGCCCTCGGGCGTTGCCTGATGCTCGACCGAGGTTCCTGGCAGCTATCGAAGATGGCAGCTGTGTTGTGGCCTCATCTCAGGCGAGGCGCTGTGACCACGGGGGGCCGAGGCTACCCTCTCCGAGTGTGGGTGTAAGGAGGCCCATGCCAGAGTAACGTGGCTGTCTGCCGGGAGCTTGGCGAGCTCGCGTGCGCCAACCGCACTCAACCGAGAGGAGGGACACCGATGAGAGGCACTTACTACCCGCTGCTAGCTTTTGGAATTGTGCTCGCCCTGCTAACCTCCTGCACCCCTGCCCAGCCCCAAATTGTGCGGGAAACAGTCATAGTGGAGAGGCAGGCGACCACCGTCGTGAAGGAGACGGTGGCCGTGGCGAAAACGCGGACCAAAGTCGCCTTCTGGCATATCTATGGCTCGGGACCCAAGCGGGACCTGATCGACAGGTTTGTGGCTGACTTCAATGCCACCAACCCAGACTATGTTGTGGAACCATTCTACACGGACTTTTGGGTCGCCGAGCAGAAGGCACTCGCCGCGATCGCGGCCGGCGACCCACCTGACGTCTTCATGGTGGGACAGATAGGCAAGCAGGCTGAGGCCAAGCAGATCGTCCCGCTGGACGAGTACATCGAGCGAGACAAGTTCGATATCAGCGCTTTTTGGGACTATTGCCAGGACGACATCGTGTATAAGGGGCATGTCTGGGGTATTCCGTGGGGGCCTGACACCCGGTTGTTCTACTACAACAAGGCACATTTTGCCGAGGTAGGACTGGATCCAGAGCGCCCTCCGAAGACCTGGGATGAGTTGTTCGAGTATGCTCTCAGACTCGACAAGAAAGATGCAAGCGGGAACTTTGTCCGAGTAGGGTTCTCTCCTACCTGGGGGAACTGCTGGCCCTTCACCTTCCTGCACACGAATGGAGCGGTGCTTATCGATGAGAGTGGCAGACCGCAGTTCACTACGCCCGAGGTGTTGGAGACCCTGCGCTGGTACAAGAAGTGGGTGGATCACTACGGCAAGGAGAACCTCGAGACCTTCGCGGCGGGCTTCGGAACTGGCGCGCAGGACCCGTTTATCAGCGGGCAGGTGTCCATGATCGTCCAGACTAACAGCTACGTGGGGACGCTTCAGCAGTACGCGCCGGAAATGAAGTGGGGTATCGCGCTTGTCCCCTACAACAGGACACCGAGTAGCTGGGGAGGCGGTGGCGTCCACCTGCGGATTCCGGTTGGTGCCAAGAACCCGGACGGGGCCTGGGAGTTTATCAAGTACTTCACTTCCAGGGAGGCTACACTCGAGTATGCGAAGGTTACGGGTGTCCTGCCACCCTACAAGGACGTCGGTACCGCTCCAGAGCTTGTCGAGGCAGTGCCCGGCTGGGAGGTTATCCTGGAAGCCCTCAAGGTGACAAGGGTGCTCCCGTTCGTCCTGGAAGCGCCCAGCTGGATCGGGCCCCTGGCGACGGCATTCGAGGAAGTGTGGTCTGGAATCAAGACTCCGGAGCAGGCTGCTGCGGACGCGCAGGCTGCAGTTGAGAAAGAGATCGAGAACTTTAGGGCGACTCAGTAGGGCAGATCGGTAGACGAGAGCCTCGGTGGGCCAAGGAGATCGGACCCATCGAGGCTCTCGAGTGGAACCGGATTCTGGGTGTCGGTGCGCCGGCTATCCGCCGTAGTACAGGCTCGACATGGCAGGAAGGGGCAGGAGAAGGCGAGATGGCGTACGGTCTGGCCAAGCCTTTGGGGAGAAGCAGGCGGTTTTGGCGTGAGACGTGCACTGGCTTCCTGATGGCGTCGCCCTGGCTCATTGGCTTTCTGGTGTTCACGGCGGGACCCATCGTGCTCTCATTCTATTATAGCTTTACGAACTTTAACATCACTACTCCGCCGCGGTGGATCGGACTCGCGAATTACCGCATCCTCTTCTTCGATGACCCCAAGTTCCGCATCAGCCTCTACAACACTGCCTACTATGCGGGGTTGGTGGTGCCCCTCACTGTGGTGAACGGGCTCTTCCTAGCCACACTGATGAACCAGCCCGTCCCGGGGCGGAACATCTTCCGCACCATCTACTATCTTCCGTCAGTGGTCTCCGGCGTTGCCAACGCCATGTTGTGGCTGTGGGTTCTGAACCCGCGGTTTGGCCTGGTTAATACGATGCTCTCCTGGGTCGGAATCAAAGGGCCACCCTGGCTCTCTAGCGCCGAGTGGGCCAAACCAGCTTTGGTTCTCATGAGCCTGTGGAGCGTTGGCGGCACCATGATCATCTATCTGGCAGGTCTCCAGGGGGTGCCGCAGCATCTCTATGAGGCGGCAGAGATCGATGGTGCGAACGGCTGGCGGCGCTTCTGGCACGTCACAATACCCATGCTATCACCTACGATCTTCTTCAACGTGATCACGACGATCATCGGGTCGTTTCAGGTCTTCACCCAGGCGTACGTGTGGGTCGAAAGCAGCGGTGTCGACACTGGAGCGGGCCCACGTGATTCGCTACTATTCTACGTCCTCTACCTGTTCCGGCGCGCCTTCTCAGAGCTGAAGATGGGCTACGCCTCAGCCATGGCCTGGATTCTGTTTATCATCATATTCATACTGACTATGCTTCAGTTCCGCGTCGCGCGCTACTGGGTGCATTACGAGAGCGGGCCGGAAGGAGGCATCTGACGTGCAGCGGCAGTACGTAAGGCGGGGCCCCTGGTGGCAAAGTCGAAAGCTCAGAAGCTACAGTTGGCGAAGTCTTGTCTTTCTATGGCTCCTGGGGGGCAGCTTTCTCTTTCTCCTTCCGCTTGTCTGGATGCTGTCGACGTCACTGAAGACGAATGACCAGGTGTACCGGGTGCCAACCGTCTGGATCCCCAATCCGGTAGCCTGGGAGAACTATCCAAGGGCTCTGAGCAGGATGCCTTTCCTGCTGTTTCTACGCAACTCGTGCATCACCTCGTTTATCCCTGTAGTCGGCGCGGTGTTGAGTGCTTCCCTAGTGGCCTATTCTTTCGCGCGTGTCAAATGGCCGGCCCGGAATTTCCTGTTCATAGTACTCATCAGCACGATGATGCTGCCGGGCCAGGTGACAATGATCCCGGTATACGTGCTTTATTCGAGGCTAGGCTGGGTGAACACCTTCCTGCCCCTGATCGTCCCCTGGTTTTTCGGCGGGGCTTTCTACACGTTCCTGCTGCGGCAGTTCTTTACCAGCATCCCTGCTGAGCTAAGTGATGCGGCCTTCATAGACGGTTGCTCTCATTTGCGCATCTGGTGGTCGATCATACTACCCCTATCCCGGCCGGCCCTTGCGACTGTTGCCGTCTTCACCTTCCTGTTCACCTGGAACGACTTTATGGGGCCACTGCTTTACCTGACGAAGGAAAGGATGTTCACGCTGCAGGTTGGCCTGCAGTACTTTCGTATGCAGTACAGGGTTGATTGGCAGGAGCTGATGGCAGCATCGCTGGTCGTTCTGACGCCGACACTGGTCATTTTCTTCCTCGGGCAACGTTTCTTTGTGCAGGGTATCACGCTCACTGGACTGAAGGGTTAGGCGGCCTAGCCAGCTTGCTGGTCGTTCTCCTGCAAAACGCCTCGGTAAGGGGGCTGCGGTGGAACATGTGCTCGATAGGCGTTGTGCGAGGTGCACCGGCGCGTTGTGGCGTTGATCTAGAGAGCCGTTCTCATCGTAGTCGTTGCTGAACAGGTGCATACGGTGGTACCAAAGTGCGTCGGCAGCCGGCGCGGGTCCGGCCGTACTCGCTGGGTTCATGTCTGGAGAACAGGAGGTAAGGCGATGAAACCCGTGCTCTATACGTTGGTCGCGGTGAGTCTGGTGGCCGCGCTCCTCGCATCGTGCACACCGGCCAAGCCACAGCTCGTGAGGGAGACGGTCGTCGTGGAAAAGCAGTCGACGACGGTCGTTAGAGAGACTGTGGCGGTCCCGAAAGAGCGGAGCAAGGTGACCTTCTGGCATATCTTCGGGTCTGGCGCGTACCGCGATGTGTTCGACAAGGTCATCGCCGACTTTAACGCAAACAATCCCGACTATGTCGTCGAGCCCGTTTTCACGGACTTTTGGACGTATGACCAGAAAGCCCTGGCGGCCATAGCCGCAGGGGATCCGCCGGATGTGTTGATGACAGGTTCCGCGGGGCAGAAGGCTGAGGCGAAGCAGATCATCCCACTGGATGCATACATCCAGCAGGACAGTTTTGACATGACCCTATTCTGGGACTATCAGCAGAAGGCAGTAACGTGGAAAGGGCAGGTCTGGGGCGTCCCCTTCATGCCGGACACGCGTGTCCTCTTCTACAACAAGGATTTCTTCAAAGAGGCTGGTCTGGATCCCGAACAACCGCCGAAGACCTGGGACGAGTGGTATGACTATGCCGTGAAGCTCGACAAGAAGGATGCTGCCGGGAACCTCGTGCGCGTAGGCTTTAGCCCGCAGTGGGGCAACTGCTGGCCATTCACAATTCTCTACACGAACGGGGCGCTGCTAGTCGACGAAGAGGGCCGACCGCATCTCACCGAACCCGAGGTTATCGAGACCCTGTACTTCTACAGAAAGTGGGTGGAGCACTACGGCAAGGAGACGTTGCAGAATTTCGCCTCGGGATTCGGCGGCGGAGCGCAGGATCCCTTCATAAGTGGCCAGGTGGCCATGATCGTCCAGACGAGCGGTTACATTGGCGAGCTGCAAAAGTACGGGGGTCAACTGAATTGGGGCGTGGCACTCGTGCCTCGCAACCGGACCCCTGGCTCGTGGGGGGCTGGGTTTGACCTGGAAATACCAAACGGTGCAAAGAATCCTGATGGCGCCTGGGAGTTCATCAAGTACCTGGCCTCGAAGGAAGTGCAACTCCAGATCGCCAAGGCTACGGGCACGATGCCGGCGCGGAAAGACGTGGCCAGAGATCCGTCTCTGCTCGAAGCTGTGCCGGGGTGGCCGGTGATCGTAGAGAGTATGGAGGTTACCAGATCGCTGCCTTTCGTTCTGGAGGCGCCGCACTGGTTTGGTCCGCTTGCCACGGCGTTCGACGAGGTCTGGTCTGGCGTAAAGACACCGGAGCAGGCTGCAGCGGATGCTCAGGCTGCGGTGGAGAAGGAGATCGAGAACTATAAGGCCACTCATTGACACGGCCTGTGGGAAGGGAATGGGTGGGCCGGCCACGCCGGCCCACCCCAAGAACCGCGTGTTCGTATCGCCAGCCCATCGCGGCAGGAGTGACGTATGCGTTTTGCCGTGCTCGAACCAGCCAAAGGTGCACGCGTTGTTACGCAGGAGGGTCTGGCCTTGCTTGAGGCCCAAGGCCGAGTACAGGTAGTGACGCTGGAGGCAGAGTCTCGCGCGGAAGGCATTGCGCGCTTCGGGGAACTCGTCCGCACGTGTGACGCAGTCGTGATCAGCCCATGGTTCATCCCACCTACAACTCGTGAGACATGGTCCCAAGCTGCTGGCCTGAAGGTTCTTGCTGGCACGTTTGACAACCGCTTTGCCGGATGGATGGACTTTGCCGAGCTCGATCGGCGCGGAGTCGTGGTCATCGATACCTCGCGCAGCATGACCCCCTCGGTAGCCGAGTTTGCCCTGGCGATGACACTCAACCTGATCAGGAACATCCCAGCGGCCATAGAGATTGTGCGCAGGGGGGAGTGGAAGCGCGAATCGTGGGCGAACCCAGAGTTTGTTTTCGGCGATCTCACAGGGCGCAATGTCGGCCTGGCGGGCCTTGGGAGTATCAATCGACGATACGCTGAGCTCCTCGAGCCTTTCAAATGCACGGTAAGAGGTTACGACCCCTTCGTTGGTCGGGAGGTGTTCGCGCGCTACGGGGTTCTTCCAGCGCGCTCGCTGGTCGAGTTGGCCAGCTCAAGCGAGATACTGGTGATCGGCATCCCTCCCACGCCCGCAACTCTGGGCATCATCAATGCAGCGGTGATCGATGCCTTGCCGAAGGGAGCACTGCTTGTGCTCGTGACCCGCATGGCGGTAGTGGAGCAGGAAGCACTTTGGCGCCGAGTCCGCGCCGGGGAACTGATGGCTGCTGTAGACGTCTTCGCGCCCGAGCCGCCGCCAGCCGACGCTTTCTTCCGAAAGCATCCGTGCGTCCTCCCCACACCGCACATCGCGGGCGATGCGACCTATTGCCATCGCCGGTGCTTCACTGATGCTTGCCGTGACGTTATCACTGTGCTGAACGGCGGTGAGCCTCGTTTCCGGGCAACTGCCTGGGATGACGACTGCTATCAAGGACGACTTACGACGCCAGTTGCAGACTGAAAGGGCCGTGGGTGCTGGAGAGAGGAGCTCAAAGGCGGAGGTAGCTCGCACAGGAAATGGCGTCGACTGGGCGAGCGCTGGGGGCGAGTTGTGCTCTGCTCGTCTGTCTGTTTCCTTTCGCAGCAGGAGTGCACAAAGGGGGCAAGGGCTATGTCCAAGACAGTCGTGTTGGTCGGGGCTCTGGACACAAAAGGCCAGGAGTTTGCGTTCGTCCGGGACTTGATCGCGGCCCAGGGTCTGAAGACGCTGGTGGTCGATTTTGGCGTCCTCGGGGAACCAGCCTTCCCGCCCGACGTGACCCGCGACGAAGTAGCACGCGCCGCGGGAGGAGACCTGTCGTATCTGAGTTCTGGCCAGCACAAGGATGAGGCCATGAAGACCATGGCCACAGGGCTCGCGGTGATCGTGCGCCGGCTCTACGACGAGGGCAAGCTCGATGGTATACTCGGCATGGGCGGAACCGGCGGGACCTCTGTCGCCACGTCAGGCATGCGTGTGCTGCCGGTTGGAGTGCCCAAAGTCATGGTCTCGACGGTCGGTGGCGGAGACGTAAGTGCCTATGCTGGTACCAGGGATATTACCTTCATTCCCTCCATCGTCGACGTCGCTGGCATCAACCGAATCAGCCGCAGGATCTTTGCGAATGCGGCGGGAGCCATCGCCGGCATGGTCCAGGTTGATGCGCCGCCGGCAGCTGTGGATAAGCCTCTTATCACTGCCTCCATGTTTGGCAACACGACCAAGGCTGTCGATAGGGCGCGGAGTATTCTAGAGGCCGCTGGCTATGAAGTGCTCGTCTTCCACGCTACTGGAACCGGTGGGCGGACGATGGAGAGCCTGATCGCGGACGGTTACATTGCGGGATCACTAGACATCACGACGACGGAGCTGGCGGACCACGTCTGTGGTGGTGTGTTCAGCGCCGGGCCTGAACGGTGCCTCGCTGCCTCGCGAGCGGGCATCCCGGCCGTGCTGGTTCCTGGCTGTGTGGACATGGCCAACTTCGGGGCCCCGGATACCGTGCCCGAGCGCTACAGAGGCCGCCTGCTCTATCAGTGGAACCCCAACGTTACGCTGCTACGTACGAACGTGGAGGAGAACACCCGAATCGGCGAGATGCTCGCGGCAGCAGCCAATGCGGCGCGCGGACCGGTGGCTATCCTCCTACCGTTAAGGGGTGTGTCCATGCTCGACAGCCCCGGGGGGGCTTTCTGGGATCCACAGGCCGACCAGGCCTGCTATGACGCGATCCGTCGGAACATCAGGCCGGGGATCCCGGTGATCGAGATGGACAACAACATCAATGACCCCGAGTTTGCGGACCGCGCAGCCGCCACTCTTCTGGACATGCTGGCTGAGAGTGCAGGGGGGGCTTTGTGCGAGGCATCGTAATGTGGCCGAGAGCGGCGCAACTCCCGTTGCGGCGCCAGTTTCCCTGTGGGCCGGGCCCGGTTGCTCATGTCGTTCGCCAGTCTCGCGTGCAGCGGGACATGACATACCAGGAGGTGACACACCATGGCTATTCCACGCAACGAGATACTCCGGCGCCTGCGCGCGCAATTGCAGGCTGGCAGGCCAATTGTGGGTTGTGGTGCAGGTACGGGCATTTCTGCCAAGATGGCCGAGGCAGGCGGCGCTGATCTCATCATCATCTACAACTCGGGCCGGTATCGTATGGCCGGCCGCGGCTCCCTGGCGGGCCTGATGCCCTACGGCGATGCCAACGGCATTGTTGTCGAGATGGCCTCTGAGGTGCTGCCCGTCGTAAAGGACACGCCCGTCCTCGCAGGCGTCTGCGGCACAGATCCTTTTCGGCTGATGCCGGTGTTCCTCAAGCAACTGCGGGAGATTGGCTTCTCCGGAGTCCAGAACTTTCCGACTGTGGGGCTGATCGACGGCAGCTTTAGGGCCAACCTGGAGGCCACAGGTATGGGCTATGACAAAGAGATCGAGATGATCCGTCTGGCCCATGAACTGGACCTCTTCACCTCGCCTTACGTGTTCGATGAAGATCAGGCGAGGGCGATGGTGGAGGCTGGTGCGGACCAGCTGGTGGCACACGTGGGGCTCACTACGTCGGGCACCATTGGCGCAGCGGTCGCTCTCACGCTCGACCAGGCAATCGAAAAGGCGAATGCCATTGCCCGTGCCGCGCACGCCGCTCGCCCGGACATTCTCGTCATCTGTCACGGCGGCCCGTTCGACGAGCCCGAGAGCGTGGCCAAGGCTCTGCCCAGGATGCCGGAGGTCGTCGGATTCTTCGGTGCCTCCAGCATCGAGCGTCTGCCAACCGAGCGGGCGATTTCAGCTCAGGTCAGGGCATTCAAGTCTATCGCCATTGCTACGACTTAGGAGACTCACCCCCATGCCATACCGTATGATCCAGGTCGGTACCGGAGGGATGGGCGCCGCATGGTGCAAGATGATCCTCCCTCCTTTTGTGAAGGACGGCCTCATCGAGGTGGTGGCCGCCGTCGACATCAACCCCGTCGTGCTCGAGAATGCACAGGCCGGCCTCGGGCTCAGCCCCGATCGGTGCTACACCGATATCCAGCGGGCCTTTGACGAGAACCCGGCCGATTTCTGCACGATTGTGGTGCCGCCGGCGGCGCACGAGATGGTCGTCGATATCGCCCTCGCCCACGACCTGCACATCCTGTCGGAAAAGCCCATCGCCGACACGATGGAGGCCTCCGTGCGCATCGCCAAGAAGGTCCGCCGCGCCGGGAAAAAGATGGGCGTAACCATGAGCCACCGCTTCGATCAGGACAAGACGACGCTCCGCGAGGAGCTGCGCTCCGGGCGCTATGGCGCGCTCGATTACCTGGTCTGCCGCTTTACCTGCGACTGCCGTCGCTTTGGGAGCTGGGGCAGGTTCCGCCACGAGATTCCCGATCCGCTGATGGTCGAGGGAGCGGTCCATCACCTGGATATTCTCGCGGACCTCGCCGGCGCGCTCTGCGATACCATCTACGCCCAGACCTGGAAGCCCGACTGGGGCGAGTTCGCCGGGGACGCGCAGGCCCTGGTGATGATGCACTTCCAGAACGGCGCCAGAGCCTTCTACGAGGGGGCCAAGACCAACGCCGTGGGCCTGAACTGCTGGGGGCAGGAGTACATCCGCGCCGAGTGCGAGGGTGCAACGCTGATCCTGAACAGCCGTGCCCTCGAGCGCTTTGACTATGACCCTGCCCGCAAGTGGCCGCCGCGGCGCGAGGGGCAGGGCGAGCCGGTGCCCCTGCGCGAGCGACCCCGCTGGGCGCACGGCTGGCTGGTGGAGCAGTTCCTGGCCTGGCTGGATGGGGGTGAGCCGATGCCCACGAACGTCTGGGATAACCTGCAGTCGGTGGCCCTGATCTTCTCGGCGATCGAGAGCAGCCGCAGCGGCCAGCCGGTGCGGGTGCGGGAGTTTCTGGAGAGGTATGTACGTGAGGCGTGAGGCGTGAGGCGTGAGACGTGAGACGTGAGACGTGAAACGTGAAACGTGAGGCGTGAGGCGTGAGACGTGAGACGTGAGACGTGAAACGTGAAACGTGAGGCGTGAGGCGTGATGCGTGAAACGTGAGGCGTGAGACGTGAAGATGATGTCAGCTCTCAGGGTCGCCGTGGTGACGGGGCGCCATCCCTTCGATGTGTTGGGGTTCCATGCACTGTTCCGCTCCATACCGGATGCGGACTGCTACATCCAGCATATGGAGGATTTCGCCTACTCGCCTCCTGAGGTGCGGGCGGGCTATGACGTGGTGGTCTTTTACAATATGCACACCGAGACGCCTACCGGCGAGGGTTCTTACTACGACCGTCCCATCAAGGCGGCGCTCGAGCCCCTCGGCGAGACGGCGCAGGGCATCTTTGTGCTGCATCACGCGATCCTGGCTTTCCCCGAGTGGCCGCTCTGGTCGGAGATTGTGGGCATCCCCGACCGTCGGTTCAGCTTCTACCATGACGAGCATATCCATGTCGAGGTCGCGAACCCCGATCACCCCATCACACAGGGTCTCGCCTCGTGGGATATGGTCGACGAGACCTATGCCATGCAGGATGCCGGGCCGGGGAGCGAGATTCTCCTGACCACAGAGCACCCCCGCTCCATGCGGACCCTCGCCTGGACCCGCCGCTACAAGAAGGCACGGGTGTTCTGCCTGGAGCTGGGGCACGACAATCAGGCCTTCGCCCATCCCATCTTCCGGACGTTGGTTTCGCGGGGGATACGCTGGTGCGCCGGCTGATGCCGGTGTGTCGCATCGACGGCGGGCCGGGCGTGCGATGGCAGGAGTGAGTTGCAGGGGGCAGTAGCTGGAGTCGGGGCGGCGCTGATGGCAGCGTGGCTCCGTACCACATGCCCCGACGAGCACCGGGGCGCAAGGAGAGTATCGGTGCGGCCTCTCTGCGCGCTATGGAGAAAAGGGGAGCCGGGACGCAGACCGGAGGCCCCCGCTCCCGGATGGCCCGAGGAAGGTAGGCCGGGAAGACAGGTGCAGCTGTGTCGGCCGGGTGACCCCTTACGGCCGTTCGCTGCCAAGCCGAACGAGCGCCTTGACCAGCCGCCGCTCGCTAACGGCGGCCATGGCCTCGGAGATCCCTTCTAGTGGGAAGGGGTGGTCAAGGTCCAGCCACAGCCGGGCGTCGAGCCGGCCCTCCTGCCAGAGGGCGACGACCATGCCATGGGCCTCGGCTTCGTCGTAGCCGCCGTTGTAGACGCCAAAGCTCCCCCGGCTGCGGTGAGGATGGATGGCGCAGTCGGCATAGTCGTCGATGCCATAGATGCCGACCGTTCCCCCGGCCCTCAGGCAGGGCAGGACGCGATCGACTTCCCCTCGCCGGCCGATCGCATCGATGACAAAGTCAAAGCCGCCCGGAACCCGTTCGGCGAGCATCCCAGACAGATCGGGAGTGCGATAGTCCAGGTAGTGATCGGCACCCGCTGCCCTGCCGAGGCCCTCCCGCACGCAGTTGCCGACCTGCGCGACGCTCCTGGCGCCAAGGTTGACTGCATGGCGCACGAAGGCGAGACCGTTTCCCCCAGAACCGAGGACGAGCACGCTTGCCCCCGCACCAATGCCCATGCGGGTGATGTAGCTGTAGGTCTCGCGCCAGGTGATGACCATGGTCGCGGCCCGGGGGTCGCACCCCTCGGGCAGCACCTGGTTGACGCGGTAGGCCTGCCAGGCCTCGGGCGGCAGGCCATCCTCGCGCATGGCCTCGTGATCGCGGGCGATGCCCAGCTCGGCAAACCCGCCCCAGTTGACGCTGAGACCCTCCATCGGCGGGGCCCCAACGCGGGTGAGGAGCTGGCCTACGCGAAAGCTGCGCACGCGCCTGCCTACGGCGATGACCCGGCCGATGCTCTCGTGGCCGAGGATCGTGGGGTAGCTCACCGGCCACGGGAAGCGGCCGGCGAGGAGGTGATGATCGGTCCCCGAGCAGGTGGCACCGTAGAGGAGCTCACACAGCGCCTCGTACTCGCCGGGCTCGGGGTCGGGCACCTCGCGGACGACCAGCACCCCGGGCCGCTCGACCACGGCAGCCTTCATCGCGCCTCCCCCGGCCCCCGGTAGGGGTGGCCAAAGGGCAGCACAAATGGCTCCTCGAAGGGACGGAAGGGGACCATGGCGGCGATCTCGTCCAGCCGGTTCAGGACGTCCGCGGGGAGCGGGCCCTTCTCGATGGCAGCCACGCTGCTCTCAACCTCCTCGGCTGAGCGCGCCCCGGTGAGCACACAGGAGACGCCCGGATTAGAGATCACAAAGCGCAGGGCCGCCTCGGCAATCGGCAGGCCGGCCGCGTCCAGGAGGTCATACAGGGCGCGGAACTGCTTCCGGCGCGGCGGGTTCAGCCAGCGGGCGCCGCTGCGGATCTCGTCGTCATAGCGGCGCGCCAGGGCGCCCTGTTGCAGGGGGGAGCCGATGATCACGCCCATGCCCAGCTCGCGGGCTGTCGGCAGTAGCTCGATCTCGGCCTCCCGCCAGAGCAGGCTGTAGTTGAACGCCGTCAGCACCACATCAAAGCGGCCCGTGCGCATGATCGGCACGATCTCGTAGGCGGTTGTGCCGCCGAGGCCCGTGGCGCGGATGACTCCATCCCTCTTGAGGTCGTCCAGCAGCTCCAGCACCGGCCCGTGATAGTCCACGGGATCCGTCCACCAGTCGTACTGACCGGGGCGGTCGGGCTCGTGGATCATGAGGATGTCGATATGGTCGCGCCTGAGAAGCCGCAGGCTCTCCTCGACCGAACGGAGGAGGCAGGCGCGGTCCTGCGGCCGGAAGGGTTGGGGGCGGCCGCCCAGCTTGGTCGAGAGCACCACGGGGATATCGACGCCCTCGAGGGCGCGGCCGATGACCTCTTCGCTGTTGGCGTAGGTCGGGGCCGTGTCGATGTAGCGGATGCCGAGCTCGACGGCCCGGCGGATGGCGGCGCATCCCTGCGCATAGTCCCCGCCAAAGGCGGAGACGAACAGTCCGCCCAGCCCGACCTGGGTGACCTCAATGCCGGCTCTGCCGAGGATGCGGGTGTTCATAGGCACTGGATCCTCTCGAATGACCTTGGGCGCAGGGCAGTCAGCCCAGGTTTCAACCCTGGGCTACAGCCCCGGGTGGAACGTGCCGCAGGGGACAGTCATCGGTGCCTCTGCTAGCCCTTCGACACCAGAATCTCGTAGCAGACCAACTGCAGTTCTTCCTGCCGGATCTCGTCTAACATTCTGGACTCGCTCACCTCGGCTGAGAGGCCGTTCTCGGCAAAGAAGAGGTCGAGCTGCTCGGCGAGGGCGGCGACGTCACGGGTCTGCCTGAAGGCATCACGGATGGCCTTGAGCGCTGGGTCGCGCTGGAAGGGAGCGAGCGAGGCAGCCTGCAGCACACGGTTCACCCTGTGCCTGAGCTCCGCGGGTACGCTATCAGAGAGTTGCAACTGGTTGAGTGCGTCATAGAACTCTTTGTTAAGCCCGCTCATGCGCGGCCTGAGCTTGCGCCCGGCGCGCAGCACCGTGATCTCCTGCCAGACGTCCGCGGTCGCCCGGTGGTACAGGTCGGAGATGTCGTGCTCGGGAACGACCCGCGGCTCATGGGGCGGGCAGTTGATGAGCCGGAAGATCTGCCGCTTGTCGCTGATGGGCTCGCCGCCCGTGGAGGAGAAAAAGCGCCAGAAATGCCGGTCACCGGCGCGGAAGGCGAAAAAGGTGCCCGGGACTGGGCCGATCTTGCCACTGTGGATGCCGAGGGGTATCTCCCTGACCTTCTCCTCGCCGACCATCTGCAGGTAGTGGAGAAGCGGGAGCTTCATCTCGTCGGTGGAGATGAGCTCGGCGGCCTGCTCGAGCTCTTCCAGCGCCTGACGCTCGCCGGCCTTGATGCGCTTGAGCTCCTCGAGTGACCTGGGATGGATTGCTTCGCCCAGCACGGAGCCGTCCAGCCCGACGGTACGGTCGATGGTGAAGATGCGCTGCTGGAGGCGCTGTACCAGGCCCAGCAGCTTTTCCAGCCCTTCCTCAGGGAAGCAGTTGTAGATGTGGACCGTATCGCGGTCCGGCGGCAGGCCCAGCCGGTCGATGCGCCCAGCCCGCTGGATCATCCGCACCGGGTTCCAATGCAGGTCGTAGTTAAGGACGACGCCTGCGTCCTGCAGGTTCTGGCCTTCGGAAAGGACGTCCGTGCAGATGAGCAATTGCAGCTCGGTCTCCTGAAGGCGCCGCCGCTCCTCGAGGCCCTCCTCCGTACCAGCAGTGTTGGCGACGGGCGCAAAGCGCTTGATGAGCTCCTCGCGCTCGCGGATGTTGCTTCTGCTAGAGATGATCCCGATGGTGGGCCTCCCCGCCCGGGCCAGCCAGGCCTCATCCTGCCGCAGAGCGTCGTAGAGATACCTCGCCGTATCCTCATAGTAGGTGAAGAGGAGCACCTTCTGTCCTTTGAGCGGACCCGCCAGCTCGGCCTTGACGGCAGCGAGCTTGGCGTCCTCGCCTGCTTCGCCGCCCGCACTGTCACGGACGATCGCGATCCACTCCAGCAGATCGTGCAGGATCTGCAGGTCGCAGGCGACTTGCTCGCCGATGGCTTTCAGGTCATAGCCGCCGGCGTCGACCTCCGGGAGGCTCGCGATCAGCTCGTCGATGGCCTCTGGGGGCTCGTCGGCCTCCTCGAGGGCGATGATCCGGCGATGGGTGGGCGAATCGAGGAGGCGCCCTTGCTGCAGCAAGGTGTAGAAGCGCTGCTGGAACCGGGCCTGGCGCTGCACGCTGACCTCGAAGGCGCGGAGGGAGCTCTCCAGCCGCTTGAGGAAGGTGGTCTTGATGATGCCGATCAGGGCGTTGTTGCGTTCGACGATCTCCGCGTCGGCCTCGACGCGGAACTGCTCGAGGTTGTAGCTCACCAGGCTGAGCCTGTCGATCTGGCCGGCAATCTCCTCATAGAGGCCGCGGTAGGTCTTTTCGAGGTTGTACTGGATGGTGCGCAGCTCGCGCCGGGGGAAGCGCACCTCGCCCTTGCCGGGCAGGATAATGGGCTCGCCCCCCTCCTGGCGCTTCTTGATGTCGTAGCGGCTGCGGCGCACGGCCGTCTGCTCGAGAAGGTCAAAGAGCTCTGCCGAGCCCTCGGAAACTCGCTTGAAAAAGCCCCTGAGGTTGGGGATGCCATAGTCCCGGTAGTAGCTCTCGGAGCCGCGGGCCATGAGCATGACCTGGTGGTAGAGGTCCCAGATGCTGTTGTTGATGGGCGTGGCGGTCATCAGTATTACATACTTGTCGCGCCTGCCGGCGCAGATGAGACGGTTCAGGTTCTCATAGCGCCGGGTGCCGGGGTTGCGAAAGTTGTGGGCCTCGTCCACCAGGACGAGGTCGTAGCCGCGAAAGGCCCGCCAGTTAAAATCATGGCGCCCCATCTCCTCCATCGAGCAGAAAGTAGCTTTGATGCCAAACTCGTCGAGCCTGGGCGCCCAGACGGTGTCCCGGAGCTGGGCGGGGCACACCACAAGGCCCCGCGGGATGTGTTCACGGCGGCGCCTGCGCAGCAGATAGTGCTCGAGGATGGCCATGCCGATGTAGGTCTTGCCGAGGCCGACCGAGTCGGCGATCAGTACGCCGTGGTGACGATCCAGCAGGCGGATTGCCTCGCGCAGGCCCTCTTGCTGAAAGGAGGCCAGGTCGACGCCGATCCCCGCCTCGGGTGCCATGACGGGGAGACGGTCCTTGAAGTACTCGTAGAGCGCCTTGATGAACACCTCGAAGGGGCTGTAGGCGGCGGTGCCGAACTTGCTTTGCTCGAGCGCCGCGATCAGCTCCTCCTTGTAGTCGTCCGCCTCGGCCCAGAAGCGCTGGAACCACCCCTCGCGCAGCGCCACGGCGACCGCGTGCTCCTTGCGTACGAGGTTCAGCTCGGCTTTGCGGGTGAGGCCGGCCGCGGTGAGGTTGCTGGAGCCGACAATGGCCACGTCCGAGAAGATGTAGGCCTTGGCATGAAGGAAGGAGGGGTACAGTCGCACCTCAACACTGGGGCGGCGCAAGAAAGCGAGGAGCGAGTTGACCAGCGTGGCGTGCTCATCGTCGAGGGGCAGGGCTTCCAGGTCGCCCTGGAGCCGGCGTCGGTAGAGCTGGCGCAGGTCGAAGGTGTCCTCACCGGGGGCGGCGATCGTTGGCTCCCTGCCGAGGAGGAGCCTGAACCGCTCTAGATGCTGGAAGGACTCGTGGAGCAGCCGCCAGGCGCCGGGCTCGAAGAAGCCGGTGGCCACGTCCAGCCGGCGCTGGCCCAAGTCGAGTATCAGCCCGGCCAGGGCCTCGGCAAGCCCGTGCTCGGGCGTGTTGTCCAGATAGTCGGGTGGGAGGTAGGGGGGCATGGTACAGGTCCTCTCTGGCCTGGGGGCATGCGCCGCAAACCGGTCAGACCTGCGCTGGGCGCCGGTCCCCCCGTGCCCCGAACTGGCTCTGCACAAGCTCGAGCCGGCCGATGATCTCAGCAAATTCCTCCAGCAGTTCGCCAGCCCGAACGAGGTCTTTGACTTCCATATAGCCCACCGCTCTGCGGAACCTCTCGGGCAGTGTGGCGATCTCGCCCCGTACCCGCTCGATCTCGTCCGCGTTGGCTACTACCACCAGTCGCTGCACGCTGGGGTTGTTCTGGGCGCGCTGCAGGTTGAGAATCAGCGAATCGGCTGAGCCCCTGCGCTGGACCTCGAACACATAGGTCACCACACCCAGGTTCGCGATTCGCGCCTGCCAGATGACGTCGACACGCGCCGCGGTGGCCACCAGGGACCCCACCTCAGTATCGAACCCGAGCCAGCGACCGATCGCTACCAGCCGCTGAACCATGTCCTCGTGATCGAAATCATTGGCCCCGTTACCGGGGCCCGGTGTTGCATCCTTCGCAGAAGACCATACCTCAAAGAGAAAGTAGTCGACGCCCAGGAGATCGAGGGGAGGCACGCCGCTATCTTCCAGTTCCCTGCCTATCTCAGATAGCAGCCGGTTGAACTCCTCGTACTCCCGCCCGCTGATCCGAGTCTTGCGTATGATGTGCAAGCTGTCGCCGAACCCCAATACCCGCAGGGCCTTGCGCACTTTGTCGTTCCACAGGCCACATCGGTCGGGGTGGACGAAGGCGAGCAACTCCGTGGTCGAGGCTGGCCCAAGCCCTCTGATCTGTTCACGGAAGGCGTCGTAGCGAGTCGCAAGAGCGTCGCTTCCCCACAGTAGGTTCCTCAGTTGGTCCACCAGCCTGGGCAGGCCGTTATCGGCAATAAGCTTGTCTACGAGGTAGCCCTTGTCGCCCCAGATTTCACTCGCCCACAGGGAGCTGATGACCTGACCGAACTCCAGTTCCGTCATGCGCGCGAGGCCCTCAGGTGACAGGAGCTGGGCGTACAGTTCGCAGCGTGCCCGCCGATCCGACAGATCGGCCTGTCGTCCGCCAGATGAGAGGTACTCCTTGAAACCGGGGACGAACTCGCGGATCCGCTGTTTCTGTATCTGCGTCAGAGCCACGATCTCTCCTCCTAATGTGACCCACACATTGATTGCGGGTTGCGGGCCGCGCGGTGG
>DYEI01000444.1 GCA_020725765.1 Anaerolinea sp. | reverse complement strand
GGGGTGGGGGGCCCTCAATGGGCCATGCCCTCGCCCTACGACCGAAGAAGGCGTTCCGCCCTTGGAGGGGGACAGGAGGAGTGGGGTTCCCCGACGAGCCGGCACAAACCCGATCCCGACGGGCAGAGTTCCCAGCAGCCTGCCTCCGTCCCATGCGCCGAAGGCGAGTCTGAACACTTACGCGTACTGAACCCTTTTCCCTCTTGTCACTTGACTAGGCCCACCCGGAAAGTATACTCGACGTTGTGGGAGAGGCCGCGCGGGCCTCTCGCGAAGGGCGGGCAGGTGCGGCGGCTTTGGTCGCGCCGTGATCGCCGGGTGAGCAGGAAGGAGCACAGGACCCATGGCCACGATCAAGGGAACGCAGACCGAGAAGAACCTCCTTATCGCCTTTGCGGGCGAGTCGCAGGCGAGGAATCGCTACACCTTTTTCGCGTCAGCAGCGCGGAAGGCAGGTTTCGAGCAGATCGCCGCGATCTTTATCGAGACGGCGGAGAACGAGCGGGAGCACGCCAAAGTCTTTTTCCAGTTCCTCGAGGGTGGCGAGGTGGAGATCACGGCGGCTTTTCCCGCCGGCGTGATCGGGGACACGGCAGCGAACCTCGAGGCGGCGGCGGATGGTGAGCACTATGAGTGGGCTGTGCTCTACCCGCGCTTTGCCGAAGTGGCCAGGCAGGAGGGCTTTGAGGCCATAGCGACGGCGTTCACCGAGATCTCCGAGGTCGAGGAGCAGCACGAGCGGCGCTACCGTGCGTTGCTGAGCAATGTGCGCGAGGGGAAGGTGTTCAGGCGGGATACGGTGGTGCGCTGGCACTGTCGCAACTGCGGCTACATCCACGAGGGCAAAGAGGCGCCGGAGGTCTGCCCGGCCTGCCGGCATCCGCAGGCCTACTATGAGTTGGCGGCGGAGAACTACTAGCTCCGCCAGCGGAACTCTTCGTGCAACCAGGCCGGGCGTGCGCCCGGCCTTTTTCGTGCCGGCTGCGGCAACATGCGTCGGGCCGGACGGTGTGGCCGGGCAGCGCCCAGCCAGCATGCAGTGACCTCGCAGGCCGATGGGCGGAGGATGTGTTCCCCTAGTTCCCGTCCCCGACGCCCCACTCGAAGCCCAGGGAGATGATCTCGTCGATGAGGGCGGCGGTCTCCCGCGGGCCTTCAGCGCCTGCGAGCTTTTCCAGGTTGGCGCAGGCCTCGTCCACAACCTGCAGGTTCGAGGGCTTGAAGGCGTGGAACACCAGCCGGTCCAGCCCGGCGGCACCGGCGGCCAGGATCTGCAGGAGCGTCATCAGCACACGGTTGCCCCCAAAGACTCCGCACCCCCAGAAGCCGGTGTGCACCACGACCGGCGCGTCCCCTCGGAGCCGCCCGGACTCGATTGCTGCGGCGCGAAAGCCCGTGTAGGCCGTCTGGAGCGTATACTCCACCTCGGTGTGCGCGTATCGGCCGCGCCCGCCATAGAGGGCGGCGATGGCGATGATGTTGCTCACGGTCGGGGGATCCAGCCTCCTCGTCGCGCGGCGCACGATATCTGCATCGGCGCGGGCGAAGGCGTTGCCATAGAGGCCCCGCTCCCGTCCCTCGGCAGGGTTCGCGTCCGTATCGATGCGGCAGCGACGGGGCACCCCGGCGACGAGGACAGGCGTAGGCTGGCCACGCTCGACCGTCCGGCAGGATCGGCCCATCGCCTGCAGCGCCTCTCTCAGGGCTCCGAGCGCGGGGTGCTCGGCCGTCTGCATCTCGTCCTGTGCAAAGAGCCCCGAGCCGTAGTACCCGAAGAGGTTCGGGTCGGCAAAGTTGACGTGCCACTCGACGGCGCCCTCGAGGTCGGGTACCGGTGCATAGTCGTAGGCATCCGGGCGGGCCTCAAGCAGCCGGCAGGCAGCGGCGGGGTCGACCGTCTCGGGAAGCGGCATGGGGGCCCAGCGGCTATACACGATCTGCCCCTGGAACACCGTCCCCGGCGGGCAGGCGACCTCGAATACGGCCTGCTTGTTTCGGTGCCGCAGGACAGGCGGGTGCTCGCTCATCAGGCGGTCTTCGTCAAAGAGGATACGCTCGATGGGCTCAGGCATCTCGAACCTCCCTTTCTCGCGGCGCAGACCAGTATGCGGTACGCCTGTCAGGGGCGAGCTGGTCCTGCACCTGCAGGCGGCACGGCCTCGGGCCGGCCGGCCTGGCGCTCGCAGGGCGTTGGCCCCTGCTGCGGGCCGGTTGCTAGCAGGGATGGGCGATGGGGAGGCTGAAGTAGAACGTGCTTCCCTCGCCCACCTGGCTCTGAACCCACATGGCGCCCCCATGGGCCTCGACAATGGCCCGCGCCATGAAGAGGCCGAGCCCGACCCCATGTCCCTTGACCTGCGGCGTCCGGTAGAAGGGCATGAACACCGCAGGGATATCCTCCCTTGCGATGCCAAAGCCATGGTCGGCGATGGAGACCGTCACCCGGGTCCGGTCGGCGGCGGCGCGCAGGACGATCTCCGTACCCGCAGGAGAGAACTTGACGGCGTTGGAAAGGAGGTTGCGGAGGACGCGCTCGATCCGCTTGGGGTCGGCTCGCACGGGAGGAAGCGCGGCGGGCATCTCCGCCCGGAAGGTATAGGCGGGCTCGGCCGAACGAAACCGGGACAGGACGCTCTGGATCAGACCTGTCAGGTCAAAGGTCCGCATCTCGAGCCGGAGGTGCCCGGCCTCGGCCTGCGACCCATCGATGAGGTCCGTCACCAGTGCATTGATCCTGCGGGCCTGCTCCGCGATGGTCCTCAACCCCTTCTTGAGCTCCTCGTCTGATATGCCTGTATTGGCCTTGCGCTCCAGGAACTCGGCAAAGCCGAGCACGGAGGTGAGCGGCGTCCGCAGTTGATGGCCGACCGCTGAGAGGAACTCGGCGCGCATGCGCTCCAGCTGGCGGATATGAGTGACATCTCGCCAGACCTCAACCGCTCCCTGAACTGTGCCATCGGCCTGCAGTGGCGTCGCACTTGCCAGGAGGTAGCGCATCCCGCCGTCACGGGCCGGCAGCCCCACCTCGAGGTTTTCGACCCGTTCGCCCCGCAGGGCGCGTGCGGCCGCCGAGTCTGAAGGCACGAGGAGGTTCCCTTGAGCGTCGCCCAGCCGGGCCCGGGCTGCCAGGTACGCGATGGTGTCCCCGATCTGGATGCCCCGCTCGCCGAGCAACTCTTCGGCCGCGCCGTTCCACAGCGCGAGCCTGCCCTCCCGGTCAAAGACCAGGACCGGCTCGGCGATCTGCCCGAGCGCCGTGTCGAGGGTGTGCTGCCAGGTGCGTATCTGGGTTGGCCGATTCGCGCTTGCGATGGCTGTGGCGGCCTCGGTGGCGAGGAGGCTGAGCAGTGAGAGGCCCGGCATGCTCTCGGGAGGGACGGCCGCACCCAGGACGCCGACGGTGTGGCCGGACGCGCGCAGAGGGAGTAGAACAACGACACACCGCCTGCCAGCGAGACTGCCCAGCACGGGGTCTGCGGGGTCGAGTTCGTGCGGATCCAGGATCTGCGGCTGCTCGCCCGCTGCCACCGCGTAGCAGGGGTGTGCAGGGTCGCTGCAGATGGAGCCTCTGAGTACCTCTGCCCTTTCGCCGCGCGCCGTCGTCGTGCGCAGGCTTCCACGTTCCACCAGCATGAGCCAGGCGGTGGAGACATGGGCCACGGTGATCAGTATGTTGACGATGGTCGTCAGGATCGCCTCGAGGGGCAGCCCAGAAGCCGAGGCATGGAGGATCTCGCGTGCGGCCAGGAGCTCCAGTTCCTCGCGGGTTCGGCTTGGCTGCCGCTGATCATCGGTGCGTCGCTCCACGTGCACCCCTTCGTGCGGTCTGCCTTGTGTTCTCAAGCTACGGCGAACCCCTTCGGAGCCAGGCCGGCGCCCACGTCCCGCTGCGCTTGCCGCCGCCCGGTCCGCGCGCCCTGGCGCACTCCGCATCGTCCTCTACCGGTTGGGCACGAGCGCGGATTATACAACCGATACGTGCTCCTGTCCAACAGGGGTTTTCTTGTGTACGTGTTCGGGCTTCCGTTCAGTGCACGCAGGGCGACGAGAGAGAGTTCCCCTCCCCCTGGCGGACGCGACGCGTGCGCCAGGGGGAGGGCTTTAGGGGCGCTCAGGCTGCTTTGGCCGCCGTCCCTGGGCCGTTGCCGGGGGTACCCAATCCTCCCGGTCCCCCTTCCCCGCCCCGCGCCGCGGGGGCGGGGTTAGGGGTGGGGGCAGCTCCGCGAGATGCTGCGCAGGCCACGAGCGCCTACGCTCCCCCCAGGCCACCTGTGGGTAATGCACAGGCCGCGGCGGAGGCGCGGGCAACACGTGGCAGCCGGCGCTCCCAGGCTGCGAGCCTGAACAGTTGCCCCACGCCGGGGAACGGTTCCGTACCAGGCGGGTGCGCAGCATGTGCCCGGGCAGGAAGCCGGCCGGTCTGTGGTAACCGCCAGTGCGGACCTGGTGAGCCCGTGTACCAGAGTCGGCGTGTGTGGCACGCGGCGTGCTGGCCGGAGGCAGCACTTGCGGAGGGTGAGCATGGACAATGCCGAGATCGCGGGCATGCTGGCCGAAGCAGCCTTGCTGTTGGACGAGGCCGGGGCAGGCCCGCTACAGGTGGAGGCCTATCGCGCGGCGGCGGCAACCGTCGCCGGGCTCGACCGCCCCGCAGAGCAGGTCCTCGCCGAGGAGGGCGAGGAGGGGCTGAAACGGCTGCCGCACATCACGGACCGCATGGCGGCTGCCATTGAGGAGCTGGTCAGGACGGGAGCACTCTCGCTCCTCGACCGGCTCAGGGCGGATGTGGAGCCAGATCACGTCTTTGACGCGATCCGGGGGATCGGCCCCGCGCTCGCGAGGCGCATCCAGGAGCGGCTTGGCATCGTCACCATCGAGGAGTTGGAGAGGGCATCGCGCGAGAGCAGGCTGAGGCGGATCCCTGGGATCGGCCCGACACGGGCGCGGCGCATCGAGCAGGCTCTGCGCGAGCGGCTGATCCGACATCCCGCGCCGCCTCCGGCCGACCCGCCACCGGTCAGCGAGCTTCTTTCGGTCGATCAGGAGTATCGAGAGAAGGTTGCCGCGGGGCAGGTCCACCGCATAGCTCCCGAGCGCTACAACCCAAAGCGGGATGCCTGGCTTCCGGTGCTTCACACCGGTCGGGGCACGCGCCGGTACAGCGCACAGCTTGCCAACACTCACCTCGCGCACAGTCTCCACACCAACCACGACTGGGTCATCCTCTACTACTGCGAGGGTGAACGGCAGGGCCAGGCCATGGTCGTCACAGAGATAGAGGGGGACCTGGCCGGCCGCAGGGTGGCGCGCGGGCGGGAGGAGGAGACGCAAGCCCACTATCAGAGGGAGGCGGTCCCGGCGGGGATGGCACTCTGAGGCCCTCGTGAGGCAGGGGGCCAGGGAGCCGGCTTCCCTGCCCCGCGCATCGCCTGGCTAGGGACCGCCCGCAGCGCCAAGTGCCGCACGAGCAGGTGGCCCTGTGCTCGTTCTCCTTGCCGCTCCTCTCCTTCGGGTGTACACTCACGCTGATCACTTTACCGGAGCGTGCGCGCGTGCCATACATCGGTCTGCTGGGCCTCGGTCCTGTCCTTCGGGGGCTCTCTCTGGCAGGGCTCGGGCTGCAACAGGCGTACGGTGGGGCGGCCGATCCGGCGCGGATGGCCTCGGCCGGAGCAGCCGCCGTCACCGCCATCATGCTCTGGCTGTATCTGAGCTGGCAACTCGCGCGACGGTCGCGGGTCGGCGCGAGGCGAGCGTTGACAACAGACCTTCCCTCGTACCTGCCCTTCCTTGCGCTCGCAGGGTATGCCCATCCGGCTGTACGCGCCGACCGCGGTGCGGCCCTGTTCTTGCTGTGCGCAGCGACGGTGCTCTCCAGCCTGCTCAAGGCGCGAGCGCTGGCCCGTCTTGACGAGCCGTGGCCGGGGTCGGACATGTCAACCCCCCGCTGGGCGGTCTGGCCGATCGTGGCCCTCGGGCTGCTGCTCAGGATGAGCCTGATCTCTGCCCAGCGGTTCGTGGGAGATGAGGCCCTATTCAGCCACTGGGGCTTGCTGATTGCGACCGGCAAGGATGTCGCCCTGAACAGTGAGATTGTGGACAAGCCCCCGGTCTTTTTCTACACCCTGGCCGTCTTTTTCAGGCTCTTTGGGGCATCGGAGGCCGTGGCCCGCCTGCCGAATATCCTGGCAAGCGCAGCCGGGATTGTCATCGTCTATGCTGCGGCGCGAAGGCTGTATGGCCTGCCTACGGCGGTGCTGAGTGCGCTTCTCCTGGCGCTCTCGCCGTTCGATATCCAGTCCGCGCCCACCGCGTTCACCGATCCGCTGATGGCGGTGCTGACGAGCGCCTCCTGCCTCCTGGCGTTGAAGGGGCACTTCCTGGCTGCGGGGCTGGCCATGGGCCTGGCGGCGATGACCAAGCAGACGGCCGTCTTTGTGCTGCCACTCCTTGCGATGGCTATCCTGGCCAGCAGGAGTCGGACAGGTCTGAGCCGGGCGGCACTGGCGGTGGGGGCCGGGCTGGGGATAGCGCTCCTTCCATGCGCCTACTGGGACCGGGTGATCCGGGCGTCGTGGCCCAGCTTTGTGGAGGTAGGCTCGGCGCACTATGGCGAGTTCGGTCTGGCAGCGTGGAGCTCGTTCCTGCCCCGCCTGAGGGCCTGGCTGAGTTCGGCCGGCCTGCTCACGGCCTCCCCGCCGCTCAACGCACTGTTCGTCGGCGGGGTCCCGCTGTTGCTTGCTGTGGGTCTCTGGCACCGCGGCCGGGGTCACGAGTGGCGCTACGATTGGGGGTTTGCCGGGTACATCATCTGGTACTTGCTGGCGCATTCAGCGGTGAGCTTTCAGCTGTGGAACCGCTACCTCCTCGCCCTTGCTCCGGTAGTGGCCATTCTGTTGGCCCGCGTACTGCTCCTGCCCGTGCGGCTGCTCTGGCGGGAGCGGCAGCTGGTGGCCGGGAGGACGGTATATGCCGCCCTCGCGCCGGTGTTGCTCGCGGCCTTGCTGGCGGGGCCGGTTCAGGTCGCCCTCAAGCACGGCTACCCGGTCGGCGGCGAGAAGGACACCTATCTGGGCATCGACGAGGTTGCTTCATTCTTCAGGGAGAACGTCCCTGCCGGCTCGGTTGTCTTCCATCATTGGCTGGGCTGGCACTACTCGTTCTACATGTTCGACTTCCCGTACGAGTTCCAGTATTTCCCCGATAGCCAGCATCTCATCGAGATGGCCCGCCGGATACCGGACCGTGGCAAGTACCTGACCTTCCCGAGCTTTGCTCCGCGGCGAGGGGTCGAGCTGGCGCTCTGTGCAGCCGGCTTTGAGCTGAGAGAGCTCCGCCGGGTGCATCGCCCGGATGGGACGGTGTCGTTCACCATCTGTCGGATCGAGCCCCGGTCTGCGGACTCGCCCTCCTGTGCTGCGCTTGAGGGGCGGCCCCCTGCATAGATGGATACCCCTTCCGCGTGCTTTCGCCGCATGGCCCAAGGCGTGGTATACTGCGGGCGACAGGCTCTTCTCTCTGGGATACAACGGGAGCGTGAGGCTTGAGTCCCCTGCCTGCCGCGAGGAACCTGTGGCTGGCTGCGGCCGGTCTCTATCTGCTGTTGCCCGCTCTCTGGGGCCTTCTGGCGCGCTGGTCTATGAGCTGGACCGGTCGGCCAGCGGCGTGGCTTGCCGCCATGGCGCGTCCTCCCCTGGGCGACTGGCTGCGCGCCTCCGGGCGTCTCCTCTACAGTGTGGCAGTGCCGTACGCGGCGCTGCTGGCCGGCATTGCGGACGCCCGCAGCCTGGGGCTGGCCGGGTTCCCGCGCTGGCCCGAGTTGCCCCTGGGGACCCTGGTGGGCCTCGGAGGAGTGCTCCTCGTCATGTGGTCTTGGGGTCGGGTTGCGGCCGTCAGCGACCGGCGGGGCCCGCGTCGCCGGCCGCTGCTGGAGCAGTGGGAGGCTTTGCGGCTGCCCCACGGGTGGGTCCACTTGCTCTTCGACGTGCTATGTCTGCAGGGGAGTTGGGCCTTTGTGCGCGGGGCCGCGATCCGGCTGGTGGGGCTCTACGCGGGCGTGTGGCTGGGGCTGGTGGCGACGGCCCTGGCCTGGCTTCTCAGGCCGGGCCGGGTGGCTGCGCTCATCGACCCCGAGGCGCGGGCTCCCGCTCTCCTCTCGGCGAGCCTGGCCGTGGTGACGGGCCTGGCCTTCCTCTATGCCGAGAATCTGTGGCTCTGCCTGGCTGTGCACTCGCTCGGGCTGCTGGCCGCCTGCCAGAGAGCGGCTGCTGCCTACGGAGAGGCGGGCTGATCTGACCCGTCGGCGCCCTACGAGTTGAGACATCAGGTGCAGCCGATGGCTGCTATTGGGCCGACCTGGCTACCGGACGACTGTGTTCGCGAGGGGCCGGGTCTGACAGCCCGGCCCACAGTTGCCTATGCATCCCCCTCAGGCGGCGCGCAGCCCCGCCTCCTCCAGGATGCCACGCATGTAGGACAGGGCGAGGGCGGCCTGCTCGTGCACAAAGTCGAGGTCGGGCAGACGGCCGCCGCGGGCCGGGATAGGGTGGCACAGCTCATAGTTGATGAACCCTTCGTAGCCGATCTCGGCCATGGCCTTCACAAAGGCCCGGTAGTTGTGTGCCGGCTGCTGCGGTCCGGCGTAGGGATAGGGGATGGGCCTGCCATCGGGGCCGCGCTCGTATTCGCCGCCAAAATGAGAAAGCGCCTGCAGGCTGCCCGTCGCGAGGGCTGCCCGTCGCACCGAATCGTCGTCCTGCTCCTTCAGGAGGGGCAGGTCGAGGCAGGCCTTGAGCGCGGGAGAGTTCACCTCGCGGATGAAGCGCAGCATATCCTCCCACGATTCGATCACAGGTGCATGGTTCTGCAGGGCGAGCGTGACCCCCTCGTCCTCGGCGATCTTGCTGACCTCGGCGAGGCACTCGCGGACAAAGCCCCAGCGCTCCTCCATAGAGACCTCCGGGAAGGTCCGCTGCCAGCCCGGACGTGAGATCTCATAGGTGGCGACAGGGCCGCGCATCGTCACCCCGGGCCAGGCGGCAAACAGCCGGACGACCGGGGCGCCGAGGTCGCGTGCCAGGCGGATCTGCTCCCGCACCATGAGCATCTGGCACTCCCGGTGCTCCGGCACGGGGCTGGAAAAGTCATTGTTGCTGGCGATGGCGGACAGGGCCATTCCCTCGCGCTCGAGATGGTCGCGGATCTCGGCGCGCGCCCTCGCATCGAGGTCCATGGGGTTGCAGTGAGGGCGTTTGCCGTCCAGCTCGACGCCCTCGTAGCCCAGCTGGCGCGCCTGCGTGATGAGCTCTTTGACGGTCAGGGCCCGCCCGTGGTACCAGATGCCGAGGTAGGTGATGCTGTAGAGGCCGATCTTCATGGCTTCCCTCCTCCTTGCGCAGCGGGTCAGGAACGGCTTGCACGGCCCTCCTGCAGGGCCAACGCCACGCAGCGGGCGGCGCCGACGAGGCCGGCGTCCGGTCCGAGCTGTGCCCGGGTGACCGAGATTCCCTGCCGGGGCACCATGGTGATGGCTGCAAGCGCCTGCTCGATGGCCGGGGCAAAGAGGTCATAGTGCTGCATGACGCCGCCGCCGAGGATGATGGCATCGGGCGCGAGGAAGTGGATGACGTTGTGCACGCCGATGGCGGTTGCCTCCGCAGCCCGCGCGACGATCTCATGGGCCGCCCTATCGCCCTCCCTTGACGCCCGGAAGACCATCTCCGAGGTGACCGTGTCGGCCCGGCCACCGGCGAGCTCGAGCAGACGGCTGCTCCGCCCGGAGGCAGCAGCCTCCCGGCCGGCGCGGCCGATGGCCGTGCCTGAGGCGAGGGCCTCCCAGCAGCCGCGGGCGCCACAGTAGCACAGCGGGCCGGAGGGGTCGATCACGTGGTGGCCGATCTCCGGGTAGGCGCCGCGGGCGCCCCGGGTCACCTTGCCATGGCGCACGAGTCCACAGCCGATGCCGGTTCCGATCATGACGCAGGCGACGAACTCGTGACCGGCACCGGCGCCGAGCCAGTGCTCGCCAAGGGCGGCTGCGAAGGTATCCAGCTCGAGCACCACGGGCACGCCATAGCGCCGACGCAGCGGAGTGACGATATCGGCGCCGTCGGGCAGGGGGAGCGTGTATGGGTCATGGACGGTGCCCCGCTCCGGGTCGAGCGGACCCGGGCAGCCGAGGCCGATGCCGGCCAGGGTCCGCGAGTCCATCCCGGCAGCCTCGAGGACCCTGTCGACGAGCGCGATCAGCGCCTGCACAAAGGCCTCGTAGGAAGCGCAATCGGTGGTGGCAACCTGGGCTCGCCCGAGGACGCGTCCGTCAGGGGTGATAGCAGCCGCCGCAATCTTGGTGCCTCCGATGTCGACGCCAACAAGGGTGCTTTCGGGTGCGCGGACCTGCGGATGGGGCTGCCGAAGAGCGGACTCTGACGCCTGCGAGCCGTTCGAAGACGAATCCACGGGTATCCTCCATATAGCGGTGACGCGGGCGAGGCGCGACGCCGCGGCCCGCGGTGAAGGAGCCTCCTCGCATTATAGCGTCACCGCCTGTACGGTCAACAATGCCGTTCAAGGGGCGTAGTTCGGTCTTGGGGCATCTCGCACTCTGCCAGCCGTCATCAGCC
>DYEI01000443.1 GCA_020725765.1 Anaerolinea sp. | reverse complement strand
GGGCCGGCCGGCGGGCCGACGGGGGGGGGGGGGGGGGGGGTGGGGGCCCTGCCGGCAGCACAGAAGAGCCTGCCCCCAGACTGGACTACACCTCGGTCAAGGCCTCACTTGACGCGTTGTGCGGCGAGGCGGTAGAATGGGAGCGCCTGCCTTCAACCGACCGGTGACGAGGCGGCGCACAGCGTCCCACAGGGTTGTGCGGGCCGGCCTGGTAGCCCGACGCGACCGCACGCGAAAGCAGCCGGGGTGCCATCGTGCGGTTCTGGCGTCGGGACGGCACAGGGGCCAGAGTGAGAAGAGGAGTAGACCTGATGCCCACGGCACTGGATGAGACCGACCTGCGCATCATCCGGCTGTTGCAGACCGATGGCCGAATGTCCAACGTCGATGTCGCCCGCGCGTTGGGCATGTCGGAGGCCACGGTGCGCAAGCGGGTCGACCGCCTGATCGCCGAGAAGGTCGTTCGCATCGCGGCGCTGCCGGACCTTGGGGCGATCGGCTGCCCCTTGGTCGTCCTGATGACCTTGCGAGTGGACCTTGCCCGTATCGGTGCGGTTGCGGAGGCCCTCGCCGCGGCGCCCGAGGTGCGATGGCTCTCCCATGCGACCGGCGAGTACGACCTCGCTCTGGAGGCCGCCTTTGCGTCCGACGAGGAGTTGCTCCAGTTCCTGACGGGCAGGCTGGCGGCGCTCCCGGGCATCCGCAATGTCTCCACCGCCCACGTCCTGCGCAGCATCAAGTCGGTGGCAGACTGGCACCTCCCCTCGGTGCCCCCGCCTACCATACTGATCGTGGATGATGACCCGGACTTTGTCGACATGACCCGGGCGGTGCTCGAGAGCGCGGGCTATCGCGTCCTGAGTGCCTGCAGCGGGAACGAGGCGCTGGCCGTGATGAGGCGGCAGCATCCCACGCTTGTCATCCTCGACGTGATGATGGAGGGTCTGCTGGATGGGCTCGATGCCAGCCGGGCCATGCGCCTCGATGCAAACCTCCAGCGCGTCCCCATCATCATGGTGTCATCGATCGGCAGCTCGGAGTATGCGGGAATGTTCCCGACGGACGAATACATCCCCGTTGACGTGTTCCTCTCCAAGCCGGTGGAGCCGGCGCGGCTGCTCGAGGAGGTCGCACGACTGACGCGGGGGCGACAGGCTGCGTCCTCACGGTAGCCGGCGATATGCCGGGGGGCCATCGCGCCGAGTCCTCGCCGGACTCTCAGCGCCCCAAAGGAGGAAGACTATGAAGCTGGGGTTTGTCAGCGCCATCCTTCCCGATCTCTCTCTGGAGGAGGTGCTCGAGTTCGCCTCGCGGCAAGGCTTTGCCTGCGTGGAGCTCATGTGCTGGCCGCGGGGTAAGGCCGAGCGCCGGTATGCCGGGGTCACCCATATCGATGTGGATGCCCTTGGCGACGACGAGGCGCAGCGCGTGCAAGAGCTCGTCGAGCGGACGGGGGTCGCGATCAGTGGCCTCGGCTACTACCCGAACCCGCTGGTGCCCGACCCACAGGAGGCCGCGACCTATGTGGAGCACATCAAGAAGGTGATCCGCGCTGCGCGTCGGCTGGGGGTGGGATTGGTGAACACCTTCATCGGCCGCGACTGGACGCGCTCGGTCGAGGAGAACTGGCCCCGTTTCCGCGAAACCTGGAAGCCCCTGGTGGCCTTTGCCGAGGAGCAGGGCGTACGTATTGGCATTGAGAACTGCCCCATGCTCTTCACCCGGGACGAGTGGCCCGGCGGGAAGAACCTGGCAACGACGCCCACCATCTGGCGGCGTATGTTTGAGGAGATTCCAAGCCCAAATCTGGGCCTCAATTACGATCCCTCGCACCTGGTCTGGCAGCGCATCGACTATGTCCGGCCGCTGAAAGAGTTTGCGGGCCGCATCTTTCACGTCCATGCCAAGGACGCGCGTGTGGATCAGGACAGGCTCAACGAGGTGGGCATCCTCGCGACGCCGCTCGAGTACCACACCCCCAAGCTCCCAGGCCTTGGCGATGTGGACTGGGGCCGCTTTTTCTCGGTGCTGAGCGATGTCGGGTATGACGGGCCGGTGTGTATCGAGGTCGAGGATCGGGCGTACGAGGGCTCGCTCGCCAGCCGGCAGGCGGCGCTGGTTCAGAGCGCGCGCTTCTTGCGGCAGTTCATGGAGGGGTGAGGGGGCCGGGCCGTGACGCGAGCCTGCGCCCCCGGGTCGACGACCCCGGTTCGGCCCGGCGGCGCGGTTTCGTAGAGTCGGGCTGCAGTCGGCTAGGGCGCGAAGAGGTCCGGCCGGCTGGCGTGCAGGCGCTCGCGAGCAGAGCGCACCACCCGGGCGAACTCGGGAGGCACGGGGTCCTCCGTGCGGATGGGGGGCCGGAAGGCCGCCTTGCTGGCGCGGATGTCGTCGTAGCGCCCGAGGAGCATGTTCACCTCGGCGAGGGCGCGCTCAAGCTCGATGATCACTGCTGCGGTGCGCATCTCCAGGTCGTGCCGCTGTTGGGCCCAAGCCTCGTGGTCGAGGACTTCGGGGACGATCGGGTCCTCCCAGCCTAGTGCCGACGGGGGGGTGGTTGGCACCCCCGGGGCTGCCGTTCGCCCGACGGCTTGCGGCGCGGAAGCGGTCTGCGCGTCCAGGGGCTGCGCCGTCGTCGACGGCTCTACCAAAGCTGCGGTGTCTCCTGTGGGTGTCACCATCTCTCCTCCAGTTCGCGCTTGAGCCGGGCCAGTTCTTTGCCGCACCCGGCAGCGGGGCCAACGGGCGGGGGATCGCGCGCTACCGGCACAGTTGCGGCCAACGGGTTCGCTCGCGCCGCTCCTCAGGGCCCGGCCGTCCATGGGTGCAGGGTGGCGACCGATTTCCCGACACCATCTCGTGTCTGTTTGTCGTGGATTCAGGTGATGCTCCTGCGGACCTCGTGGGAGGCGGCCTGCCGCGCATGACCATCGCCAAGGGAGGAATGAGAGATGCAGTACCGAAGGTTCGGCAGGTTGGACTGGCAGGTCTCGGCGTTGGGTTTCGGCTGCATGCGCCTGCCTACGGTGGGGGGCGACCGGGCCTACATCGATGAGCCCCTCGCCACACGCATGCTCTACTATGCCATCGACCATGGCGTCAACTACATCGATACGGCCTACCCCTACCATGGCGGAAACAGCGAGCGTTTTCTGGGCAAGGTACTCAAGGGCGCCTACCGTGACCGCGTGAGGCTCGCCACCAAGCTGCCTTGCTGGCTGATCACAGAGCGTGGTGACTTTGACCGGTACTTCAATGAGCAGCTTGAGCGGCTGCAGAGCGATCACGTCGACTATTACCTGCTGCACAGCCTGAATGCCAGTAGCTGGCGCCGGGTGCGCGACCTGGGCGTCCTCGAGTGGGCTGAGGCGGCCCGCCAGAGCGGCCGGATAAGGCATCTCGGGTTCTCGTTCCACGACCGCCTGGAGGTCTTCAAAGAGATCGTGGACGCCCATGACGCCTGGGACCTGTGCCAGATACAGTACAACTATATGGATGTCGACAACCAGGCTGGGACCGAGGGGCTCCGCTACGCATCTGGCCGGGGGCTGGCCGTGGTGGTCATGGAGCCGCTGCTGGGTGGGAGGCTGGCGCAACCGCCGGCCGTGGTGCAGGCGGTATGGGACGGTGCACCCCGCAAACGCTCTGCTGTGCAGTGGGCGCTGCAGTGGCTGTGGGACCAGCCTGAGGTCTCGGTGGTGCTGAGCGGCATGAGCGCGATGGAGCACGTGGTGGAGAACGTGGCCTGTGCGGAGCGCTCGGGCGTGGGCACCCTCACCGCCGAGGAGCTCGCCCTGGTTGACCGTGCCCGGGCGGCCTACCTCGGGCTCCGACCGATCCCCTGCACGGGCTGCGAGTATTGCCTGCCCTGCCCGAACGGCCTCAGGATCCCGGGCCTGCTGGACATGCTCAACTCGGTCGCCCTGTACGGGGACCTCGAAGGTGCCCGCCGCAGGTATGAGCACGTGCCTGAGGGGGAGAGGGCCGGCGCCTGTCAGGAGTGCCGGCAGTGTGAGGACCTGTGCCCGCAGCAGATCCCCATCAGCGAGTGGATGGCGCGCATTCACAAGGTGTTTGGGGAGGGACAACCTCTGGAGGAGGTCCTGTCTGGCCGCTGACAGACGCCCCTCCGGCTCCCTCTGGCCGGAGTTTCAGGGGAGGACAGGCTGCCTGGGTCCTCTGCTTCAGCCTGTGCGAGAGGGGTACGCCATTCCCCATGCCCCTTCCCCGCCGCCGAGCTATCCATTACCCACAAGTGGCCCGGGGGCAGTGTAGGCGCCCGTGGCCTGCGCCGCATCTCGCGGAGCTGCCCCCACCCCTGACCCCTCCCCCCGGCGGACGCG
>DYEI01000442.1 GCA_020725765.1 Anaerolinea sp. | reverse complement strand
CAGCGTCGTTGCGCCTGCCACCGCGCGGCCCGCAACCCGCAATCAACATGTGGGTCACATTAGGGGAATCACCGAGAGTCGCCACAAGGGACCTGCGAGCGCATGCCGTCCCCGCAGGGAGGCTCGATCGGGATATGACTGCTCCGGGTCAAGGCCGGGTGCCGACCGACCCTCAGGGCCGGCTGGCACCCGTCTCAGGAGGCGACCTTGCAGAGCATCGCGGCGCTCGTGGCGCTCATACCACGGGCGCTGCTGTTTGATGGGGATGCCTACCTGGAGATCAAGATATGGGGGCTTCCGGCGCGTGAAGGCGCCCGGCTGGTGCTGGGGCTTGGCGCCGTGCTCGGCATAGCCGGGGCTCTCGCCGGCATCCTCGGCTGGGCCTCTGCGCCGGCCCTCGCCGACGTGCGGAGAGTGCTCACGGTCGAGCTGGCGACGCTGCCGCTCCTCCAGCGCTTCGGGCCCCTGGCGTCGCGCCTGGCCGAAGCACTCGATTGGCCCCCGCTGTGGGTAGCTGCGGCCTGGGTCCGTCCGACGCCGCTCCTGGCCCTGATGCGGCTGGCGATCGGTCCGGCGGGCCTCCTCATGGCGTGGCTTGCTTACGGCCTCGCGGCCCACGCGGCGGCCCGCCTTCTGGGCGGCCGCGCGAGGCTGGACCTCACCCTCGGCTGCCTCGCCCTGGCCGAGGCGCCGCGGCTCCTTCTGATCCTGGTCCCCTTCCCCGACCTCGCCTGGCTCGGCATTTGGGCCTGGGTGCTGGCGGCCCGCTTCCAGGCGCTTCGCACCGCTCACGGCCTCGATGGGTGGCGCGCTTTCTGGGCAGTGCTCATGCCGGTGCTCGTCGCCGTCTGCCTCGGGGGAGCCGCGTTGACCTGTGCGCTGGCGGCAGCGCTCGCGGGGGTGCGCTGATGGGCGAGCTGCTCTCCCTCGCCTGGGGCGTGCTGCGCCTGGAGCGACGCGCCTTTGCGCGCTGGGTGGCAGGCCCGGGCATCGGCGGGGCATTGATCGTCTTCTTTGCCGTCTCGCTCCTCGTCGCCGCCCCTGAGGCCACAGCCTGGACCCGCGCACGACTGGATGTGTGGACGCTCTGGACCGTGCGGGACCGGCTCGTTGAGCGCGTCTGGGATCAGCTCGCCTACAGCCCCTTCCCGCCGGACGTCCAGCGCACCGTCACGACCAACCTGGCAGCTGCTCTGGAGCTGGCGAGCCGGCTGGATTCCCTGCCGCGCCCCGTTGGCCAGCGCACGGGCCGGGCTCTGGAGGGCATGGGGCGGGCACTCTCGGCCCCCTGCCGCCGCCTGGGGCTGTGGCTGCCGTACACCCTGGCCGTCTTCGCCCTGGCGAGAGCCCTTGGCAGCCAGGCACGACTGCCGCAGGTCCTGGCCGCGAGCGCCTTGTACGTGTTGCCCCATCTCCTCGACCCGCTGCGCTTGCTCCCCGGGGTCGGACCGGTCATCGTGCCCTCGACAACGGTATGGAGTGCCGCAATCTATGCAATGGCGATCGAGACCGCGATTGGCCTCGACCGCCCGCGCACCCTCATTGCTCTCTTGCTCCCAGCGCTTTTGGCCCTGACCCTGGGGACGACTCTGCTCAGCGCGGCCCTCGTCTTCCTATGAAGGCTATGCGGAAGGCGGAGCCGGCCGGCGTCGCGGCGCACAGGGCAGGGCCGGGCCACTCCTGTGCCGCCCTGACCCATCCCGCTACCCCGTTCCCGGCCGCGGCGGGGCCGGGAAGACGACACCGTCACTCCTGAGTCTGGGCTTTCGGACCGCGACCGTGGAGCCTTCCAGAACTGGTCGAGACGACATTGAGCGATGCTGTGCCCGGGATGCGCCTCCCCTTGCCCCATGGGTGCTAATGGGGTGGCAGTGTTACGGCGCATGGGACAGTCCTCTGGTGGCCATCCAACGGCGCCGTCCGCCGGTCACACTCGTGCTCGGAACACGCCGAGCCGCGGCCGAGATGGGCTGCAACTCCGGAGTGCCCCCACCCCTGTTCCTCCCCCAGGCAGGCGCTGAGCGCCTGCCTGGGGGAGGGGTGATAACAGATGGGCGGTTT
>DYEI01000441.1 GCA_020725765.1 Anaerolinea sp. | reverse complement strand
GCTTCGCGCGCTAGAGGCGCCTGCGGCGCCAACCGTCCGCCTTCGCGGACGGGGCCCGTTCCCCGTCGACGACGGTCGACGGTTGGCCTTCGGGCTGCCAGTAGGCAGGCCGAAGGGGCTCCCCACGGGCTGTCGGCTTCGCCGCAGCCCGTGGGGTCCCCGGAAGGCCCCCTAGCCCCGAATTCATTCGGTGGCCTGCCCGCCAACAAAAGGTGGAACCGAATCCGCTCCTCCGGTCCCTTGCCAGTTCGTGCCAACCTCCTTACAATACAGCTCAGGCTTTGGATCACTGCCCCTCGGCCCGGGCTCTTGGCACGAGCTCGAATCTGAGGCCCGGGCGTTGTCGGTGTTCGGCTGCGGGGGCGGCGGGCGGGGTCGGGCGGCGCAGCCCTGCCCGCCGTCGGCCGCGAATCTGGAGGCTCGGCTGATGAAGCGCAGATCGGTCGTCATCCTCGTGTTGGTGCTGGTGCTGGCCGCCTCTGCCTGCCTCGGGTACCGCTGGTGGCGGGCGACGAGGGCCGGACCCTCGGCGGGCCTGCAGACGGCACGGGTTGAGCGCGGGTCGCTCGTGGCCACGGTCGATGCGGTCGGCACCGTCCGGGCAGCCGGCAGCGTGAGCCTGGTTTTCCAGACCTCTGGCCAGGTCAGGCAGGTCCTCGTGAAGGAGGGCCAGAAGGTGCGGGCCGGCGAGGTGATCGCCCTCCTGGATCCCACCGACGCCGAGCTGCAGGTCGAACAGGCAGAGGCGAACCTCGAGGTCGCCCGGGCGCGCCTCGAGCAGGTGCGTAAGGGCCCGCTCCCGGAGGAGGTCGCCGCCGCCCGCGCGGCCCTTGCCAGCGCTGAAGAGAGCCTGAGGACCCTGCAGGCCGGGGCCGATGCGACCGATCTGGAGATCGCCCGCCTGCGCTGGGAGCAGGCCAAAGACCAACTCTGGGCGGCCCAGGCCAATCGCGATTCCGTCGCGGGGATGCCCATGAGCCCCCAGGCCAACCTGGACGCGGCCCGGGCCCAGGTCGCCTCGGCCGAGATGGCGGCTGAGATCGCGCGGCTGCAGTACGAGAAGGCCCAGGCCGGCCCCCGCCCTGCCGATATCCGTGTTGCCGAGGCTCAGGTCGCGCAGGCCCGCGCCAGCTATGCCCGCCTCCTCAGCACCCCCTCCGCCGAGGACATTCGCATGGCGGAGGGGCAGGTGATGCAGGCGGAGGTTGCCCTGAAGCAGGCCAGGCACCGGCTTGATCAGACCCGGCTCGTGGCTCCCTTTGACGGCACGGTGACGCGGCTCTCCGCCGAGCCTGGCCAGGTTGTCGGGCCGTCGACCGCCATCGCCACTCTCTCTCGCTCCGACCTGCTGGAGGTTGTTGCCGACCTGCCGGAGGTCGATGTCGCCCGCGTGCATATCGGGCAGCAGGTCCAGATCACCCTCGATGCCCTGCCGGACCAGGCGCTCGCCGGCGTGGTCGCGGACGTGGCGCCAGCTGGCGCGAGCATCCAGGGGGTGGTGAGCTTTCCCGTGACCATCCGTTTCGACCAGGTGCCCCCGGCAGTCCGTCCGGGGATGACGGCCAACGTCTCCATCATCTCCGAGCGGCGGGATGACGTCCTCCTCGTGCCGACGCGGGCCGTTCGCACTCAGGGTGGGAAGCGTCTCGTGCGGGTGCTGCGTGGCGGCGAGATTGTCGAGGTGCCAGTGCAGGTCGGCCTGACCGGCGAGGGCAGGGTCGAGGTTCTGGACGGCGCGCTGCAAGAGGGCGATGTGGTGGTCGTGAGCGCTCCGGCGACCCTGATGGGCATGTGAGGTCGGTATGAACCTCCGCGAGAGCTCCTCGACGGCCGTGCGCAGCCTGCTGGGGAACAAGGTCCGATCGGGGCTGACGATGCTCGGCATCGTCATCGGGGTCGCGGCGGTGATCGCCATGCTGGCAGTCGGGCACGGCGCCCAGCAGGCGGTCACCGGTCAGATTCAGAGCATCGGGTCGAACCTCCTCTTTGTGATCCCGGGGTCGGCCGAGTCATCTCGGGTGCGTATGCCCATCGGCAGCGCGCAGACGCTGACCTACGAGGACGCCCTGGCCATTGCGCAGCCTGCCAACTGCCCCTCGGTGGCCGGAGTGGCCCCGGAGGTCATGCACAGCGTCATCGTGGTGTACCGAGGCCAGAATGTCAGCACGCGCCTCTACGGCGTGACCCCCGAGTACGCGCTCATCCGCAACTATGAGGTGGCCGAAGGCGAGTTCATCAGCCCGGCCCACGTCAACACCAGTGCCCTCGTCGCAGTGCTCGGAGCCGAGACGGCCCGCTCGCTCTTTGGGGACGAGGAGCCGCTGGGGAAGAACATCCGCATCAGCAACACCGCCTTTCGCGTCATCGGCGTGCTGGCGCCCAAGGGGGGCACCGGCTTTGGCAGCCACGACGACATGGTGCTCGTGCCGCTGACCACGGCCTGGGCTCGCCTTGGTCGGCGCTCCGTCCATGGGGGCACGGCTGTATCGGTGATCAACGTGCAGGTTCTGGATGAGAGGCTGGTCGGTCAGGCCACCGACGAGATCCGCATGCTCCTGCGGGAGCGGCACCGCACCCCCTTCGATGAGGACTTTACGATATACAGCCAGGCGGACATCCTCACCCTGGCCAACCAGGTCACCGGCGTTCTGACCATCTTTCTGGGCGGGATCGCCGCCATTTCGCTGCTCGTCGGCGGGATTGGCATCATGAACATCATGCTCGTCTCGGTGACAGAGCGCACGCGCGAGATCGGCATCCGCAAGGCGGTCGGCGCCAAGCGACGGGACATCCTCTCCCAGTTCCTCACCGAGGCCACGCTCCTGAGCATCATCGGCGGTGCGCTGGGCATCCTGCTGGGTTGGGGTATCTCGCAGGCGATTGCAGCCATCAGCGCCTCGAGCGGCACGCCCATCTACGCCGTGCTGAGCCCCGGAGCTGTGCTCCTCGCGACTGGCTTCTCCATCGCCGTGGGCCTGTTCTTCGGCATCTACCCCGCGGCGCGGGCGGCCAGCCTGAATCCGATCGATGCGCTGAGGCATGAGTAGGGGGTGCCTCGAGACAGGTGGGACCAGCAACCAACCCGAGGGCTGTGCACTGCAATGCGTGCTTTGCCTAGCACATCATCGACCCCCCGTTGACGTGGATGCTCTGACCAGTGATGTAAGCGGCATCCTCCGAGGCGAGAAAGGCAACCACTCCGGCCACGTCTTGCGGCGTCCCGGCCCGGCCCAGGGGAATCCGGGAGATGCGCTCTCGCACGAACTCACCTGGCTTGTGGCCGCCCAAGAGCTGCCCCCACACGCGGTCATTGTACTCCCACATGTCGGTCGCGATGACGCCCGGGCAGACGGCGTTGACAGTGATGCTGTGAGGTGCCAGCTCTTTGGCGAGGCTCTGGGTAAGCCCGACGACGCCGAACTTGCTGGCCGCATAGTGGGGTGTATAGATCGCACCCTCCCGGGACTGGGCGGAACCCAGATTGATAATCCGGCCGCGGCCCCGGGGCACCATGTGCTCAGCAGCGGCCTGGCAACAGAGGAACGTGCCTTTGGTGTTGACGTCGAGTACCCGGTCCCACTCCTCTTCACTCAGGTCGGCCAGCCTGGCAATGGTGATCACTCCGGCACTGTGAACCGAGACGTCTAGTCGCCCAAAGGCCTCGACAGCCCGGCTGTAGGCCGCCCGGACCTGCGCGCGGTCGGTCACATCGGCCACCAGGGAGAGAACGTCACGCCCCAAGTCACGGACGGCCTCTGCCACCCGGTGCACCCTCTCCTCGTTGGCGATCAGGACGACCCTGGCACCCTCCTGAGCAAAGCGCAGGGCAACTCCCTCGCCAATCCCCCGGCTGGCACCGGTCACAAGCACTACCTGGTCACGGAAGCGCTCAAGACCCGGCATCCTCTCCTTCCTCGCTTCCCATCACCTGCCAGTTCCTTGTGGCCATCGCTTCTGCAATGGCAGCTGGGATGAGGCGGCCGGCGGCGATATCGCGGGCTATCTGTGCCTCCTTGGCCCGGATGGCGGGCAGGGTGGCGACTACCGCCGGCAAGTCAGCCTGTGGGACGACGACAACGCCGTCATCGTCGCCGACAACGACATCGCCCGGATGGACGACGACGCCGCCACACGAGACCGGAAGGTTGACATCCCCCGGCCCGTCCTTCCACGGGCTGTTCGGGTTCACGCCGCGGCAGAACACTGGCACCCCCACCTGCCGGATGCCACTGAGATCGCGCACGACGCCGTCCGTCACCAGAGCCGCGATCCCTCGGGCGCGGGCGATGGCGCATACGAGGTCGCCAAGAACTGAGCAGGATGTGGCTCCGTCCGTAGCGATCACAAGGACATCGCCGGGCCGGGCGACCTCCAGCGCCTTGTAGACGATGAGATTGTCCGCCGGCCTGGCCCGCACGGTGACCGCCGGGCCCACGAACTGCCAGCCGGGGTTCAGGGGCTTGATGCTGTAATCCATGGCGCCCACCCGGCCGAGGGCATCGCAGATACTGCCCGTTGGCCAGCCGCGCAAGGCCTCGATCAGCGCGGCCTCGGGCCGAGTATGGTTCAGTACGACTCGATACTCCATCCTCGGTTGGCCGGACATAGGGCACTCCTCCTATGCGAAAACAGGCGAGGGTGGCGTGCCAGCCTGCCCTTGCTCTCACCCTTCGACCACGTGCAGGGGCTGCTCGCCCCGGGTCACGCGTACCATGTTGGCAAAGGCTGCATCCATCTTGGCGATCAGCCCGTCGCGGGTGCCAGCAGCCACATGTGGAGTGAGGACCACGTTGGGCAGGGCGAGCAGCGGGTCTCCAGGAGGCGGTGGCTCCTCCTCAAAGACATCGAGCCCCGCGCCCGCCAGGTGCCCGCTCTGCAAGGCTGCCACGAGTGCCCTCTGATCCACCAACGAGCCCCGCGCTGTGTTGATCAGAATGCTGCCTCGGCGCATGCGGGCAAGCGCCGCTGCGTCAATGATGTGGTAGGTCTCCGGCGTCGCGGGTAGGTGCAGCGACACGACATCCGCCTTGGCAAGAAGCCCGGGTAGGTCCCGGTAGGCCACCTCGAGGGTCGCCTCCTCTGCACTTGACGGCCGCACGAGGTCGTAATAGAGTACCGACGCCTCGAAGGCTCGAGCCCGGCGGGCTACGGCCTTCCCGATGCGCCCCAGGCCCACGATCCCGAGGCGCTTGCCCGCCAACTCGTACGAGTCGGCCCGCAGCCCGAACTGCAGCCACTGTCCCGCTCGGAGGCTGGCATCTGCCTTGAGCAACTGTCGGTAGACTGCCAGGATCAGCAACAAGGTGTGCTCCGCGACCCCAGTAGTCGTGCCCTCCGGGCATAGTGCCACCGGCACGCTGGCGGCGCGGGCGGCAGCCACGTCGGTCCTGTCGTAGCCGACGCCCTGGTGTTGAATCAGACGCAGTCGTGGGGCGGCCCCGATCAGGTCGGCCGGCAGCGCGCGGGTGGCAACCAGCACAAAGTCCGCCTGTCGCAGCACCTGTCGCGCCGCGTCGTCGGAATAGTCGGCCACAATGTCCAGCACAAACCCGGGTGGGAGACGGGATCGGACGATCTCAGCCGTGCTCTCGGGCACTACCTCGAGGTACGCCACGCGCCACGTTGACTGGTCACCAAGCCCCATCAACTGCCATGCTCCTGTGCGTGATGTTCACACGGCGACCTTCGAGCCTTTGCCTTAGCAGACCGAGAGAGCCACAGGGCCGCGGGTCGGCTAGAGCCCGAGGAGGTATGCAGGGTTCTCCGCTGCCATCACACGGATGTCGCGCTCGTTCAGGCCTGTCCGCAGGAGCCCTCCCACGAACCGGCTCAAGCCCTCTGGCGGAGGCGGGTTTCCCGCCTGGCCGAGGTCAGTCGCCAGCACTGTCGACCCCACACCCACGCGCCGTATCTGCGCGGCTACCTCGGCCAGAGCTGCCTCCGAATCCGGGCTGGCCAGGATATTCAGATAGCAGCGCTCAAAGAACACGCCCTCCCCCCGCAGTTCCTCCTGTAGCGCTACTGGCATGGCGATGAACGGTGCCTCCGGGTGTGTCACAACAATCCTGCGCAGTCCGCGCTCGCGGGCCAGCCGGACGAGCACTGCCGTCTCCCCAATGGCAAGGTGCCCCGTACCGAGGGCAACATCAGCATCGCGCAACAGGTCGAGTATCTGGTACACGGCCGGCCGCACTCTGCCGTCCTCTGCAAGAATGGTGATACCTCCGGTCTGACCGTGCAGACGCCGATGGTTCGCAGCATCGAGGGTGGGGAACCATATCTCGCGGGCACCCATCTGCAGCGCGACCTCGACCGCGCGGGGGTTCAGGCCCCCCACCGCCTCGTTGAGAACGAGACCCCCGAACACGCGCACTCCGCCGACGACCTTCTCGGCGATCGCCGCCCGATCCGCAGTGAGTGTGTCGTGCGACTTGAGCAGTATGGCGCGCAGGCCGGCTATCGTGGCAGCCCTGGCCACGTCAACGTCATCGGCCAACCGGGGCTGGAGGTCTGGCGCGCTGTGAACGTGCAGATCGATAAGACCAACCACATCAAACGTGATGTCCATGAAGGCGATCGTCTCCTGAGTGCCTGCCTGCAGTGCGTGCGGCAAGGATGCCTGCCGAGCAACTCTACTTCGTCGCACCGACCGCGGCGTTCGCGGTCCGTAGCCTCTCTGAATGAGGTCTGTCGCTCTCTGCTCGGTCGAAAGGCCGATGCGCCGCGAACTACTCCCACGGTCTGAGCACGACCTTGGCGCACTCGCCGCTGGCTAGCAATTCAAAAGCTTCCTGGACGCGACTCATCGGCATCACGTGGCTGATCAAGAGGTTGATCAGGGGCGACTCCCGGATCACCTTCATGACTGCAGGGTAGTGCCTCAGGTTGTAGTGCCAGGACCCGACGACGGTCAGGCCCTTGCGGATCAGGTCTGGGCTCACGCGGATGGCAAGGTCCTGGTTGGATTCGCCCACATAGGCCACGCGCCCGCGGCGCCGGGTCGCCTCGAGGCACAGGCGCTCGCCCGCAACGGTTCCCGAGCAATCAACCGCACAATCAACACCCCGGCCGTCGGTGAGAGCCCGGATTCTCTCCAGAATGTTGCCATCGTGCGGGTCGAGCACCACCTCGGCCCCCATTTCCCTGGCGCGCTCTACGCGCCACGGCACCGGCTCCACCCCGATGACCCGGGCGCCCCGAAAGCGCGCGTTGACGACCCCGCCTAGCCCTACCGGCCCGAGTCCTGTGATCAGCACGGTATCGAAGGCGCTCACCCCGATGGCCTCGAAGGCACCGAAGGTAGCACCGATGCCATCGATGGCCATGGTTGCGTGCTCGTACGACACGTCGTCGGGAATGGGCAGCAAGAGCCAGGAGGGCTTGGCGACGTACTGTGCAAATGTCCCTTTCCCTTCAGTAGTGCCCATGTACCCGGCATAGTCAAGGTTGTTCTCGCAGTAGATATAGTCTCCGGCCCGGCATAGCGGGCACACCCCATCCGGGTACTGCGGCATGATGACGACGCGGTCGCCCTCCTTCAGCGGCCCCGGCCCGGCGACCTCGACGACCTCACCGGCTCCCTCGTGGCCGATGGAGTCACGCCTGTCACCGGATAGGAAAGCCTTATACTCGGTGCACATGGCGGTGGCGTGCACCTTCACGAGCGCCCAGTCCCCTCTTGCGCGGGGTGCCGGGACCTCGACGATCGCAGCCTTCCGCTGGCCAAGGATCACCGCTTTCTTCATCGGCTTGCTCGCTCTTTCTCCTGACGCGGGCGCAGTCCGGCCGGCAAATGCAGTTCACGCCGTCGCATGGCGGCAGCTGCGCTGGCGAACGCTGCGCTTGGCCGACGGCTCACTCGAACGGATGTTTTCGCAGTATTCTGAAGGCGAAAGCGTGCTCACACGGCTTACGATCGGGCGTGCGGATGACAAGGCCGTCGGGTGTCATCGTCCAGGGCAACTCCTCATCGACGCCCAGCATCCTCACCGACGCGATCTCGGACATGTAGAGCTCCTGCGCCGGTGTCTTGAGGACCGCAGCATCGCCGGGCCACCCAAGGCAGATTGCGTACAGCGCGTCCTCCCGGGTTGTGAAGCGCACATCTTTCGCCGTGTATCGGACTTCTTCGTCTTCGCAAAACGGGCCGCCGCGCACCATCTGAGTGGGACCTTCCCCATAGACCACCCAGGGCGTCGTGTCATAGATCGCCTCGCCGTTGACCTCCAGCCAGCGGCCGATGGAGAGCAAGAGTTCCCTGGGTTGCTCCGGTATCTCGCCATCGGGCTTGGGGCCCACATTAAGGAGCATACAGCCATTCTTGCTCACGATATCGACCAGGCAGTGTATGAGCGCGCTCGGTGGCTTGAATCGGGCATCCCGAACATAGCTCCAGCCATGGTCATCGTCGACCGTAGTGTCGGTCATCCACTCCTGGTAGGTCAGCTCGGCGAACCGCCCCAGCTCCAGGTCGACCACGGCGGATCCGGGGACGAGAGTGTGCCACTTGTAGGTTGCCACGACCTCTTTGCCCCATTCCTCGGCCCTGTTGTAGTAGTATGCGAGGAACTCTCGTCGATACTGCTCTTGAATACGCTCGATGCCGTGGTCGAAGTAGAGCAGGTCGGGCTGGTACTTGTCGATCACCTCCCGGATCTTGCCCAGCCAAAGATCGAGGAATGCCTTGCTGGGGCGGTCCTGTAACGCCCACAGTTCCTCCCGGGAGCGAGTTACGAACATGTTCTCGGCCCACTCCTGGTTGTGAAGCTCGCCGTAGAGGCCGGCATAGCGCGGGTCCGAGGTGTCGAACTCTTTGCGCCAGTGAGGGAAGAACCACCAGTTCTCGGCGTGGTGCAGCGCGACCATGAAGCGCATTCCTTCCCTGCAGATGGCCTGCGCGAGTTCGCCGACGACGTCGCGCTTGGGACCCATCCGCGCTGCATTCCACTCGGTCAGCTGGCTATCCCACATCGCAAACCCATCGTGGTGTTCGCCAACAGGCCCGGCGAAGCGTGCGCCGGCCTTCCTGAAGAGCTCGGCCCACTCTTCGGGGTCGAACTTGTCCCCTGTGAAAGCCGGGATAAAGTCCTTGTAGCCGAACCGCGACACGGGGCCGTAGACGCGGACGTGATGCTCGTGCTGGGGCGTGCCTTCGCAGTACATAAAGTAGGGGTACCAGGTGCCATTGCGGCCGCAGGCCGGCACGGAGTAGATCCCCCAGTGCGTGTACACGCCGAACTTGGCGTCTCTGAACCACTGGGGCGTCACATGCGCTCTCAGGGAGCGCCAGGAGGGTGAGTAGGGCGAGGTCCTGTTGGCCATGTTGTGATCCTCTATAGTCTGACAGCGCCGACGGGTGCGCGACATGTCAGCGCAGGGTCGGCTTGCACGACGCACTGTGCAGGCGCAGGCAGGCGTCTTCCAGTTTCTCCTCTGGTGCTGGAGGCTGCGGGTGAAGCTCTTGTGCGGCGCTGCCGGGGACTCGACAGATATGGCGCCATGCGCAGCGGTAATACCTGGCTCCGATGACTACTTTGTGAAGCCAGCCATGAGGCCTGTCACCATGCTCCGCTGAGCGAGCGAGAACAGGATGATGGCTGGAACCGCAACGATGACGCTGAAAGCCATCACGGGGCCCCACTCTACACGCTGGATGCCCATGAAGTACACTATCTGCACGGGGAGCACCCGCAACTGGGTGGACTGGATGAGCGTCAGAGCCATCATGAACTCGTTCCAACAGTCCACAAACTGAAACAGCCCGACACCTGCTACCGCCGGCATTGATAGTGGCAGGATGATGTGCCACAAGGCGCGCAGCCGATTGCACCCATCAATGGCTGCCTGCTCCTCAAGCTCCACAGGGATTGAGTCGAAGTATCCTTTCAGCCACCAGACGGACAAACTGACTCCAGTAGTGGCGTAGGCGAGGACTAGTCCCATCAGGTTATTCACCAGCCGCAAATGGGCTAGCATGACGAACATCCCGATCAGCAGCAGGGTGCGGGGGATCATGTAGAACAGCAGCAGGTAGGTACCAAAGAGCAGCTTGCCCCTGAAATCGTACCGCGACATCGCGTAGCCTGCCGAAGCTGTGATGGCCAGGTTCAAGAGCGTCGCCGCGGAAGCGACGATGATGCTGTTCGCCGTAGCGCGTGCGATCATCGCGTGTGGATTGGCGAGCACGGCTCGATAGTTTTCGAGAGTCGGCCGGATCGGCCAGAACTGAATCTGCGCGCTCCTGATGAAGCGCGGAGTCTCGAAAGAGGTCTTGACCATCCACATCACAGGGATCAGCGCCACTAGAGCGATGAAGCCGGCCAACATGCAGAGCATACCCACGCGCACGGCACTGCGCAACTGGCGGGTGTGAAATACGGGTACACTCCGGTTAGGTTGTCGGGGCTCTCGGGACGGGCACCTCATTGGCGTTGTCGGTTCAGCAGTCGTCATGGAAGTGCTCCTAGTGCGCTCACAGCTTGACCGAGCGGCCTTCGCGGCGGGCGTTCCAGATCATGATCGCCAGCAACACGAGCATTGAGATGACAGAGATGGCAGCACCTCGCGCCAAGTGGCTCCACGCGAATGCCTCGTACCACGCCAGGATCGGCAGCGTCATGGCGCCATAGCTGAACTGCCCCCCGCCAGAGCCGATAACACGGATGATGTCAAAATGGTTCCACCACCACAGGACGTGCAACACCACAGCGATCGCGATGATGGTGCGCATCAATGGGAGCGTTATGTGGCGGAAACGGCCCAGGGCGTTTGCACCGTCGACACGGGCTGCTTCGTACAACTCCTGTGGTATGCCCTGCAACCCCGAAAGCAGCATGACCGTCATGAAGGGGAAACCTCGCCAGATGCCCACGACAATAAGGGGCCACAGAGGCGAGTTCGGCTGCCCTACCCAAGCCGTCGGGCCGCTGAGCAGCCCAACCTGTTTCAGATAGTGGTTGATGAGACCGTAAAAGGGGTCGTACATCCATTGCCACGTCAGGGCGATGATCACCGTAGGAACGGCTACCGGTACCAGAACTGCCGTGCGAAACACAGAGCGCCCCGGAAACCGCTCGTTGAGAACCAGGGCTGCGAACATCCCCACCACGAACTGGCCCGCCACCACTGCAGCAGTCCACTCGATGCTCTGTACGAAAGCCTGTTTGAAGAACTTGGGGGCGCCAACGCTCCCGCTGAGAATCCGACGATAGTTCTCCAGGCCAACGAAGCGAACTTGGTCACCGATCCATCCGATGCTCGTAAAGGAGTAGCCCACGCCGCTCAAGAAGGGGTATAGCGAGAACGCCAGAAGTGCGAGAGCCGCGGGGAGTATGAACAGGTAAGGAAGAACAACCGTCTTCCGTAACCGATTCGTAACGCTCGATCCCTTCACCACCAACCTCCCAGGCCCCCATGGCTGCCTGCCGGCTTTGGACGGCAGGCAGCCATGCGAACGTGACAGAGCCGCTACTGGTTCAGGAGAGTCGCCGCTTGCTCCTCCAGAACGCGATTCGCCTCGTCGAAGCTCATCTTACCTTCGACTACTGCCATCAGCGTTGGCGCGGCGACCGTATCTCTGAATTCGATGAGGTGGGGATTATACGGCGTTGTGTACACCTCGCCCCGAGCGAGATAGTCTTTTATGATGTCCCAGGTCGGGTCGCTGGCGAACGGCTCTTTATCAAGCGCAGCGTAGTTCGCCGGGAGCATGCCGTTGCCGTACGCGTACAGGGCCAGGTTCTCCGGCTTCATCATCCAGAACATGAACTGAGCAGCCTCTTGCGGATGGTCGCAGGTGCTGACGAGCACCATGCCCTCACCGCCCGCCTTGTAGAAGACCTTGTCCCCTTTCTCGAATGGCGTTGGCATCGCCGCCAACTCAAAGTCTGGATAGTTGTCTTTGATAATGGCGATGCCGAATGTCTCCCGCAAGATCATCGAGGCTTTCCCGCTAGCAAAGGCCTCGTGGAGCGAATCACCGCTGAGCCCAATGGCGAGGCTAGGAGTCACGCCCTCTTGCACGATGCTCAGGAACAGCGCATAGACCTGTTTCCCCTTCTCATCCAGGTTCCAGCCCCACTTGCCGTTCTCCTGCCTCACCACCGGCTTGCCCATGCGCTGCTGCGCGAACCTCAGACCCCACTCCCACACTTTCTCACTGTCAAGCCTAGGCAGGAATCCCCATTGTACGACCTGCTTACTGTCGAACCCATCCTCGCCCAGGTGCTTCCCGTTAGCGTCAAGCGTGAGGAGTTTGGCGTTCTCGATGAGCTCCGCCCAGGACCAGGGTTCAGTGACGGTCGCCGGTCGGATGCTAGCCGCCTCAAGATGCTTCGGATTGTAGAGCACTAGCTGCATGGGCTCCCAGAGCACCGTCCCATTGGCGATGATCGCCCCATCGTCTGGGTACTCTCGCGCCTTCCACTGAGCCTCAATCATGAGCGCCCAGTCCTCCTCGCTCATGTATGGCCGAAGGTCCTTGATCCAGCCCTTACGGTACCAGTCCTGGGCGCCTCCCTCTACCTCGTACTCGATCACGCACGCGATGCCCCCACCGGCTGCCACGCCGCTCTGAATGTAGGTGGTGGCCTCACCCCAAGACCCCTGAATGTAGTCGACCTTGACGCGACCCTCATGCTCTTTGTTGAACTTGTCGACGAGCGCCATGCGACCAGCGATGCTGGATGGGAACCAGGCCGTGCTCCAGAGCTGGATCGCGACAGGCTGCCCGGCAGAAGGTTCTGCGGTTGGGGGCACGGAGGTCGCCACCTTGGCCTGAGTTGGACCAGCGGTTGGGGCCGGCGAGGGCTGGCACGCTGCGGCCAACAACGCCGCACCGGCGAGAGATCCCGTTCTCAGGAATGCCCGCCTGGTCAGTCTTCTGTCTCTCATGGGTGATTCTCTCCTTTGCTCAGCCGGTGGCTGACACTGGGCTGCCTGTGGGCGCCGCCCGCGCACCTGCCGAGGACTGAACTAGCTCTTGTAAAGACCTGCCACGCCAGTTGCTCTGTGGATCAAGACTCGAAGTTTGCCACCTCCTCTCCAGGAGTTGACCAGGGCATCGATGGGCTTCCGCGTGCACACCTACTCATCCTGCACTGCCCTGCGCTATCTGCAGAACAACCCTGCTCAACTACCCAAGATCGCCTCCGCGCCCATCGTGCGGAGCACGCCGCACAATGTGCGCTGCGAGATCGTCGCGGAAGCCCGGAACCTCCAGGCGCAGGGTGCCATCGGATGTCGCCTCGACGGGCGGCTCCCACTCGCCACTCGCTGGCACATACCAGCGCACAAGGTAACGACCAGGGCGGATCGCGAGGGCAATCTCGCTGGGATTCGTCGTCGCTGCAGTGTCCATGGTGCACCAGTAGACGATTGCAGCGTCAATGCCGGCCAGCACGTAGGCTCTCACTTGGGAGCCATCTGTCGCCGTCAGCCCAAAGGCGGTCGGTATAGGGGAGAGGCGCCACCATTCAGTGTTCTCCCAGAAGGAGACGAAATGAGGCCAGTACTCCTCGCCAGGCTCCACTTCGAGCGTCACGTAGCAACCACCTCTGGAGTGGTAGTTGCAATAATCACCCGAGATTGCCCAGATCCAGTACTGCTTGCGCCGGTGCACGCCATCATCGTTGTTCTGGCCGACCCCTGACCGCCCCGTCTCATCGACGTAGACAGGCTTTCCCCAGCGCCGATGGTGGAGGGCATAGTGGCGATAGTAGCCATCCAGGTGCATCCAGGACCCCACACAGTGGTGAGGCACGAGGATGTCATTCCATCCCTCCTCCGGATACGGCTCCTCGCCCATTGGCCCTGCAGAGGTCGTCACCAGACGGCCATAGGGGTCGCGGCGGTGCAGGTAGCGCGCCATACTCGCCTGGAAATCCGGCTGGCCGGTAAACTCGTTAAAGAGTTCCCACAGCAGCACCCCGGGGTAGGCCCCCCATCGGGCGAGCAGATAGTCCCAGTAGCGCTGCATATCAGGATCCGGATTGCCGTACACACGAGTCCGGAAGCTCAGGTCCGTGTATATGCACGGCTCGATCATGAGGCCACGGGCGAAGGCGTAGTGGAGGATCTCGTCCCACCGGCGCCACTGGGCCAGGTTGAAGCGAGTGAAATCCGGGCATCCCGGTGTGCCCTGCCATGGCCAGCACACGCTACCCAGCTCCGGCCAACCCGTCCACTCCACTCCAACGCGCAGGACGTTCATGCGGAACGCCTGCGCCTGGTCGATGAACTCCCGCCAGTAGGAGGAGCATCCTAGTCGCCAGGCTGTCTTGCCGGCCAGGAAAACGTGCGTGCCATCGTCGTGCACAAAGTGCATCGGATGGTCGGGGTCACGGCGGACGAAGCCGTGGCCGGCAGGAACGGGCGTGCACACAAAGCCCCCTGAAGCCTCAGCCGTGCCCGCGGGGTCGCGGTAGCGTACGGTGTAGCGGTACTCGCCAGGCACCGTGGCGCAGTAACGAACGCGCCAGACCACGCCATCCTCGCTGTCGCAGAAGCCCAGAACCTCGTGGTCTTCGAAGGGCCCATGAAAACCGGCGACGACTTGCGCCTCCACGAAGGGATTCGTGACCTGCACAGCATCGATGCGGGCCTCCAGTTCGATAACGGCATATCGTCCGACGGACTGGGGACCAGTGACACGGAGCGTCGGAGTCGCACCGCTCATAGCCGGTTTTCCCTCCACAGTATTGCCAGCAGTTCTCGTCTGTCTGCTCGCTGTGCGCCCATCCTCCGGCGGTGGATGCGACCGTCAGCCCTTCAGACCACTGAGGGCGATCCCTCTGATGAAGTAGCGTTGCCCGAGGAGGAACACGACAACGGTGGGCAACATGGAGAAGGTGGCCGCTGCCATCAACAGCTGGTAAGGTGGAACCCCGATGGTCGCATACTCGGGCATGGCTGTGAACAGCGCCAGGCCGATCGGGATTGTGCGCAGCCGCGTGTTGGAAATCACGATGAGTGGCCACAAGAACATGTTCCAACTCGACGCAAACGTGAGGATGGCCAGCGTGCTGAGTACAGGAGTGCAAAGGGGCAGGATCACCTTGAGCAGTATGATCGGCACGTTGGCGCCATCGATGCGCGCGGCATCCTCGAGTTCCCTCGGCAGCGTGAGCATGAACTGGCGCACCAGAAAGGTGCCATAGGCGCTCACCAAGTTGGGCACGATCAGCGCCTGGCGCGTGTCCACCCAGTGGAGCTGCCTCATTATGAGATACAGGGGCACCAGCGTCACCTGGAACGGCACCATCAGGGTCGCGACGTAGAGCAGGAACAGCACATCGCGGCCAGGGAACTGCAGTCGGCCGAACGCATAGCCAGCCGTCGAGCAAGTCACGACCTGCGCAATGGTGATGCTCGCCGAGACGATGATGCTGTTCAGGAAAAAGACGTCGAAGGGAGCGTTTCTGGAAAAGTTCCATGCCTCCACATAGTTGTGCCACTGGGGCACCTTCGGGAAGAAGGTCGGAGGCCACACCAGAACCTCGCCGTACGTCTTGAGCGAGGTTCCGATCATCCAGATGAATGGCAACACCATCGTGATTCCTATGGTGCCGAGTACCAGGTACACGAGCAGATCTGCAAGGAAACGCGCTCCTGCTCTTCGCGTCCGGAGCGCGCCAGAGATGCTAGTCCTGGAAGCCATAGCCATGCTCCCGGGCCAACCGCCACTGGATGAGGGTTACCGCAAAGATGAAGGCAAAGAGCACCCATGCTTGCAGGGCCGCGTAGCCCATCTTGAATGCCGTGAAGGCGTTCCGGTACACCAAGAACACGAGGGTGGTGGTGGCATACCCCGGTCCACCCTGGGTCATGACGAAGGCCTCCCCAAAGAGCTGGAAAGCCTCAATGAAAGCCATGACCAAGACAAAAAAGGTCGTTGGGAAAACAAGTGGCACGGTAATGTGCCAGAGCTTGGCCCAGGCACCCGCACCATCGATCTCGCCAGCCTCGTAGAGTTCCTGGGCAATGCCCTGCAGCCCGGCAAGAAAGATGACTGCATAGTAGCCCACATGTCTCCACACGCTCATCAGGGCGATAGATGGCATCGCCCAGCGCTTGTCCGAGAGCCAACCGACCGGCCCAAGGCCAACCAGGCTCAGGATGTAGTTGAGCCACCCGGTGTGGGTATCGTAGAGCCACTGCCACAGGACGGCAATGGATATGAGCAGGCATACGGATGGAAGGTAGTAGATTGTGCGAAACACTGCGATGCCCGTCACCTTGCGATCCAAAGCGTTCGCGAGGAGGAAGGCCAGTGCAGTCACTGCGGGCACGTAGAGTACCACGTAGTAGAGCGTGTTCCGCAGCGCCGTCGCCAGGATATCATCGGACAGGAGCTTGGCAAAGTTCTGCAGCCCAACAAAACTGGGGGGTCTGACGATGCTCCAGTCCGTGAACACCATTCCAAGCGATCCGACCAGGGGCCCGACATTGAACATCAGGAAACCCAACAGATTGGGCAGGATGAGTACATAGGCCCAGATGATGTCCTGACGCCGTAGCCCACCTGCCCGGCGCATGCGTTGTACCAGCGTCATCGGCCTCCATCCACTAGTCCACGTTCTCATGGCCTCGACACCACGGCGCTGTAGATGGGAAGGCAAAGCTCATACGCAGCAACCGGCAACGAACCTCTGCCACGCGAGCCTTGCCTTCCCTGACCCACCGCTCAGTCCTTGAACTCTTTGAGCATCTGGTTGGCCTTTTGCACGATAGCAGCGGCAACCTCGGCGGCCGTCCTGCTGCAATCGGCCATGCCTTCCAGTTCGGCCTTCAGGACCGGAGAGAACTCGGGTCCGATCTTGGAATGGCGGATAAAGACGCCATACTTCAGCGGTTGCTCCACTGCCGCCTGATACCAGTTCGGTACCATCGCCGTGACTTCCGGGTCTTTTGGAGAGTTGAACTTGGCATGGAGCTCCACCCGCGACGTCAGGGTTTCACCATGCTTGTCATACTCTATCTGCATCGCCTCCTCGGTGCCTATCATCCAGCGCATCAGTTCCCATGCGATCTCGGGATTCTTGGAGCCAACCGGTATGGCGTACTGCGAACCTCCAATGCGGGTGAACCGACCCTTTGGCCCTGCCGGCAGGAACACGATCCCATAGTTGAAGGTAGTCGTACGGGCCTTGTGGAACCGTTCCAGAGAGCCGGGGTTGACGTAGCCCATGGCTGCCTTCCCCGAGTAGAACAAGGCCAGAGCGCCGCCAGCCTCAGCAGTTGCCGAAGGTGACGGTACGACCTTGGCGCACCAGTTGTCGCGCATAAAGTTGAACGTCTCGATGGCCTCGGGAGAACCAAGCAAACACTCGGTGTCCTCCTCGTTGAACGTCTGGCCGCCATTCGCGCGCAGGATCGGGTTCCAGTCCCCCTGCCAACCGGGATTCTCCCAGAGGTTGTGGCCCCATCGGTTCGGCGCGTCCGCGATTCTCTTGGCGATCTCGAAAAAGTCGCTCCAGGTCCAGTCATCGTTGGGATACGGAACCCCCGCTGCATCGAAGAGGTCCTTGTTGTAAAAGATCACATAGCAGGCAAACAGCGAGGGCCACACAAAGGTCTTGCCCTTGTACCGGAGCTGGTCAAGACCGATGTACTCCTCTGGCTTGCCAGGCATTGGGTTCTTTTCCTGGTAATCGTCGAGCTGTTGCAACAAGCCCTTGGCCGAGAAGCCCCTGGCTCGGGTCTCATGCATGAGCATGATGTCCGGTGGGGTACCGCCGGCGATTTGGGTCTGGATCTTGATGAAGTACGGATCCAGGCCTGGTGTGATGTCGTGCTGGTACGCGGCACCAGGGTAGTTCCTCTCAAAGAAGACTTTGGTCAACTCCAGGCGGGCTTCCCACTCATTATGGGAGGCAAAGGTGAACGTGCCCTTCACCTGAGGCTTGGGGGTCGGTGCAGCTGTCGGCGGCACGGCAGTTGCCGGGACCTCTGTCGCCTCGGCGACCTTGGTTGGCCCAGCGGTAGGCGCCATAGTAGGGATAGGGGTTGGCGGGCGCTGACACGCCGCCACCAACATGGTGGCCCCAGAGAGTGCTCCTGCCCGCAGAAGCGCTCGCCTAGTGAGTTGTTTGCTTCTCATGTGATCCTCCTTCGCGTCAGCCGTCACGGAGACTGTCTTGGCTACAGATCGGTTCTACGGGTCCGACGAACAACTGCACTCCTTCTGGCGTGAATGACGAGACTCTATGAGGCGATGCTCACCACCTCCTCTCAGCGGCTTTCCCCGCACGCACTCGGACAGTGGACCCACCCTCCGCTCTCGTGCCTCGTCAAAAGACTCCTCCGACAATCCCGAGCGGTCTTGTGGTTCTGTGGGTCGCACAGTCGAACGGCCAGCACGGCGCCAAAAGCCTCGATGCACCTCATCTGCCAGTTGCCCCGCCCGCGGCTGGGATGTCGCCAAGCGGGATCTGTCCCCGGTAGACCTGCAGCGGATGGTAACCGAAAGCGGAGATCGCACGGCGTGGCGCCGGTGCGAGTGGACCCCATCTGCATTGGCGCGGCAGGCTACTATGCCCGTTCGGGCTCGTTTAACGCGAAAGAAGTCGCACCACTTGCGGCGCCCTGCACTGCAGGCGTCATAGAGCTAGGCGCCCTGCGATCATGTGCGGCGTCTCTCGACCGGTGGCGCCGTGGAGCCTCGCACCACTACCGAGAAGGTCAACCACTCATCCCGCGGCTCCTTGCGCCCGTTCAGGCGCTCGACGAGAGCCTCGGCAGCCACCCTCCCGAGACGCTCTGGAGGCTGCTGCACCGTCGTAAGCGGAGGCCGCGCACGCTTGGCCTCGTCGATGTCGTCGAACCCGACGATGGATAGATCCCGCGGCACCTGGTGCCCCAGCCTCTGCGCCTCCTCCATAGCCCCAAGGGCCATCAGGTCGTTGGCGCAGAACACCGCAGTTGGCGGGTGCTCCATGCCCAGCAAGGTGGCCACTCCGGCCCTGCCCGCTTCCCGCGTATAGTCGCCGGGGATCAGCAGGCTGTCATCGACCAGCAGCCCCGCGCTCTCGAGTGCCTGCCGGAATCCAGCCAACCTTCTGGAGCCGCTCGGCGTCCCAGGCGGTCCCTGGATGAAGGCGATCCTGGTATGGCCGAGTGCGATCAGGTGGTCGACGGCAGCCCGCGCACCGCCCTCGTTGTTGCCGCGGATATGATCCCAGTTGCCGGATGCCCCCTCGGCGCGCAAAAAGTCACCAAGGATGACTACGGCAGTGTCGTCGCTGACGTAGGAGGCAAGATGTTCGTGTGTCAGGTGGTACGGATGCAGGATGAGGCCGCTGATCCATCCTGACACCGACTCGAGGAACCGCACCTCGCGCTGGAGGAGACCGTCTGTGCTGCAGACGATGACAGAGTAGCCGTGCCTGTCGGTGACATCCTGAACGGCTCGTGCCAGGCAGGACCAGTAGGGGTTGCTGATGTCGGGAACGACCAGGGCTATCAGGGGGACCTCTCTGCGACTCAGGGCGCGCGCCAACCTGTTGGGGCGATACTTTAGCGCACTGATCGCTTGCAGGACCCGCTCGCGCAGTTCCGGGCTGACGTACTGCGTGCCGTTGATGACATGCGACACCGTCGCCACGGACACGCCAGCGTGTCGGGCAACATCGCGTATGGTGGCCATCGCACCTCCGCGTTGGGCCCTGCCCGTTAACCGCTTATTCAACCGTTTAGGTAACCGGTTAAAGCATATCACAACTTTCCTCTTTTGTCAATAGCTCGCGTTCATCAGTTTCTTCGAAACAGGCGCTGCCGATGCACTTTGACGGTCCTCACAGCTTACACTATAATGCCGTAATCCCGTTGCTGGCGCCGCGACGCCAGCCCCTGGCCGGCCGCCACAGCGGCCCGCCGGGCACCGGCCGCAGAAGGCGACTGAGAAACGACCGGCATGGAGCGTGGAAAACCTGTCCTTTGCGCCGTAATGCTATTGATCGCTCTTCTGGTGTCGTGTGCCACCCCCACCCCCACCCCCACGCCTCTCCCGCCGCCCCGCCCCGTCGTGGCCACGGCGACTGCTATCCCCAGGCTCCGCCAGCCGGTGACGCTCCTGCTCTGGCACACGGAGCCGGAGGGCTCTGCAGCGGCAGAGCTGCTCACGGACATGGCCCGCCGCTTCCACTCAGAGTGCTCCTGGATCACCGTCGAGCCGGTGTATGTCGGCGCCTATGAGGACCTGTACCGCAAGGCCGTCGCCGCGGTGCGGGCCGGCCATCCCCCCGACCTCGCGACCGCCTACCCCGCCCACATTGCCAGCCTGATGGCCGCCGGCGCGCTCGTGCCCCTTGACGTGTATGCCGGGGATAGCGAGCTTGGCCTCTCTCCGCGGGACAGGGCCGACTTTTTCCCCGGCTTCTGGCAGGCGAACCTCTATCCCGAGTTCGATAGCCAGTTGCTCTCGCTGCCCTACGCCTGGCAGGCGCTCGCCCTCTACTATAACGCCACTGCCCTCAGGGCCGCGGGCATTGAGAGCCCCCCGAAGACGTGGGACGAGTTCGAGCGGGCCTGCCACGTTGCGAGCGGAGGGGACGTGGCAGGTTACGCCTTCGTCGACAGCGGCATGACCTTCACCGGCTGGCTGTACAGCCGCGGAGCCAGCCTCCTCAACGCCAGGGGAACCGGCGCCGCCTTCAACGGCTCAGAGGGCGTGGACTCGCTCGAGCTCTTGCTGCGCCTGCTCGACACTCGAATAGCGCGGCGACTCGAAGGCGAGGGGAGCGACCGCGCCGCCTTCGCCAGCGGCAAGACGGTCTTTGCCATGGCCGGAACGGCCGAGCTTGCGGCCTACGCCGGGCAGGTCGATAAGGCTGCCAGGCCTTTCGCCTGGGGCTGCACGATCATCCCCCAGGTCGACGTGGCGAACCCACGCACCGTGGCCTGGGGCGCGAGCCTGTGCATCTTTCGGACGACCGAGGCCCGCCAGCAGGCCGCCTGGCGCTTTATCAGGTGGTTCAACGATACAGCGCAGGTGGCAGAGTGGGCATCGACGCTGGGGTTCGCGCCGGTGCGGCGCTCGGCCGTGGAGCAGTTGGCCGCCTCCGGCTGGCTGGAAGACCGGCCGGTCACCAGAGAGGTGTACGAATCGGTTATCCCCTACGCCCTGCCGGAGCCATCGGTACGCGAGAGCCTGCTGATCCGCCGCGCCGTTGAGGATGCCTGGCTGGCAACCCTCTCAGGCGTGTGGGGTACTCAGGACGCGCTCGACATGGCCGCGGGAAGGGTCAATGAGGCCATGAGTCAGTAGAGAGCACGAGGGCGGATGCACAGTGTCTGACGCCGGCACCTTACTCGAGACCGCCATCGCCGCTGCCCGAGCAGCCGGCGAGGTTCTGACGTCGAGGTTCGCCCGGCCCCATGAGGTGAGCTACAAGGGCCTGCGCGACCTGGTGACGGAGGCCGACCTCCTCGCACAGGAGGCCGCCATCGCGGCGATACGCCGAGAGTTCCCGGAGCACGAGATCGTGACCGAAGAGGCCCGGCTGCCGCAGGGCTCGGACCGCACGCACCGCTGGTACCTGGACCCGCTCGATGGCACGACCAACTATGCGCGCGGCATCCCTTGCTTCTCAGTGTCGATAGCGCTCGAGTGCTCCGGGGCGCTGGCTGTTGGCGTGGTCTACGACCCCCTGGGCGGACGCCTCTTCCACGCCTGCCTTGGGAGAGGCGCCTTTCTGAACGGGGTGCGGCTGCGGGTCTCGGAGCGGGACCGGCTGCTCGATGCCCTGCTCGACCTGGGATGGGCCCGCAGCCAGCGAGCCCGCCTCCTGTGTCTGCACGCGGCCGAGGCCCTCGGCCCTGAGATTGGCTCGGTGCGGACTATGGGCTCGGCCGCGCTGGGCCTTGCCGCGGTGGCCGCCGGTTGGGAGGACGTGTACTATCACCCCGAGTTGGCGCCGTGGGATATGGCGGCCGGGGTGCTTCTGATCCGTGAGGCGGGCGGCCGCGTGACGGCCACCGACGGCAGCGAGTGGCACCCCCTGGCTGGCGGATGTCTGGCGAGCAACGGGCTGCTGCATCAGGCTGCGCTCCTCAAGCTGAGGGACGGTGCAGTCCGCAACGAAGGTCCGAGCTGAAGGGGCTGATGCGGGGCATGGATACGGGCAATCCCTCGGGAGCGATGCCTTGAAGCGCTTTCTCTTCTTCACCGTATCGCTGGCCATCATACTGGCAGGCCTGTGGTACGCGGACACGCGCCTTGTGCCGCCTTCGGCACCCCTGGCCACTCCCACACCGCCACCAACCCAGGCCGAGGTGCCAGCTCCCACGCCGCTCGCCGCCCGCGAGCCGCGAGTGGTGGTGATCTCGCTGGCCGGGCTCGGGGCGGGCCGGCTGCAGGCCTCGATCGAGGAAGGTGCGCTGCCCAACCTCGCCCGCCTGAAGGCACAGGGCACCATGGCGCAGTATGCGCTGAGCATCGATCCACCCCTCACCCTCCCGGCCCATGCGGCGCTGGCTACCGGCACGTATCCTGCGGCGACGCATGTTGTCGGCGACCGGCATCAGCTCCCAGAGGACGACTTTGGCCGGCCTGCGGAGGCGAGGCTTGCCGCCTCGATTGAGGCCGAGCCGGTCTGGCGCACCGCCATGCGCGAGGCGCGGAGCACGGCCGCCCTCTTCTGGCCGGGCATCAGCCTGGACGAGCCTGGCGTCCTGGCGGATTATGTCGTCACGCAGGGGGCAGTCGACGCCACCCCGGCACAGCATGAGGTGGCCCTGTCCGAAGCCCCCGCCTGGCCGGGAGCACCGCTATCCTTCGGCCCCTGTCGGGAGGGTACGCTGACCATCAGCAAGGAGGGAGTGCCGCTCGCGCGTGTCTACGTCCTGGCCCTGGACACAAGCGACGACGGCCAGACGCGCTACGACACCTTTGTCCTCAGCCGGAGCCGCGAGGTCTCCGCGGCCAGTGCCCGTCTGCGGCCTGGTGAGATGGCGCCGCTCCTGATCGACGGTCAGGTCCACAGCGGCGCCTGGTTTGCCGTGACCGAGGCAGGTGCAGACCGGGCCCTCATCTACCAGAGCGCGGTGTGCTACAACGAGGCACAACCGGACGAGCTGGTGCGCGCCATCAACGAGCGCTTTGGGTTCGTCCCGCCCGAGCCCGATGGCGAGGCGCTGCGCCAGGGCTGGATCACCCCGGAGCTCTTCGTGCACATGGTCGATATCCGGCTTCGCTGGATGGCCTCGGTGACGGATCTGGTCCTCGCGGAGTACCACCCCGAGCTGCTCTTTGCTTGCCTCGATGGCCTCGATGCGCTCGGGCGGGAGCTCCTGCTGGTCGATCCCGCGCAGCCCGGGTACAGCGAGGAGCGTGCGGCCGAGCTCGCCGGTCACCTGCGGGAGGGGCTTGCCCGGGCCGATGAGGCGGTTGGCCGGATCGCCGACGCGCTGAACCTGGAGAGCGCGTCCCTCATTGTCGTCTCGGACCACGGGGTCGCCCCCGTGCACACCACGGTTTACCTCAACGCCCTGCTCGCCGCGCAAAAGCTGCTCGTGTATGGCCCGGGTCCCGCTGTGCGGATCAGCCGGAGCCGCAGCCAGGCGATCGCAGTTGGCTCTGGCGGCATGGCACAGATCTATCTGAACCTCCGCCGCCGCAACCGCGCGGGCATCGTGCCGGAGGAGGAGTATCAGAAGCTCCTCGATCGCGTCGTCGCCATCCTCGAGGGGGTCAGGGACGCCGGGGGTCGCCCGGTGTTTCAGCGGTTGATACGCCGCGAGGACCTCGCCGCAATCCACCTCGATGCGCCGACCGCCGGCGACCTGATCGTGCAGGCGGCTCCCGGCTATGCCCTCAGCGACGGGCTGGAGAGTGGCGTCGTGCTCGGCCCCGCAGGGCGGTACGGCGAGGCGGGATACGACGCTGCCTCACCCGAGATGCAGGGGATCTTTCTGGCCGCCGGCCGCGGGGTGCGCGCGGTGGAACTGGGACCCGTGCACATCCTTGATGTTGTCCCGACGGTCGCACATCTGCTCGGCCTGGAGGCACCGCCCGCATACTCGGGGCGCGTGCTGGAGGAGATGCTGGTGGAGGAGGGTGCGGGCTAGCGCCCGCACCTGTGCCGCTCGGAGGGCCGGCTGCCCTCGTCGGGCCTTTCGCCCCCGCCCGCGGCGAGGAATCCTCGTTTCGGGGCCATCCGCGGACGGCTTCCGGGGATGGCCCGAAGTCTGGGGCAGGGGCACTTCGCTGCAAAACACCCTGTGATGTCTTCCCTCGAGTCTCGCCTTTTCGCCGTTATGGTACACCTCCGCCCTGTCGTGTGCCCCGGAAGGCCCCGAATCCGGTGGGCCCTGTGCGTTTGCCCTACTGCATGTGGGGAGCTCCCCGAAAAGGCCAGACGCAAGGGCAAAGGGGGGGAGGGGCGTCCCGGGCGCAGCATGGCAGGAAGTCATCTCGGCGAGTTCTGGACGGTACCGCGGGTTGCG
>DYEI01000044.1 GCA_020725765.1 Anaerolinea sp. | reverse complement strand
CGGGCGGCGAAGCCGCCCGCGAACACCCCCTCCCATTTTGATTTCCCCGCCGGCGCGGGGGCGGGGTCAGGGGTGGGGCTCCCTGGATGGGCCGTGCGCTCGCCCTACGGAGTCTGGCCCTTTCAGGTCCTTGTCGCTCACCACCGGCAGCCGGCGGCGGGCGAGGCACCATCTGCAGCAGGCCCGGAGAGGTTCGAGCGCACTGAGGGCCTGTGGCTGCCGTCAGGGGCTGGCGCGGACCCAGATGGGGCTGCTCCAGGCCCTGGCGCCATCGCACTGGCGGACGATCACATAGTATGGCGTCTCCCCGGGCAACAGGTTTGCCTCGCTCCAGGTGATCTCCAGGTCCTTCCTGCCGGTGCCCTCGGGCAGCCATTCGACCCGTATGCGCAACCCCTCCCCGCCAAGGTCCTGCTGGTGAGGGAGGTCGTCCAGGGTGAGGTCGAGAGAGGTCAGTGGGACGTATACGTGCAGCCGGGTGGCTGGCTCCGCGTCCAGATGGAGGATGACGCCGTTCTCGTTGCCGGCCGTGGTCGAGCGCCAGCTTACGGACTGGTCGGTCCGAAGGACGATGCCCTGTGCCGGGGAGTCGATGGCGTAGGGCTGGACGTCCAGTATGCGGGCTCCGTGCAGGCGGAGCATGCCGTCCCATGGTACCTCGCGGGGCCAGTCTCGCGCCATGGCGCCGCCCCAGACTATCCGCAGCCATCCCGGGCGGGGGCTATCCTCCGGCGGGTGGCGGTACGCAAGCTCTGTGCCTCGCCATATCTCGACGCGCTCGATCTCTGCCGTGCCGTTGATACGCACCGCAAAGGTCGGCGGCCGCGCCGTGGGGAACGTGTCGCCGATGGGGTGGCCGTCGGCCTGAAAATCAAGCAGGATGCGCGCACCGGTCGTGGCGTAGCAGCGGCGGGCGCGCAATGCCTCCCAGATGGCCTCGCGGCTCCGCGCCGTCGCATAGACGCAGGTGAGCCCGCCCCGGCCGATCAGGCTGCCGGCTCCCGGGCAGTGGCCTCCCGGGCAACCCCGTGGATCACCGCTTCCTGCGACAAAGCCCACCCTCAGCCCGTGCCTGATCGCCTCGTCGAGCAGCCAGGAGGCTTCGCCCCATGCGGAGTAGACCTCCACCAGCCGCTCCAACTCTGGGTCGTGGAAGGCCAGGCTGGCGGCCGGGTTGGCGGAGCTTGCTACGAGCAACGCCTCTCTGCCGCGCAGTGCCTTGTAGAGCTCGCTCAGCGGATAGCAGATCTCGACCTCCTCGCCCTGCTCAAGCCGGGCATGACTGCAGCGGAAGATGGGGGCGTCGTGGTCGAGGAAGAGGACGTTTCGGGCACCGCCGCCAGCAGTGTTGCCTGCCCATCGATAGCCGAGAAAGGCCACAAAGCGACCGGGCTCGTCATGTCGCCGAACCAGCTCCTGTAGCTCGCGCCAGAAGCCGCTGTCGATCGCGTAGGCGTCGCCCTGGTGGGAGCAAAAGTCCAGGCTGGCGACCTCGCGGGCGTGGTGCAGGCATGCGGCAGCGGGACGGCCGCCGCAGATATCCGCGCTCTGTGCGTGGAGGTCTCCCCAGAGGGCGAGAAACGCTCCGGCTGCTGCCTGCTCGACCCGGATCGGGTTGCTTTCGGCCCGGAGGCCCAACTCGAACTCCTCGGCCAGTGGGCGGTAGGTGCCAGGGCAGTCGATGCCGGGGCAGAGCAGCCGCTTGAGGCCGCGGTTCGTCGCGGCCAGCTCGACCTTCTGAAGGCCCGGCAGCCCCTCGAGGTAGACGGTTCCGGCGTAGCCGTCGACGAGATTGCCCCAGCGGTCCTCGATCCTCAGCGTCACCTCGAAGGGTTCGCCGGGTGGAATGCGGGAAGGTGCGACCAGCGTCAGGCTGGCCGGGGGGCCGGGCACGATGTCGACAATTGGGGAGGGGACCGGGATGTGTTGCCCCACTCCAAAGGGATCGACAACAACCCGGAGCTCATAGCCGGGCTGGGAAAAGGTCTGCGCTCGCATGCCGGGAGAGCCCGCCTCAGGGTCGCCGAGGTGGAAGGTGACCGTGTCGCCCTCTGAGAGGCAGGCGCGGGCCACGTCAACCGTCAGGGCCCGGGGCCACGGCTCGGCGTGGCCGCGCGGGTCGTAGCGCCAGGCGACACTGCCCCTGCCGCTGGTGGTGACCGAGACAAAGTTCTCTTCGTAAGGGTCCCTGCCCTGCGGCGCCGCCCAATCACCGGTGGCAGGGAAGAGGAGCTTCAGCGACCCCCCGGCGCGGATGCCGAAGCGACCGACGTGGTAGATCAACTGCCAGTGCCCCAGGCTGCCGGCCTGGATGGGGCCCTGAGGGCTCAGCTCGGCCCAGCCGTACCAGGTTCGCACGTCCTGTGGCTGCATGCCCACTCACCTCGTTATGTTGTGCTTGGGCACCGGGGAATGGGAGGGATTGTAGTGAGGGGGGCAGCGTTCGTCAAGCATAAAGGCGGGCATGGGTGCAGTTCACTCTGGGG
>DYEI01000440.1 GCA_020725765.1 Anaerolinea sp. | reverse complement strand
CGGCCGGCGGGCCGACCGGGGGGAGGGGGCGCCGGGGGTGGGGGTACTGCCACCCGGGCAGAAGAGCCTGCCTCCAAACTGAACTACACCCACAGTGCACATCCCCGTTGACGCGACGCATTTCCTGCGTATAATGGGATTCATAAAGAGCACGTGAATTCTCCCGCCGACCGTCTCACTCTGCTCCTCATCGGCGCCAGCCCCCGGTCGGCCACCCGGTGGTGTTCTCCTGCCCGAGGCGTTGTCGTCCTTAGCGGGCCCTCCGATCCCGGCGGGCCGGCCATGGGAAGGAGGTGAAGCACCCACGGTATCCCTCTGATCCGTCTCCCCTCTGTTCGCACGCCCGTACAAGAGCACAGGAGGAAGCAATGTTGCGCAAACTCTTGTCCATCCTGGCCGTCGTCGCCCTGCTCTCCGGCTTTCTCGCCGGCATCCCCGCGGCCGCCAGCGAGCCGACGCCGCCGACCGACCTCATCGCCGTTGACCTCGACCCCTACTACAAGAGCCTCACCGGCCAGGCGGCACATGCCAGGATCATGGCCGACACTGAGGCTGTCGCTGGCCAGCTCGCGGCAGCTGTCGCGGCCTCCGGCCAGACGGCGACCAAGACCAAGGGCGACAAGTCTGGCAAGTCCGCCAAGCCAAAGGACGCGTCGACCTCTGGCACGATTGCCACGGCAGGCGTCGGAGACGTGCGCTGGCTCTATGCCGATGGCTGGCGCCAGTTCACCCTACGCGCCATCGGCGGCAACGCCGAAATCTGGGTCGCCAACGATCTTTCCTACTGCCCCGGCGACCCCCGGCCGCCGCACACCGTGACTCAGGAGCAGATCGACTACCTGCTCCAGCAGTTCAACGAGAACATCTACCCGCAGGTCACCAATTACTATGGGCTCACCAGGGACCGGGATGGGTCGCATGGCCTCTTCGCCAGCTGGGGCTATAACTGGTACCGCACCGACAACCCTCAGCGGGTGATGATCCTGGTCTACAACATCATCGATGAGGGGTGGTGCGACCCCACCTATCCCTTCTACGTGGCCGGCTACTTCTGGGCCACCATGAACGACGTCTATGCGGACCGCAACATCATCCACATCGACTCCTACGATTGGGCGAACCGCATCGGCCCCAACGTCGCGCGGCCCTTCCTCTACGAGGGGACCATCGCCCACGAGTACGAGCACGCCATCCACTACGACCACGACCCGGATGAGCCCTCCTGGGTCGATGAGGGCATGGCCGACCTGGCCGGGTACCTGGCCGGCTACGGCCACGAGGCGGGGCACATTGCCTACTACATGGTCTATCACCGCACGCCGCTGACCGTCTGGGGAGGCGGGCTGGAGGACTATGGCGAGAGCTATCTCTTCCAGCTCTACCTGCTGGAGAACTTTGGCGGGCCGCCCTTCATCAGGGCCCTGGTCGACGAGCAGGCGAACGGCATCGCGGGGATCGAGAATCAGCTCGCCGCCTTTGGCTACAACACCTCCTTCGACGACATCTATCGCGACTGGACGGTAGCCAACTATCTCGATGCCCCGTCCCTCGTCGGCCGTTCCGGCGCCAGGCTCGGGTACCAGAGCCTCGACATCCCCTCCGACGACACCTGGGGCTACTCGATCCAGTGGAGCATCGACAACTACTACCGCTCAGGCGTGCGCGGCAACCTGCCCATCCCCCGCTACTATGGCGGGTACAAATCCGGCACGGTGCAGTATCCGCTCGGAGACCTGCCGCCGTACGCACCCATGTACCTCACGTACGCGGGATTCGAGCCGCAGCTAATCTCCAACTTCCGGGCGAAGAACGAGACCGGTGTGGCGGCCCACGGCGGGCAGTACGAGCTGTGGGGTGGCCGCGGGGACCTGATGTTCAACACCGCCACCCTGGCAACTCCGCTCACGCTCGGCTCCGGTGCCAGCCTCCGCTTCTGGACCTGGTACGAGATCGAGCCGCTGTGGGACTTTGCCTTCGTTCAGGTCTCGACCGATGGCGGCCAGACCTGGACGAGCCTGGCCAACCCGCACACCACCTACGATCACGACCCCCAAGCGCACCCAGACGTGTTGGCCAATCTGCCCGGCTTCACCGGGTCGAGCGGCGGGTGGGTCGAGGAGACCTTTGACCTCTCCGCCTACGCCGGCCAGAGCGTGCGCCTGCGCTTCCTCTATGTCACCGACTGGGCCACGACCGAGGCTGGCTTCTATGTCGATGACATCGTCGTCGCCGACTCGACCGGCATCCGCTTCGAGGACGACCTCGAGGCCGGCAGCGGCAACTGGGTGCTCGGCGGCTTCCTCTACACGACCGGCCTGGCCGTCAACGACTGGGACCTGACCTTCATCAACCCGGTGTACAAGAACGGCAAGTTCTCGCGCTATGAGATTGTGGACGGCCAGGTCTACGTCGACGGAGGGTACCAGCGCGACCGCACCGTTCTGAACACGCTGAACCTGAACAGCGACCGGGTCACCATCATCCTCAGCAACCACCTGCCGGAGGACACCTCCTTCCCGGCCAGCTACCGGCTGCTGGTGGAGAAGGGGACAGCCAGCAACTAGGTATAGCTCTGAGGCAGTGGCCCGAACGCTCCGGGGGCTCCCGTGCTTGAGCGGGAGCCCCCGCACAGTGCAGGCGACCTTCGTGTGCGCCTTCGCACAATCAGCTTTGCAGCAGCACACCCGGCGCCGAGTGACCCGGCAGCCGGGTGGAGCGCGTGGCGCAGTAGCGGCCCACTCCCGAGCACCCGGTAGGGTGGCGCGCCTCCACCCCGCTGCCTACCGTCCGGAATACCGCACAGAAGGTCCCGCGGTCTGCCCCCTCGCATTGGTGGGCCCCGTACCGTTCCCCCGTTCAGGCGCGGACAGGCTCCTTTTGCCGCCGTCCCTCGGCCCTTGCCGGAGGCTACCCCATCCCCCCGGCCCCCTTCCCCGCCGCGCAAGCGGCGGGGGAGGGGGCGTCTT
>DYEI01000043.1 GCA_020725765.1 Anaerolinea sp. | reverse complement strand
CGGGCGGCGAAGCCGCCCGCGAACACCCCCTCCGTAACACAAGACGCCCCGAGGGGGAAGACCTTACAGCACGAGCCGCGCCACACGACCGCTATCGATCACGCTAGCGCCGGAACGAGTAGCCAAACAGCTCGGGGCTGACCTCCATGCCGGCGAGCCGGATCTTTTCCGTGAACTTGGGCGTGATGCCGGTCGGCTCGAGCCGGCCGACGATCCTCCCGTCGCGCATGCCGGTCTCTTTGAAGACAAAGATCTGCTGCATGAGGATGGTATCCCCCTCCATCCCCGAGACCTCGCAGACCTCGACGACCTTGCGCGACCCGTCGCGCATGCGCTGCAGGTGCACGACCAGGTTGATCGCCGAGGCGACCTGCTCCCGGATGGCGCGCAGCGGCAGGTCCATTCCTGCCATGAGCACCATGGTCTCGATACGACGCAGCGTGTCCCGGGCGCTGTTGGAGTGAATGGTCGTCATCGAGCCGTCATGACCGGTGTTCATGGCCTGCATCATGTCCAGCGCCTCGCCACCGCGCGCCTCGCCGACGACGATCCGATCCGGCCGCATGCGCAGGGCGTTGATCACAAGCTGCCGGATGGTAATCTGGCCCTTCCCCTCAAGGTTGGGTGGCCGCGCCTCCAGCGTGACGACATGCTCCTGACGAAGCTGCAGCTCGGCTGCATCCTCGATGGTAATGATGCGCTCATCGCCCGGTATGAAGGATGAGAAGATGTTCAACAGCGTCGTCTTGCCGGTGCCGGTGCCCCCCGAGATGACGATGTTGAGTCGCGCCCGTACGCACATGGCCATGAACTCGAGGAACTCGGCCGTGCAGGTCCCGAGCCGTACCAGGTCCTCGACCCCCAACGGCACGCGGTAGAACTTGCGGATGGTCAGCACCGGGCCGACGAGTGACAGCGGCGGAATGATCGCGTTGACACGCGAGCCATCCGGCAACCGCGCGTCGACCATCGGCGAAGCCTCGTCAATGCGCCTGCCAAGCGGTGCTACGATCCGCTCGATGATGCGCATGAGATGAGCCGTGTCGTCGAACCTCAGCGGCGTGCGCTCGATCTTGCCGGCACGCTCAACGTACACGTTGTCAGGTCCGTTGACCATGATCTCCGTGACCGTCTCGTCGCGCAGCAGCGCATCGAGCGGACCATATCCGAGTATCTCGGCAACAACCCGCTCAAAGAGCTGCTCGCGCTCGGTGCGGCCAAGCACCATGCTCGAGCCCCGCACGGCGTCCGCATAGACCTCCGCGATCTTGCGGCGGACCGCCTGCAGGTCTCCTCCATCCCCTTCACTCCTGAGTTCTGACACGACGCGGTCGCGTACCTGCATCACGAGCTGCCGGTACACTTCTTCGCGCCGAAGCGGTGCCACGGTCGCACCTCGCGCCTGCGGCTCCGCCTGCGCCCCATCGGGACGATTCACTTTGAAGAGCATGGTGCCCTCTCCTTCACCACCAACCCACCGCCCGAGCAGCCCGGCGCGCCCCAGCCCAGGCACTGGGGAGAGCCCAGGCCCACGCCGGCTAGCGGGACCTGAAGGCCTCCAGGATGGCCGGCACCGCCGGACCCAGGATCACGGCAAAGGTCGCCGGGAGGATGAAAAACACCATCGGGAAGAGCATCTTCAGAGGCGCGGCCCGCGCCTGCTCCTGCGCCCGCTGACGGCGCCGCATACGGAGCTGATCCGCCTGCGCATGGAGCGTGTCCGAGATGCTGAACCCGAGCTGATCGGCCTGCAGCAGCACCGCCACCAGCCCCGAAAGCTCTGGGACGTCGGTGCGGTATACCATGTTGCGGAGCGCATCCCGCCAGCTGACACCGAACCCAATCTCCGAGACGGCGCGCCGGAACTCGCGCGCCAGCGCGTGGTCCCAGGTCTCGCCGATCCTGAGGAACGAGTTCTCCAGGCCGAGGCCACCATCGACACAGACGGTCAGCATGTCAAGCGCATCCGGAAGCGCCAGCATGATCGCCCTGCGGCGCTTCCTCATCCGGCGGCTGAGCCAGAACTGCGGCAGTGTGGCAAATAGCAGCGCCCCGGCCAGGCCGAGCATCAGCCCGCGCAGGAGGGACCCGGTCATGGAGAGGCCCATCACAGTGGCCCCGACTCCGAATACCAGCGCCAGCAGGATGCGGAGCCCCAAAAAGTCCAGCGCGCCGAGGCCGAAGGGGGAGCCGGCGATCAGGAGCTGACGGCTCAGCCGATCCAGGTTCGCCAGCGGCGAGATGCGGCCGACCGCCCGCAGCAGGCGCCGCACCAGCGGCTCCAGCACACGCTGCCGGAAGGGCGCTTGCAACTCCAGCGTCGGTGCGAGGAGCTCCCGCGACACAGCCTGCTCGAGGCGTCGCACCGAGTGCTGCCCCTCACGGATGAGCTCCAGGCCCACCCACAGCGCACCGATGGCCAGTGCCACCAACTCGCCGACCAGCGCGGCTTCTGCCAGAAAGGGTTCGCCCACTCTACGCCTCACACCTCAACACGGGCCACACGGCGGGCGACCAGGTAGCCGAGAACCTCCAGGACCGCCGCCGTAGCCGGGATGATCCGCACAAGCCCCGGCTGGAAGAGCCGCATGATCCAGCCTGGGTTGATGAGGGCCAGCACACCTCCCAGGACCACCGGCAGTGCCACAAGGAGATAGGTCGTCAGGCGCTGCTGGGTCGTTAGCACGCGGATCTCGCCCTGCAGCCTGATCCGTTCCCGGATCGTCTCGGCAATCTTGTCAAGCACCAGCGCAAGGTTGCCGCCAACCTCGTGGCTCACATTCACCGCCGTGACGATCAGCTCCAGATCGCCGCTCTCCATGCGCCTCACAAGGTTGTTGAGCGCCTCGGTCTGTGAGAGCCCCAGCCCGATCTCTCGCACGACTCGTGAGAACTCGTCGGAGGCCGGCGGGTCAAGCTCGCTCGTGACAACGCTCAGCGCGTTAAGCAACCCGTGCCCAGCCCTCAGCGACCCGGTGATCAGCGACAGCACATCGAGCAGCTGCGCCTGGAACGCCCCCAGACGTTTCCGTCGCCTCCGCTCCAGGATGAGCCACGGCGCGGCGAAGCCAAACGCTGCTCCCGCCATCCCCGAGATCGCATAGCCCTGCACCAGGTAGGCGAGAACGCCGCCCAGCCCCGCCATCACCACCGGCAACAGCAGGAACTCGGGCACCGTCATCCGCAGGTTGGCCTGCGCCAGGTTCAGCGCCAGGCGCCGCGCGAAGGCCTGCCCGGTGAAGAGGCGATCCAGCCACCCAGCCAGGGCTCTCAGAGCAGGCCCCCGCCGCCGCGCGCGCCTCTCCTCCTCCGCCGCCCCGGCATACGCCTGCAGCCGGAGCCGCATGTCGTCCGGATACTCGATAAGGACGTACACGCCGGCAAAGACGGCCAGAACCCCCATCACCGTCAACCCGGCGACCACCATCGCGGCAATTGCCGTGTTCTCCACCTCAGCCTCTTCGCCCTTCCACACAGGCCCCGGGCTACTCTACTGCGCCGCCTCTACCAGCCGACGGGCCAGCGCCGCAATCTGCCGCGCGGCCTGACTCCGCCGGTGACCCTGCACGAACGGCACGCCACGATTCGCACTCGTGGTGACCAGCCTGACGTCATCGGGTATGCTCGCGTCCACGCGTACACCCAGCGTGCTCTCGATATCCCGCAGCTGCAGGCCCCCCCGCACCTTCGCCCGGTTCAGCACGAGCATCAGCCGCTCCGGCGCCACGCCCAGCATCCGGGCTCGCTGCAAGAAGCGCCGCGCCGCCCGCACCGCCCCGATCTCCGGCGTCAAGACCACGAGCACCCGATCCGCGACCTCCAACGCCGAAGCCATGTGCTCCCCAAAGGCCGGTGAGAGGTCTACAACCACTATCTCCCGAAGCCGGCGCAGCGTGAGGATCAACCGCCGCAACTCGTCAGGCTGGAGCCCTTCATCATCCGGCCACAGCGCCTCGATACCGCTCGAGTGTCGCGTCAGGATGGCCTCAAAGTCGGCCCGCTCCAGTTCCTCCAGCCTGGATAGAAGCTGACCGATGCTGCCCGTGCGCTGCAGGTTCAGGAGGACGTCCACCGTGCCATCCGCCACGGCAGCGTCGAGCACACACACGCTCTTGCGCGAGAGCAGCCGCAGCGCGACCGCCAGGTTCACCGCCACCATCGAGGTCCCCACGCCACCCTTGGCCCCGACGGTGACGATGACGTACCCTGCACGCTCCTCCCGCAGCGCAAGCACAGCCTGCAGCCGCCCCACCAGCTCCTGCGCGTCCGGTGGCGTGACCAGATAGTCCGCCGCCCCCGCCCGCAGGCTCGCGACCCGCTCGGCGACGCCAGCACTCGAGCCCAGCAGGATGACCGGAATGCCCTGCCCGCCCCGCTCCCGCAGCCTCCGGCACAGCTCGGTGCCGGACATGTCCGGCAGGCTGAACCCCGCCACGATGGCATCAGGCTCCTCGAGGCGCACCTTCTGCAGCGCCTCGGCGCCCGTCGCCGTGCTGGCCGTCTCCCAGCCCACGCTCCGCAGGATGCCACGCACGAGCTGCGCCGTCTCTGGCTCGCCGGACACTATCAGCACGAGCGCTCGCCGCCCCGGCCCCGACGGCCCCTCGGCTGCGGACTGCCCCTGCGCCTCGCCCGACCGTACTCCGAGATTCATCACCGAGCACTCCCGCGGACCCGGAAGCGTTGCAGCAGGTAGTACCCATCCACCGGCACCACATCAAAGGTTCCTTCCGCGACCGGGCTGCGCAGAGCAAAGTCTGCCACGCCTCCCATGTCCCGAAAATGCTTGATCACCAGGGCATCCTGAGGGTCTACCGCGAATAGGATCGCACGCGGCGGGGCGCCCGTCGCCTCCTGGGGCTCGTTGCCGCGGTCCTGAGCCTGCGTGCCGTAGACTAGCGCCGCCACCTCCAGGTCCTGCAGCACCGTCAGCGTGTTAATACCCAGCTCCGAAGTCTCCGTGTGCGTCACCCCGCGGCTAAAGTCGTAGGTGAGCATCAGGTCGACATGGTCGCCGGGCCTGAGGATGCCCGCGCTGCTGAGCAGGTCACCCGCCCCGAAGGCGACCAACACCTTCTTGGGGTCCATCACAAAGGCCGCATTGGGGCCCACATAGTCCGGTGCGATCAGCCGCCGCGCCAGGAGGATCTCCCCCTCGGCGATATCTGCAGTCGTGAGCTTGCCGATCGCGTCCTCAGTGTCCGAGAGGCCGTCGGCTGGGATCAGGTCCGGCTCCACCTGTCGGATCTCGAGATCGGCCTGCGTCAGCACCGTGTGCAGCGGGATGTCTCGCGCCGCCACCACAACGCGCACCTTCGGAACCTCCGGCGGGGGTGCCGACACGGTCGCCACGCGCTGCATGGTGACAAAGGCTACGACGCCGGCCATCAGCGCCAACAGCAACCCGGCCGCAAACCACAGGCATCCTCTTCGACGGTTCAATGTTGGTCCTTCCCTTCCAGCAGCCGCGCGCCCTATCTCAGGGGGTACGGCACAAGGGGCGAGCCGCGCAAGGTCATGCCGACTCCCCTGGCGCGCCCAAGCCAATGCCCGGCGCCAGCCACCCCCGGGAGCCAGGCTCGGGACCCTGGCAGGTCCTGCTCCTGCCGCGGCGAGGGGGTCAGAGGCCCGCAGGGAGCGGCCCCGCGGCCTCCCGGCACTCCTATCGGATCAGATTCACCACGCGTATGCCAAAGTCGCTGTCGCAGCCACCTTGCAGATCCGGCATCGTGAAGGGGCCGCGTACAAACTCGCCCTGGACATACTTGTAATTCGTCTTGTGCTGGATCGCGGTGATCTTGAACACCGCAAAGCCCTTGATATAGTAGTTGGACTGCCCGTTGCCGATATTGTCCGGGCAATTGGGGTCGACCTGTCTGCTGCACGCCTCGCCAAAAATCGGAACGATCGCCTCCTTACCCAGCTGGCACTCCAGCGCCTGCAGCACCGACGTGTCCATTCCCGGCGACCCGTTGGCCCACCCAAGATGAATCTCGGGCACACTCGGACAGCTTTCCGGGCACACCCAGCACTTGAGCTCGTTGGCGTCGACATCGCCTCCGTTGAGGTTCAGCCATCCCCGCTGGGAGGTCTGCACAATCGTGGAGCCATCCCCCAGGGTCTCGGTGGTCTCCTTGCTAAAGATGGTGTAGGTGACGCCCGTTTTCCACAGGCTCTCGTGCAGGGCGATAGGGAGCACGCCGGTGCCGGCACACGGGAAGCTATAGCCCGCGGCGGCGACCGCGCCGACGTCAATCTCGTGCACGCCAATGGCCGAGGCGAAGAACGTGTCGACTCTCTCGCTCGCGAACACGGTCACGGTCCTGCCGGTGATGGCCACCGTGCAGGTCACGGCGCCGTTGGCCAGGGCAAATCGCTCCGCCTCGGCCCGGGCGGCCGCCTGACCGCGATCGAGGGCCAGGGCCCGCGCCCCGGCCAGCGCTCCCGCATCGGCTGCGTTCTGCATGAAGCGACGCTCGGCGTAGGCATTCCCCACGTCGACGGCCAGCGCCAGGAACCCGACCAGCACCACCAGCATCAACGCCACAAACACCAGCGTCTGCCCGCGCTGATGCCGCACCCCTGCCCGGACCGGTACCACACCCCTGCCCCCAGTCTCGGCCATCTCCCTCACTCCACATACATGCGCGAGCGAGCTCGCATGGTGAATCCCGCACCCGAGCCGCCATCGAAGAACGTGCCGATGAGCAGAGACACCGGATGGAAGGTGTGCGTTACCACAACCTCAACGACCTCAGGCTTGGGGCGCTGCACGTCTACGCTGACGTTGTCCAGCCCGACCGTCAGCGCAAGCGCCGCCTGCCTGATGTTGGCCGTATCATCCGGATGGATAGAGGCGTAGCGGGCCCCCTCGCGCGCCGCATTGGCCACGGTGCTGTGCGCCAGCATCGCCCGCGAGAAATCCATGAGCCCCAGCACCACCAGGGCCAGGACGAGCAGGGTCAGCGCAAACTCGGCAAGCGACTGCCCTGCTTCGCCTCTCCTACGCGTCTGCCCGTACCACACGCCCGCTCACGCTCCTCCCTCGCCGCGCAGCATCACCATGCGCGCCTGCGCGGTGATCGTCACCGGCCGACCGCCAAAGAGCATCACCGTGGTCAGCTCCATTGAGGTCGACGCCGTGACCACAACCTCCGCATCGGTGCTGCTTCCGGCAACGGGCCCGCTCGTCACCTCGACGCTCACCGCCTCGAGCGGCAGGCCCTCGCTCGCAATCCCCTCCAGGGTGCGGGCCTTCACCCGGGCCAGCTCTTCCGCTGTCAGGGGCACGCTCAGCGCGCACCCGTATCGGGCCCCTTCCCGCGCGCGGTTAGCCAGTGTCAGCCACGTCGCAAAGGCTCGCCCGAGGTCGAGGCAGCCCAGAAGGATGAGCAGCAGCAACGGCAGAAGCAGCGCCAGCTCTGCCATCGCCTGACCCTTCGCTTTGCGTCCTCCGAACACGGTGCGATCTCCTTGCTCGCCAGGCAGCGCCCGGCTACAGGACATTGCCAGCCCCTACTGAACCTGGTAGGCCTGCGCGTTGCTCAGCGTGTCGCGGATCGTGTTCAGCACATCCGCGATCGGGGCCGCGAGCGCGCCGATGACCAGCACAAGCACAACTGCCACGAGCGCCAGGAGCAGGGCATACTCGGCCAGGTCCTGCCCCTGCTCCCGCCGTAAGCTCTGCGCCCAGACCGCCGCAAAGCGCAGCATACCCTGCTCCTTCACTGTCTGGGAAGCGGACCCGGCCGAGGTCCGGGCCCGCTTCCGCTTTCTGCTCTCTTGCCTGCGCCCGAACTGCCAAGCAGTCTACCGCGGTCCTGCCGCACGAGTGTGCGCCGCCTCACGACAGACTACGGCTGGATCTGGTCCGTCCCGGCGGTGTTCAGCGCTTCGCGCACAATGTTAAAGGTGTTGGCAAGAGCGCCGGACAGCGCACCGATGACGAGGATCAGCACCACTGCGATGAGCGCCAGCAGCAGGGCATACTCGGCCAGGTCCTGGCCATCCTCTCGACGAAGCGAACGATAGACCGGGGTCGTGTAGAACCAGGTGACGAGATAGCGGATCATCGAGCCACTCCTCCTTGCTCGTTGCGGCGCTCTCGGCGCCCTCCCGGCCGCGCCCGCTCTATCGACGTCGGCCTCTCGTCACCAGTATAGCAGAGGATTGTCTCAAAAGAGTTAGTAGCGGGTACAGTCTGGGTGACAGTATGCCTGTCCGCGCCGGGCGTCACCCGGCATCTTTTGGCGCTACGCGGCTGCGAGGTACGACGTTGCGGAGGAGTATGTGTGAAGGATGCGTAAACGCCCTCAAGGCCATTGTACCACCTCTTTGTGATTCATGCAATCCCCCGGGGTGCATCCGAGATCAGTCAGCAGATTCGCGGTCAGGCAGCCTGCCGGGGATGCTCTGCCGGCGACCGGGCCTTGCGCTTTG
>DYEI01000439.1 GCA_020725765.1 Anaerolinea sp. | reverse complement strand
CTCCCCAGGCGGACGCCGCGGCGTCCGCCTGGGGAGGGGAGATGCGTAGAGCGGGGTGTTTTGCGGCGGCGCGCGTAGCGCGCCGCCGCAAAACACCCCATAGAAAAAGGGTCCCCTCCCCCGGGTCCGCCCGCGGGCGGACCCGGGGGAGGGGACGCCGGGGGTGGGGGGCCTTGCCAGCAGCGTAGAAGAGCCTGCCTCCAAGGTGAACTGCACCCCTCAGCGAGTGCCCACTTGCCAGGGCTCCCCAAAGCAGGCATAATTGCACCATGGTCGACCCATCCTTTGTGCGTAGCCTGCACAGTGCCCTCGTGCACCTCTACGATCCGGGCGAGCTGCGAAAGAGCCCGCTGGTGTCGCTGTTGGGTGTCGACGGCCGGCCGAATCCGACCTCAGCCCTTCAGCGGGTCCTGATCGAGGCCATCGCCGCCCTCAAGCCCCCGGCGGACGTTCCCGCGCAGTCGAACGCCTGGCGTGCCTACCGCGTCCTGTTCCATCGCTTCACCGAGCAGTGCACCCAGGTCGAGGTAGCCACGACCCTCGGGCTGAGCGAGCGCCAGCTCCGTCGCGAGGAGCATCAGGCCATCCGTCTGCTTGCGGAGCACCTCTGGATGCACTATGGCGTGCAGTTGCGCATGGCCACCGTTGCTTCCGGCCGACAGGAGCCGGCGGAGCCCGAGGCGACGCTACAGGCTGCGACGCCCAGCCGCGAGGAGGAGCTGGAATGGCTGCGGCAGTCCGCCTCGGGCGAGGTCGCCGATGCCGTCGAGGCCATCCAGGCCGCCCTGAAGACGGCCGCGCCGCTTCTGGATGCACCCCATACGCGCGTGACGGCCTCCGCACCGGAGAACCTCCCGCGGCTGGCGATCCCTCCGTCGGTGCTGCGTCAGGCGCTGCTCAGCATCCTCACGGCCTGTGCCCGTCTCGCGCGCGGCGGCGAGCTCCGCCTCCGGGTCTGCGAAGGCGACCGCCGCGTCGAGATCCGTGTCGAGACCTCGGCCGCCCCCGCGGCATCCGCACTACCCTGTGCCGAAGACGCCGAGAGCCTCCGCATGGCCGCCGAACTGGTAGGGTTGAGTGGCGGAACGCTCGCCCTGACCCATGCAACGCCGGGGCACCCCTTCGCGGCCACGCTCTCGGTGCCAACTGCAGAGCAGGCGGCGGTTCTCGTCATCGATGACAACGCCGACACGCTGAGGCTCTTTCAGCGCTGCCTGGCTGGCACCCGCTACCCATTCATCGGCGCCCAAAACCCGGAGCACGCCCTGGAGCTGGCAGAGAGGCTCCGCCCGCGCATCATCGTCCTCGATCTCATGCTCCCCGGCCTCGACGGCTGGGAGATGCTCGGCCGCCTGCGGGAGCACCCCCGCACCCGCGGCGTGCCGATCGTCGTGTGCAGCATTCTCCCGCAGGAGCAGCTCGCCCTGACTCTCGGTGCCGCGGCCTTTATCCGCAAGCCGGTCACCCGGGCAGCTCTGCTGTCCGTGCTGGACCAGCTGGTGGGCCAGCGGCTGCCGAGGCTCCGCTGATCGCCTCGATGCATGCCAGCAACTGCGGCATCGCCAGCCCGCCGGGCCGCGTCACGGCGACTGCGTTCGTCACCACCGGGCTTCCGACCGGGTCGCGCGCCGAGATCACAATCACCGGAACGTCGCGGATCGTGGGATCGGCGTTCTTCTCCGCCAGAAGCTGGAACCCGTCCATGTCGGGCATGACCAGGTCCAGGAGCAACACGGCAGGGCGCTCATCCCGTAGCATCTGCAGGGCCTGTCGGCCCTCCCCCGCCGTAAGTATACGGTAGCCGCGCCCATAGGAGTTGAGCATGCGACGGAAGAGCCGCGCCGACTCGGGATCGTCGTCGACGACCAGAACCGTCTCGCCATCGATCGGCAGCCCCTCCAGGGCCGAAAGGAGCGCGGCTCGCGTGACGGGCTTTACCAGGTAGCGAGCTACACCGAGGGCCCCGGCAGCCTCGTGCTCACCAGGTACCGAGCAGATGATCGCCGGCGTTCCGTAGGGCAACTCTGTCGAAGAGCTGAAGCGCCGCAGGGCCTCGGGCACGGACACGTCGTTGACGACCAGGGCCACAGCCGGGGCCTCCCCCAGCGCCGCAATCGCCCCCTCGAAGGTGGTTGCGGCCGCAATCTCTACCCCGTCCAGGTAGCGCTTGAGCAGGCGCTGCAGAGACTCGCCCGTCTCCAGCACCACCACCCGCGGCGGGATAGGGCCGGCCCGAAGCCTCGTCGGGCGCTCTCGCTGCCTGTACTCCCAATCGGGCGACAGCCACTGGGAAGGCCCCCCTACGAGCGGCGCCGGAGGATCGATCGGCAGCCGGAAGAGGAAGGTCGTGCCCCTGCCCAACTCGCTTTCCACCCACATGGTGCCCCCGTGCAGCTCGACAAAGCTCCTGCTGATGGCAAGGCCGAGCCCGGTGCCGCCATACCGCCGGCGGATCGAGCCATCCAACTGCTCAAAGGGGCGGAAGAGCCGTTCCCTGTCCGTGTCGGCGATGCCGGGGCCCGTGTCGGCCACGCTGACAACCACGTCCGCCCCCTCTCGCCGGGCACGGACGCGCACGCCTCCCCTCTCTGTGAAGCGACCGGCGTTGCTCAAGAGGTTGAGCAGCACCTCGCGGATGCGCGTCCGGTCGCAGAACACCGGCGGCAGGTCCGGCGCAACCTCGGACTCCAGATAGAGCCCCTTGGAGACGTACAACGGTCGCACAGCCACTGTGGCCGCCTCTACAAGCTCACTGATGGCGACGCGCTCCTTGGTGAGCGCCATCTGCCCAGCCTCAATCTGACTCAGATCAAGGACGTCATCGAGCAGGTCCGACAGGTGTTGGCTGTTGCGGAGAATAACTGCAAGATCGGCGAGGAGGGCGGGCGGGATGCGGCCTCCGTAGGTCTCGGGGGCTTGAAGGATCGTCTCGCTGAAGCCGATGACCATGTTGAGAGGCGTGCGCAGCTCGTGGCTCACGTTGGCTACGAATCGCTCTTTGGCGCGCCGGGCCTCTTCGGCCGCCTGGCGGAGCGACTGGGCGAGGTTGTTCAGGCGGGTCAACTGCACGTTCGCTTCGGCCAGATCAGCGAGGGCCTGCTTGAGCTGCAGGCGCTGCTCACGCGCCTCTTCGAGGAGCTTCAGGCTCTGCTGACGGCTCGCCCATGACCATTGCAACGTAGTCAGGAGCGGCCGCAGAGAGAGCCACAGAAGGCCCACGGTGCCCCAGACCTCTACCGTGCTGACCGCACGCAGCTCACCACCTGCCGGCACGACCCGGTGTGGGCCGTATGCCAGGAGCAGGCTCGCGGCAGCAGCAACCAGGGCACCGGCCGGAAGGCCGACAAACACCGCCGCCACTCCGACCGGCAAAGCCAGCAGGCAGATCGCCGCGCTCCAGACCCTGGCCAGCAGCAGGATCACGAGGGCACAGCCCGCCACCAACGCCCAGGCCGCCGCCAGATAGCTCAGCCGCCGCAGGGCCCAGACGGCCACGCCGACCGGGAAGAGGACGAAGCAGGGCAACAGGGCCTGCCCCGGGTCGCTCAGCGCTCCGGCGATGGTATAGAGCGGGAGGCCGGCGAGGAAGAGTGCAGGGAGAACCAGCAGGATCGTCTCCTCCCGCATTTCCCGCAGCATCGCGCGGGCCTCGGCCTTTGTCGCCGGCACCGCCGTGACCTCTGATACAGACATGCGAACCTCCTCAAGCCCGCGGGCCGATGCCGGTTACTCGAGCACAGCAGGCGGTCCGCAGGCCCGACGCAGCTACACTCGACGATTATAGTCGGGAAGCAGGGCATGGGCGAAGCAGATGGCCGCGGGCACTTGTCACACATGTGGAGGCACGCGAATTGAGGCCAGACTGAGGTCCCGGCGGCAGGAGCTACGCCGCAGCGCTAGCTCGCGTGAGACCATCCCGGGCTGGAAACGGGCGGGCGGCGGCAGTCGCCCGCCCCTCGCGCTACCTGTGATACATCGGCGACATGGCCCGCAGCTTCTCGACAATCCCCGGCAGGATGGAGACCACATAGTCCACATCCTCATCCGTGTTCTCCCTGCCCAGGGTGAGCCGCAGCGAGCCGTGGGCGATCTCGACCGGCACCTGCATCGCCAGAAGGACGTGCGACGGCTCCAGCGATGCCGAGGTACACGCTGACCCACTGGAGGCCGAGACGCCCTGCAGGTCCAGGTTCAGCAGGATCGCTTCCCCCTCGATGCCGTGGAACACAAAGCTGGCGCTGTTCGGCAGCCGGTTGGTCGGATGCCCGGTGAGCTGGACGTCCGGGATGGTGCTCAGGATCCCCTGGATCAGGCGGTCGCGCAGCCGGGCGACGTGGGCGTTTTCCTCCTCGCGCCGCTCGTGGGCCAGGCGCAGAGCCGTGGCCAGCCCCACGATGCCGGGCACGTTCTCGGTGCTCGCCCGCCGGTTTCGCTCGTGGCCCCCGCCCGTCAGTATCGGCATCAGCGGCGCAAAGCGGCGGACGTAGAGGACCCCGACCCCCTTGGGCCCGTAGAACTTGTGCGCCGAGAGCGACAAAAAGTCTACGCCCAACCGCTCGACATCGAGGTCGAGGCTGCCACCAGCCTGCACGGCGTCGGTGTGGAAGGGCACGCCCTTCTGGCGCGTGATGGCACCGATCTCGGGGATCGGCTCGATGGTGCCGACCTCGTTGTTCGCATACATGATCGTCACCAGCGCGGTGCGCTCCGTGATGGCGCGTCCGACGTCATCGGGGTCGACCACGCCGTAGCGGTCGACCGGCACCACGGTGACCTCAAAGCCGAACTCTTTCACGAGCTGTTCGACGGTGTGCCCGACGGCATGGTGCTCGATGGGAGAGGTGATGATGTGGTTCTTGCCCTGCTTGCGCTGGGCAAAGGCACAGCCCTTGATGGCGAGGTTGTCGGACTCGGTGCCGCTGCTCGTGAACACAATGTCCCGGGGCTGGGCGTGCAGGATCTCGGCCACGGTGCGCCGGGCCTGGTCGATGGCCGCCGCCGCCTCGCGCCCAAGGGCGTAGATGCTCGAGGGGTTACCATACTTCTCGGTGAAGTATGGGAGCATCGCCTCCACTACCCGCGGGTCGACCGCGGTGGTAGCCGCGTGGTCCAGATACACAGTGCGCACAGGCTTGGTCGTCATCGCATCCCTTACTCCGTTGCAGGCTGGCCGGCACCCGGGGCCTGTACCTGCCCGACAGTGGGCAGCTGGACGGCGGCCTCGGTGCCGTTGTTCAGTATCGCCGGAGGCGGCCCGCCGGGCACGGCGACCGCGCGCTCGAGCACCTCGAGGCGCGCCTCCAGGTTTCGCAGGGCCTCAACGACCGGGTCGGGCAAGCGCCCATGGTCCAGGTCCAGCCGCGGCGGCTCGGCCTGTGACTTGGGCGCTACGACCCGGCCGGGAACGCCGACTACTGTGGCGCAGGGCGGGACCGGCCTCACCACCACCGCGCCGGAGCCGATCTTGGCGTTGTCCCCAATCGTGATGTTGCCGAGAACCACCGCGTTGGACCCGACAATCACCCCGTTTCCGAGGGTCGGGTGGCGCTTGACCTTCTGCAGCGTGGTCCCGCCAAGGACAACCCCCTTGTAGATGAGCACATCATCGCCGATCTCGGTCGTCTCGCCGATGACAACGCCCATGCCATGGTCGATGAAGAAGCGGCGCCCGATGCGTGCGCCGGGATGAATCTCGATCCCGGTCAGGAACCGGTTGACGTGGGACAGCACGCGAGCGAGCAGGCGATGCCCGCGACGCCACAGGGCATGCGCCACGCGGTGCATCCAGAGCGCATGCAGGCCCGGGTAGCACAGGAGAACCTCAGCCGTGCTTCGGGCGGCCGGGTCCTTCTTGAACACAGTCTCGAGGTCTTCGCGAAGGGTTTCGAGCAGAGACACCTCTACAGCTTCTCCTCATCCACTCTCTGCCGGCAGACGTCTTCCAGTGTCAGCCGATCCAGCGTCTCGACCAGACGATCTCGCACGAGCGCCCATACCGGGCGCGTGGCACAGCTCTCGACTCGCTCGCAGCGGACTCCGTCCGCGTCCAGGCAGGGAATGGGCACGAGGCCACCCTCAAGGACGCGCAGCACATCGCCAACCGTCATCTCAGCCGGCGGCCTTGCCAGGGTATACCCGCCGGTAGCGCCACGAGTGCTGATCACCAGCCCCGCCCGCCGCAGAGGGGCGATCACCTGCTCCAGCGTCGCCAGCGGGATTCCCTGAGCCTCGGCGACCTCGCTGAGGGGTATGGGACCTTCCCCGTAGTGGGAGGCCAGCTCGGCCATCAGACGCAGCCCGTACTGCTCGCGACTTGAGAAGCGCATGGCCCCCTCCGTCAATTCCGAAATCGCTATCGGAATTATTCTACCAGGAAAGGTCTGGATTGTCAAGAGCGGCTGGCGCCGCAACTGTTCAGGCGCGCATCCTGGCAGCGCCGGCCGCCAATGCGGTGTTGTCCCCCACCCCCGATAGCTGCTAACTCGGGAGCACCAGCGTGCGTTCCTCAATGAGCACCCCCACCCCTGTGCCTCTTCAGGGGCGCACAGGCTGCTCTGGGCGCCGTCCCTCGGCCCTTGCCGGAGGGTACCCCTTCCCCGCCGCCTCGGCGGCGGGGAAGGGGGCGT
>DYEI01000438.1 GCA_020725765.1 Anaerolinea sp. | reverse complement strand
CGCCCGAAACCGCCCATCTCTCATCACCCCTCCCCCCGGCAGGCGCCGGGCGCCTGCCGGGGGGAGGGGCAGGGGTGGGGGCACTCTGGACTTGCAGCCCATGGCGGCTGCCGCTCGGCGTGTTCAGAGCCGCGGTGCATACGGCGGGTGGTCCGCCAGGATGGGCGCCAGGGTGCTATCTCATGCGCCGTGATGCTCTGCAGCCCGACCTATGGGTAATGCATAGCGCAGCGCGGGGGCGGGGAATCCACGATGGAAGGGGCTCGCGTCTGGCCTTTTCGGGGAGCCTCCTACATGTAGCAGGGAAGACGCACCGCGGCTCCTGGGTGTAGGGCCTTTCTGGGCGCTCCACAGGGCGGAGGTTCACCATGAGGGCGGAAAGGCCAGACTCGAGGGGTTGCCAGCCTGCCGTACCCCGCATTCGTCAGAGCATCCGGCGTTCACATCACGTGCCCCAAATTCGAGCGCACCGGTCGCACCGTCACGGCCTGGGTGGCCGTGCGGCCCTCCTCGCAGACCAGCGCGATGCCGCCACTGTGCAGCGGTCGGTCGAGGTCCTCGACCTCGAAGAGTGTTCGCCCGTCGACGGAGGCCTCGATCCGGCTGCCCCGCACCCGCAGGCCGAGCACGTGAGTCTCACCGAGCTGCCAGGGGAGGTCGGCCTCGGCCAATACGGTCTCGCCGTCCAGTGCCTTCACCAGGCGGGCTCTGCCCTCAATCAGGAGCAGGGCGTAGTAGCGGGCCATTCCCTGCACCCGGGCGGCGATGCCGGCAGCCCGCACCATGTGCGGCGTGACGTCCGCCGTCACCTCATAGTCCGTCCACTCGCGCGTGCCGGTGATCAGCAGTCCCCGGCCCTCGTTCTGCACCAGGCGAAACGGCTCCGGGGCGCGCGGGCTGCATTGGTCCACGCCGTTGACCCAGGCGCGCGACCACATGCTGCCGCCCCCGGCGGGCCGGGTGAAGGTGACGTCCGGAGCACCCTCCCAGGTCAGGTAATCCAGGTACACCGCGCCAGCAGCGCCATGCTCACCGGCAAGCTCCAGCCCGACCTCGGCGATCGGCGCACCGTCCATAGGGGGAACCCGCCACACCAGCTCGGCCTCAGAGCCGGGCGCGAGGGTTAGCTCGGGCCCCCGGACGAGCGCGAGCCGGTCTTCGCCACCGTAGATGCGCAGGTACAGCCGACAGGCGACGGCATGCGCGTTGCCCGGATCGGCCTCGAGGTGTGCCCGCACCGTCTGCCCGGGGTACAGGGTGGGAGAGGCCATCAGCTCATAGTGCCCGAGATCGGTCGCCTCGCGTGGGATGAAGGTTGACGTGCCGACGCGCGCCACCCGCCCGGGCGCGAGATGCCGGTACCGCAGGGCCAGGGCCCGCGAGCCGAGACGACTGTGGCCGGGGACGTTCTCGAGGGCGACCGTCCCGTGGCACTCGGGAGAATCTTCGGGGCGGAAGCCGTGCACCGAGCCCGGCAGCTCAAAGTGAAAGCGCACGCCGCCCTTGGGTGCGACCGGCTCCAGCCCGGCCAGGGCGCGCCCGGCGTTGACGATACGGTAGGCCTCCGTCACGGCATCGGTGATGGCCCGGCCGCCATCGGCGGTCGAGAGGTACAGGCGGTCCGCTACGGGGGTGCGCCAGTCCGGGCCAGCGTCGAGGCCGGCCAGGCCGTTGCGGATGCCGAGCAGGCAGCCGAGGTTGCCCGAGTTGCAGTCCGTATCCCAGCCGCAGGTGTTCACGATCATCAACGAGCGCTGGAAATCGCCGCCGCCGTAGAGGAGCGCCAGGATGATCAGACCGTGGTTCGGCACGATGTGGCAGTTGCCGCCGTACTTGTCGTAGCCATAGTGGGCGGCCAGCAGCTCCCGCGCCCGTCGCCAGTCGGGCTCGCAGGCATGCCAGCTCCGCAGGTCGTTGATCAGGCGGGCGATGATCGAGTCGCGTGGGATGAGGGAGAGGCCCGTATCGAGGAGCGTGTCGATATCGCTCTCCACAAAGGCCAGGGCCTCCATGGCGGCGATCACCTGTGCGCCGTAGATCGCCTCGCCATCGTGGCTCACCGAGGCGGCGCGGCGGGCGAGGTCAGCCGCCAGCTCCGGGTCGCCCGGCGCGACCATCGCCCAGCCGTCGATAAAGATTTGCGCCCCTATCTGCTCGGCCACGACGCGGCCGTTGAGGGCCATCGACCCGCTCCGGGGCGCGGGAATGCCCCGCTTGAGGCGCAGGTAGGCGGTGTGCTCGGTCGAGTTGCCCAGACCGCCCCACCACAGGACCGTCCGCCGGTCGATGAGATAGTTCAGCCAGGTCTGGCCGATCTGGGCCGCGGTCAGATCGCGAGGGTAGCCATAGTCCTCCAGGGCGCGGAGGAAGGTGAAGGTTCCGGCGATGTCGTCGTCGGTCACGATCAGCGGCTTGCCGAGGCGCTCGTGGACATAGTACCAGACCTCGCCCAGCTCGGCGGTGATGCGCTCGTAGCTCCAGCCCTCGAAGGGGCGGCCGAGGTACACGCCGATGATCTTGCCGAGGACGCCGGCGTAGACGCGCTCGGGATAGTCGGGGGGAAGTGACAAGTCTCTTACTCCCTTCGTAGTCTCAAGCTGCGGGAGGGCTCAAGGGATAGCGGCCAAACGCGTCCACAGCCGCCACCAGAGCATCGATATGCGCCTGGGGGAAGGGCAGGCTCTGGTCAGGGGCGCAGAAGTAGCCTCCCTCCCGCCCCAGCTGCCAGATTCTCTCCTGCACCTCGCGGGCGATGCGCTCGGGCGGCCCGTCCATCACCAACGCAGAGCTGACCCCACCCCGCAGCGCCATGCGGCCACGGGTCATCGATCTGACCTTGTCGAGATCGTTCGCCGTGGCCTGGATCGGATTGAGGATATCGACTCCGAGGCGCATAAAGACCGGGACAAAGGCTTCCACATTGCCGCAGGAGTGGAAATCGACGAGGACGCCGCGCTCGCGGTACAGGCTGAAGAGGCGCTCATACTCCGGCACCAGGAACTCTTCCACGATGCGCGGGCTCAGGAGCGGGCCTTTCTGGGTCCCGAGGTCGTCGGAGAGGCGCACCATCTCGACGCCCAGCTCGAGATAGTGCCGGGCGATACCGATCTGAAAGTCCATAATGCGATGGAGCACTTCCCGCACGAACTCGGGCTCGGTGTGGAAGTACACCATCATGTTCTCCATGCCGACCAGCATGTAGGCTTTCTCCCAGAGCGCGTCCCGGTGGCTGCCGGCGAGGAACGTATCCGCCTCAGGGCGCCGTGCAGCCAGGTCATAGATGCGCTGGCAGATGCGCTCGTCGTCGGGGTCTGGCCAACTGTAGGTCCGGAGTGCGGACACCTCGGCCAGCGGGCTGTAGCGCGGGAAACCCATGACCCCCGCAAGCTCTTTGTGCCAGCCCGTGCCCCAGATATCCGTCCACCTGGTGCCCATGGGGCTGTCGTGGCCGCCTTCTTCAAACCCCTCATGGTTGACGCCGTAGTATAGCAGCTCGTAGATGGGCGGCCCGGTCATGACGCGCTCCGGGTGATCGAACTGGATGATGCGCAGGGCGTTCTCTTTTGCGTTCATGCGACCTTTCTGTGGCGACGCTTGCCCGCGTAGGCACACCGAATGCGGCCTCGCAGCCCCACGATCACGTGGTCAGGGCGTGGCTTACGGCTGTCCACGGGCCCGGGCCAGCACGCCGCGCACGCGGTCTCCTTCGAGCGGGATGCGGCGGTCAGTAAGGTTGAGGGTGGGGATGGCGCCCATGCAGGCCGCATGCTCCTCTTGGGCCGCAAACCGCTCCTGGGTCCACCAGCCCTCGGGCCGCGCCGTCCACACGCCGCTGTAGGGCTCGGGGGGCAGGGAGGCAGAGTGGCCGTGCTCGCGAACGAAGGGGCCGAAGAGCCGCCGATACATCTCCAGCGCCTCATGGCCGCCAGAGGCACCCGTTACCCCCGAAAGGAGCGGGCAGAGGCTGACCGATATCTCGGTGCCCGGTCCTTCGCCGGTAAACTGGACTCGGGGCAGGGCGGCGCGCAGCTCGGAGTAGAGCGCCTTCAGGCCGCGGAAGTGGTCGTAGCGGCGGTCGTTGACAAAGGTGCCGGTCTGGTCCAGAAAGATCGTATCGACGCCAAAGCGGCCGACAAGCCGCTGGATTCTCTCGCGGAGCACCGTGCGCCACTCAGGAGCATCCGGGGAGATGTAGGCAAAGATCTCCTCGGCGACCTCGTCGTGGTCATAGTCGAAGGACCAGCTCAGCGGCCGCCCCTCGCCATCCTGCACCTGAAAGGCGAGGAGGTCCGGGGTGGCCGGGTTGCGAAAGCTCGCGCCCCACACGTTCAGGTGTGGCATCACATGATAGCCGTAGCGGCGGGCAGCCGCCATGAAGCGCTGAAAGCCCTCGTCGCCGCCGAGAACGGGGTCGGGGTCGTTATCGGGCCAGCGGCGGTCGATAGGTCCCTCGAAACCCACGAGCTTGACCAGCGTGCGTTGCGGCGGGTAGAGGGCCGCCAACTCCTCCAGACGGCGGGCCATGTCGGCGTAGCTGTGGCAGACGGCTCCGTAGTGGCTGCGTCCATGGAGGACCACGACGAGGCCTACCTCGCGCAGCCACGGTTGCACGTCGGCTCGCTCGGCGAAGGGGCGTAGCCCGAAGGCGCCGGCCATCCAGGTGGCATAGTCGTCGACGGCCCGGCGCCAGTCGTCGACCTCCTCCAGCGTCCAGGTCGGCGCGCTGTACTCGCCGCTGCGGCGGCAGGCGTCGGCCTCCGTGTACAGGCGAAGCGCCAGATAATCCCCGCGGCGGTAGAGCCACAGCTTTTTCACCCGCGGCGGATACTCCCGCGCCTGGAGGGAGAGCGTTCGTCCTTCGGCGCGGAGGAGCAGGAACTGCGCGGCCCAGGTCGGCAGCGGCCCGGAGCCGGGCTCGACACCGGTCGCGGACACGTGGCGCAGGGGATAGTAGCCGCCGGGGTACACAAAGCAGCGGCCGGGCCTTCCCTCTTCGACCGTCAGTGCGGTCGCGGGCGGGATCATCACAGTGCCCACTGGCAGCGGCTCGATGCTCACCATGATTCCCTTGATCGGCTCGCTGTGCGCCGCTCGGGCCTGCCAGGAGAGCCGGCGGCCGCTGGCGGCCAGGCGCACCTCCAAGAGGCCCGGCGCCGCGGCGGCCCCCTCGCCGGCCGTCAGGCTGGTCGCGCGGGCGATCAGGCCGCCGGCCGTGGGCGTTGCCTCAATGCCTGCCGCCTCGTACCGGTTCTCGGTAGTGAGCACAGAGAAGGCCAAACTGCATCCGTTGAAGGAGACCTTCATGAAACCTCCGTTGGGCGCCGCAGGGAACGCACATTCGGGCTGCGTGGAGTGCTGGCGGCACTCTGTGGCATGGCAATCCGCCTCGTCTAGCCCTTGAGGCCCACGCTGGCAATGCCCCCGATCAGCTGCCGCTGCACGGCGAAGTAGAGGACAAGCATGGGGATCACCGAGATCAGCGAGGCCGCCATCACCAGGTTGGTGGTGTTCACCGAGACCGTCGAGAAGGCGGAGCGCCGGAAATAGTCCAGGGCGATGGCGAGAGTGAACTTTTCGGCGTCTTTGAGATAGATCAGCGGCCCGGTAAAGTCGTTCCACACCCCCTGGAAGGTGAACACCGCCAGCACGGTCATGACCGGCTTGCACAGGGGCAGGATGATGCGCCGGTAGATGCCAAAGTAGCCGCAGCCATCGATACGTGCCGCGTCGTCGAGGTCACGGGGAAAGGAGCGCATATACTGCCGGGTGATGAAGATGCTCCAGGCGTTGGCGAAAAAGCTGGGCACCCACAGGGGGAGGTAGGTCCCATACCAGCCCAGTGCGTTGAAGAGGAGGAAGGACGGGACCATGAGCACGATGCCCGGCATCAGCATGGTCAGGATGACAATGCGGAAGAGGAACTCTTTGCCCGGGAAGCGCAGGCGCGCAAAGGCGTAGGCCACGAGGGTGTTCGAGATGAGCACCCCAAGGACGTTGAGCACCACCAGGTACAGGGTGTTCGCCAGCGGCCGCCAGAGCGGGTACCCCTTGTAGGTCAGGACCGTCCAAAAGTTCTCAAAGTGGAAGGACTTGGTCGGAAACCACGACACCGGCACCGTGTACACCACCTCCCCCGGGCCCCGGAGTGCAGCGGTGAGCATCCAGGAGAGCGGCATCAGGATGATCGTTCCGATGCCGAGGAGCAGCGCGTACATGATGACCGCGTGGACCGCCTCGCGCACAGACTTGCGCTTCCAAAGGGGAGGAGAAGCCGGACGCCGGCGCTCGCGTACAGCGGTAGCCATCCTACGATCTCTCCTTTCCCTGCTCCTCATAGTACACGTACTGCTCGGTCGTGGTGTAGATGATGGTCACCAGGATGGCGGAGATGATGACCAGCACCCAGGCCAGGGCCGAGGCATAGCCCAGCTTGCCCTCCTGGAAGCCCTTGAGATAGAGGTGCAGGACGTAGAAGCGAAGGTGCCTGGACGTGCCCCAGCGGCTGGCGCCCCCCATGATATAGGCAGGGGTAAAGACCTGGAAGCTCCCGATCAACCCCGTGATGAGCATGAAAAAGATCGTGGGCGAGAGCAGCGGCAGGGTAATCCGCCAGAAGCGCTGCCAGCGGCTGGCGCCGTCGATCTCGGCCGCCTCGTACAGCTGTTCGGGGATGTTCTGCAGGCCAGCCAGATAGAGGATCGCCCCGCCGCCCACTCCCCACAGGCTCATGAGGGCCACCGCCGGGAGAGCCCAGGTCGAAGAGTTCAGCCAGTTCGGCGGGTTCTGGACCCCCAGCGCCCGCAGCACCTGGTTGATCGCCCCCAGCTCGGGGTTCAGCAGGTTCATCCACAGGAGGGTCACCGCCACCCCCGAGACCACAGCCGGAACATAGAAGACGGTTCGGAACAGGTTCATTCCCGGCAGCCTCTGGTTGAGGAGCAGGGCGAGCAGCAGGCCGAGGACGAGCGACGGCACCAGGCTCATCAGCATGTACCGCAGCGTCACGCCCAGCGACCAGAGGAAGTAGCGGTCCTGGGAGAACATGTAGCGAAAGTTCTCGAGACCGATCCAGCGCGGCGGCGGCTTGATCAGCACCCAGTCGCAGAACGCGGCGTAAAGCGACATGGCGATGGGGACGACCAGAAAAGCGATAAAGCCGATCAGCCACGGCGACAGGAACAGGTAGGCAGCCAGCGCCTCCCTGCGCTCCTGGGCTGTGAGGCCCCGCCTGGCGGGTCTGTGCGCCGCAACTGCCATAGGTTTGGCCCCTCCTCCGGCCTTGCCCGGGCGGTGGCACCGCGCCGGCCGCCCCGGCGGCACACCCGGATCACTTCCATGGTGGTGTCTGGGGCCCGGCAGTTGCAAGGCCCCAGACACACCACCGATCAGAGACGAGCCAGGCTGCTACTGGCCCAGCTTCTCCCACTCTTCCCAGAGCTCGTCGGTGACCTCCTGACACTCGATCGCCGCCTCCGAGATGGCCGTCTTGACGTCCACACCATCCTCGGTCATGCGGCGCCAGGCCTCGTTGAAGGGGTCGACTGAGGTCCAGATATCGGGGGTGAACGGCGGCGGCACGATTCGCTCCATGAGCTTGAGGCTCTCCTGCCTCAGCGGGTCGTCGCCGGCCCAGTCCTGCGCCAGCGGCATGTAGCAGGGCGGGCTCTCGATACCCTCGCTATGGGCCGCCTCCCCGGCCGCGGCCTGAGAGAGCAGCTTGGCCCCATCGGTGGCCAGGAACTTGAGGAGCAGCCATGCCTCCTTGGGGTGCCTGGAGCCGGCCATGATGCTGTACTCGGTGGCCCAGCCTCCCACGTTGCCCTTCCAACCCTTGGTGACGACCGGCTGCCCGGTGATGCCAACGTTGATGCCCGCAGCCCGGGCGGCAGATGCCTCGCCATAGGTGCCGTACATCATGCCTAGCTTGCCCTGCTTGAACAGGTCGATGAAGGACATCTCGCCCAGCAGGGTGCTGGCGGAGTCGGGGGTCAGGTCCTCCTTGTACGCGGTGAGCATGACCTCCCAGGCGTGGAACCAATCCTCGTTGTCCGCATTGCCCACGCACTTGCGCCCGTCTGGGCCGAGCACGAAGGGCTCGCTCATATAGTTGTTCATCGAGTTCCAGGCGGGCCAGAACATGGCCGAGCCCCATACGCGCTCCTCGAGCTTGTCGGAGGGCTTGTTGACGGCCCGCGCGTACTGCAGCCAGTCATCGAAGGTGATAACCGAGTCGGCGTTCAGCTCGGGCAGGTTGGCCGCCCTGAAGAGGTCCTTGTTGTAGATCATCCCCCAGACAAAGATGTTGGCGGGCAGGGAGTACACCTTGCCCTCCAGCATGGAGCGGCTCTTGAAGAGCGGGAAAAAGTCATCAACCTTGAAGCCGTCCTGCGCCATAAAGTCGTCCAGGGGCATGACATGGCCGGCCTTCATGAGCCTTGCCGGAACGAACACCGCCAGGTCGGGAACGTCGCCAGCGGCGATGGCCGTCTCCAGCTTGATGGAGAACTCGCTCTCCGGAATGCCGAGGTGCTCGATCTTGATGTTCGGATACTTTTCATTGAACGCGGGTGCGATGATCGAGTCCAGCCACTCGAACTCGATGCCCCCAAAGTCCCACACCTTGAGGGTGACCACCTCTCCCCCGGTTGGCGCCGTGACCGCCTGGGTCGGCTGTGCACCGGCGCTCGTGGGTTGGGGGCCGGCTGTCGGCTGGGGCTTGGCTGGAGCACAGGCCCCGACGATGAGGCTGAGGACCACGACAAGGGTAGGCAGGAGAAGGTGCCTGCGCGACATGATAGTTCCCTCCTTCGCGTCAGTAGGTCGCGTGTCTCACCGGGTGTGTCACTATCCCATGGCTCAGCGCATTCGCTCCTCCTTCACGGCCTCCGCGCTGCGCCCCGGCCAATCTCGGCAAGAGGCGCAGGGTCACCGTTCCGACCGGCTTCAGGCGCTCTCGCGGAGCACGAGCCGGCAAGCGATCTTGACCTCTCGAGGCGGGAGTGGCGCTTCTGCCCTCAGGCGCTCCAGCAGAAGCTCTGCCGCACGTCGGCCGATTGCCTCCGCGTCCTGATCGACGGTGGTCAGCGGCGGCATGACCACTTCGGCTTCCGGGATGTTGTCAAAGCCACAGACCGCCACATCCGCCGGCACCTGCCAGCCGAGCCGGGCGAGGGTCCGGATCGCCTCAATCGCCATCACATCGTTGGCAGCAAAGAGGGCGGTGGGGTGTGCCCCGTGGCGGGAGCTCGAAAAGAGCGACCCGACCAGGTCGGCAACATGCTCGCGGTCAAAGGTGCCATAGCGTACCAGCGACTCGTCGTCAGGAATGCCGGCCTCGGCGAGCGCCTGCCGGTAGGCCTCGAGGCGCACCCTTCCGGGAGGCGTATCTGGCGGACCGGCAAGGTGTGCAATGGAGCGGTGCCCACGATCGATGAGGTGCCGCATAAGCTCACGCACCGCCTCCCGCTCGCCGGGAACCACCACATCGACGCCGAGGGGCCTCAACTCCCCGCCAACGCCAACCACCTCGATGCCTGCCCGCGTGAGGAGGCTCACATCCTCGGCCTTGAGGTGGAAGGCGACGAGTATGACGCCATCGACCATGCGCCCCAGCATGGCCTGTACAAAGCTCCGTTCGCGTGCCGGCTGGTCGTCGCAGTCGTACACCAGGATGTCGTACGCTGCACGCTGGGCAACTGCCTGCGCTCCGCGTATCATGAGCGGATAGAACGGGTTCGTCAGGTCCGGCACCATGACGGCGATGAGCTGGCTGCGGCGGGTGCGCAGGCTGCGGGCATTGACATTGGGCTGATAGCCCAGCCTCTGGACGACCTCAAGCACGCGACGGCGGGTCTTTTCACTGATCCGCACGTTGCCGCCGCTCCGGCCGTTGATCACATAGGACACGACGGCGCGAGACACTCCGGCCTCGCGCGCGACGTCCTCCTGGGTAGGCCTGTGGCTCTCGCTCGACATGCTTACTCGTCTCAGCTTACACGATTAAGCACATTTTAGCACGGGAAGTTTACAATGTCAAGAGGTTTAAGAATAGGGGATTCGAAGCAGTAGCGAATGTTAAAATCAACCCCACGAATTGTGATCGGTGAGTTTGGCGAATAGGCGGTTACGAGGCAGAAAAGGGGCATCTCAGATAGGAGGTGTCCCTTGTCCGTTCACGGTAGTGGGGTGG